>JAJDAH010000223.1 GCA_029261965.1 Polyangiaceae bacterium
GGAGTCCCGATAGATGGTCTTGCAAGCCCCGAGGAATCCTAGAGCGACGAAGAGACCGATTCGTAGAACGGCCTTCACTTCGCACCTCCGGTGGGCAGCTTGATCAGAAGTGCTTCGACCTCGACACGTTTGGCCGGCACAACTCCCTCGGTCTCGAGATAGCGTTCGAAGAAGTGCCGCGCGCGGAGGCCATGATCCTCTTGCCGCGTGACGGCGTACAGCCGTTGGAACGAATGACCGAGTCGGTACAGCGTGTCGGGCCGAGGCTCCCGGTCGCTTTGCTCCGCCCACTCCATCAAGGCTTCATCGAAGGTGCCCTCTCGAGGTTTTTCGACGGTGACCGACCGCTCGAGCGGAACTTCGACGGTCGCCTTTGACGGCCTCGCGTCCGGCCAGCGCGCTTCGAGCCGAACCTGGTTCGGCATCACGCGGTCCTCGACGGACTGCTTGCGGGTATCGCTGGCCACGCGGACGAGCCACGGGAGGCAGTCGATGGGGAACAGAAAAGCGGTAGCCAGTCCCAACCCGACCAGGCCCTTGTTCTCGCCTTTGTTCTGTATCGCGACGTACATGCCGCCGACCAGTCCTCCGGTCTCGAGCAGGCAGCCCAGGTAGACGCCAGCCCATCGCTCGCGCGAGTAAGTACGCTCGACCTTGTACTTGGCGTCGTACGCGAGCGGCGTCTTTCCCAGGACTTCGTCTTCACTAGTGACCACCGTTGCGCCTTGGGGCACCGAGTGGAGCTCGACCCGAGCGGTCTTTTCGATCTCGTAGGTGTCCTTCCGATCGGGCCAGGCGTAGTAGCCGATCGTCGCACACCCGCTGGACAGTATGCCCAGCGCCATTGTCGCGCACATCCCCGCCACCGCGGGTGACGTCCGGGCTCGACTCACAGGCAGGCAGGCCGCATCGACTCGCAGGCGCCCTTCTGACACGGGTCGAAGCCGCTCTCCCCGCAATGCGGGGCGAAGTCGGCACCCTTGCAGCAATTCATCATCGATTGCCATTCGCTCGAGGCCCCGCACATGTCCGCGTCCTCTTGGTCGCTCGTGCATTCGGTCATGCACTCGGGATCGGCACCGCACTCACCCTCGATCTCTTGGCAGAGCGACGCGCAAGTCGCGTCACCACCGCCACTGCTGCCATCGCTACCGCCATCGGCCGTCGAATCATCGCTGCAACCCATCGCTCCACCGAGCGCAGCCACCAGACCGGCAGCGAGCAGAAAACACCTCCTCGTCGACTTCATCGTCAGTCCCTTTCTCCGCTGGTCACCTATTTCGTCGGCTGGCACATTATCGCGACTGATGGTCAGATTCGGAGCCAAAAAAATGCGCTGGCGAGCGCGGTGGGCTTAGCGGGATCCTCGATGCGGTTTGACGAATCGGGTGGGCAAATCCTGACACGTGAGATACGAGCACCGACGAGGTGAATGCGATCAAAATGGCTGAGCTGACCCGAGTGCCCGTCGCCCTCGTTCCCGCCTTCGCTTCGAGACTCGCGCGCCGAGCGGTCTTGGCGCTCGCGGTGCTCGCCATCACACCGCTGCTCGCGTGCGACGAAGAGCCGCCCGCCGCCAAAGTCGAACAACCCCCGGAAGATCCGGATGACCCGCGCCGCAGCTCGGATCCGGAAGTGAGGAAACGCGCCGACATCGTTCATGCGCTCACCTTCGAAAAGCTGCGCGAAAACGTCGAAAAGGCGGGTTGGCGAATCGTGAAGAGCGACGAAGGCAAGCTCGCCGTTCGGCGCACCCGCGGACGCTCGACGGGTTACGCCGAAGAAGCCACGGTAGAGTTCGTCATCGAAAAAGATGGAGCAGCGGCCAAGAAGGCAATCGAAGCTCTCACCGCCGGCCGCCGAATCAAAGCCGAGCACACACTGCGCGGGGGCAACAAGGTCATCCAGGTGAGATTCGAGCCGGCAAGCATCGGACTCGACGTTCGTTTGCCGCAGCAGAAGACGAACAAGCGCGACGTTTTTTTCATGAGCATGCTCACGGGCACGCCTCCGGCGCTCGCCAAGAAGCCGGAGAAGGCCAAGCTCCCCGACGGGTTTCCTCTCGTCCTGCCGGACGACGCCCAATTGATCTCGGCAAACGCCACGACACCCTTCTTGGCGGTCGTCACGACGACGAAGTCCGTCGACGAGCTCCGGAGGCTCTACGAGAAGGCGCTGGCCCCCAAAGGCTACGTCGTCGCCGACCGCAGCTCGAGATTTCCGTCGAGACGAGACGTCACCGGAGCCGAGCGAGCCTCGGTATCGTTAGTCGCGACGAGAGCCGGAAAGAATTCGCTCGCCACCGCCGCCTCCGTGAAGATCGACTGGCTCGACGAGCATCTTCATCGCCTCACACTCTCGGCGCAGCCCGACTTCCCGAGAAAGTGACTGCGCGATCGTGCCGTAGAGCTCGCCCGTCGGCGGCACCTCAGCGAATCAGGGGTTGAGCTCGCCGCAGACCGGCAAGTCCCGACTCATCCAACTCGCTCGAGCGACCGCCGCCTCGATGATCCGCGCCTCGGCCGGATCCGTCACGAAGGTGGTGAGCACGATGGAGCCCGTGTTCGAACAGATCGGGACGGCGCGGGCGCTCACCCGGGCCGGAGTCCCTTCGATGCGCCACGCTCGCTCCGAAGCTCGGCCGAGCGCGGTCTCGCTCACACCATTCGACTCGATTCTCATTCTCGGGCCATCCAACCGCTGTTCGATTTCATGACGCAGCGACGAAAACAACGTGCCCATCGAGCCCGACGAGACCAGCAGCGGGCTGTAGGTGAGAATGAGCAGGCCAGCGCGGTCGCCGGGAGCTTCGGCGACGAGATCCGTCCCGTCGATCTTCGCCGTGTAGCCCTCGGGGATGGGCAACTGGACCCCCAGATGTCGAGAGCTGAAAACTCGACCTCGAATGATGGGGTGCTCGGCCGGCGCCTCCGGTGGCACCGGGACCAGGGCCACTTTGCCAAAAGGGGCCGTTGGTTCCGCCGCAGTGATCGGGGTGGCGAGCATCTGCGAGTGGTACCAGGACAGAAGTTGCGCGGTGCCGCCCGCGGCGAAACTCACCCGCTTACCTCGATAGGCCAACAATTGGCGAGCTTCTTCTGCCGTCCCACACTTCGCCATCGCGCGGTGAAATTGCTGAGCGTCCGCCTCGGTGTCCCAAACGGTATTCCAAAGCAAGAGCTGCCCGTGCCCGCCCTCCGCCAGCGAGTACATGTCGCCACCCCATCCTTCGGCGGCGATGATGGCTCCCCGCTCGGAAACACAGTCCATGAGCAGCGCGCGGGTCTGCAACTCTCCAAAGCTGCTGCGGGCGACCTCGCGGTAGCCCGGCGGCAACGCCGGCAGGCCTGGCCACTGAACCGGCTCCCCGGCTAGATACTTCTCGACGTGCAACACGTGCTCGGTGGTGTACGGCGGGTGTTGGAACACGCGATTGACGAGGGGAAACCCTCCCGCACGATGCAGCTGCGCGAGGAAAAAAGTCCCGGACGCGTAAGGGAACACGAACTCCTCGCGCAGGCCGGGGTCTGCCTTCGCCAGCACCTCGTCCCCCGCCCAAGCTTCCATGCTGCTGAGGTCACCGGCGAGCACGTCACGGATGGTGATCGCCACCGCCCGTCGCATGGGAACCCAGTTGTCGAGCGCGAGGTAGGCCAACATCGCCAGCGTGGCGTCGCCCTCGAGCAGCGCTTGGTACGCCAGCCGGCCGTCGGCCGTCGGGATCTGGTGAGGCTCGAACAGGCGGAAGTTTTGCGCCTGGAGCGCGTGGCCCACCTCGTGGGCCAGCACCCACTCGAGTGGGTTGTCCGGCGCGTCCGCTTCCTTGCGCAGAAGGATGCGACTCCCCGCCTCGTCGTAGAGACCCACGGTTTCGTGCTTGGCCACCAGCCAACGTTCTTCGGCCGCTTCTCTCGCGGCCTTTTCCCATCGCCCACCCTCGCTGGCTTCGGTAGCACCCGAGGGTTGCACCATCTGCCTGAGCTCCCGGGTGAAGTCTCCATCGTCGAGCAGGAGCACCCGAGGCGTGGAACGGAGCGGCAGACCGCGAGCCTCGGCGGTCTTGCGCAGCACTTCGGCCGGCACCATCGGCTTCGTTCGCGTGTACTTCGCGGACCCTCCACACGCGCCGAGAAAAATCGCGAGAGCGAAGGCTACCGCGAGCTGTTTGACTACCCGGTGTTCGATCGCCGGAGTCTACAGGTGTGCCCGGGCAAAGTCCCGATCGAGCGCAGTTGACGCTTCGGCACTGCGGGTCAAACTCAACGGCAGGCGGCTAGCCAAGCTAGCAGGCCATGACAGCGAGGAGCACCGATGGGCGCGAAGGCGAGCAAGATCCCAGCAGCAAAACTCGACTCCTACGAGAAGGTCGTGGCCACCAGCCCGCGCATCGAACGCAAGGGAGCCGGGACCCCATACACGTCGCTGAACGGTCACATGTTCAGCTTTTTGGACAAGTCGGGGCGGATGGCGCTGAGGCTTCCAACCGAAACCCGCGAGGCCTTCCTGAAGAAGTATCGAACCAAGCTCTTCGTCGCCTACGAGACCGTGATGAAGGAGTACGTCGCCGTACCGGATGCCTTGCTGAAACGCACGCGGGAGCTCGCGCCATATTTCGCGGAGAGCGTGAGCTACATCGCCTCGTTGAAGCCGAAGCCGACGACGCGCAGTGCGAAGAAAAAGGGGGCGGCGCCCAAGCGCCAAGGGGCGAAGAAGGCCGGGGCAAAGTCCTCGAAGAAGGTTGCCAAGACCGCAGGCAAGAAGACGGCCGCCGCCAAAAAGAAGACCGCAGGCAAGAAGACGGCTCGAAGAAAAGCGACCGGGAAGAAGACCGCTCGCAAGCGAGGCTGACTCCGCCGACGATTTTTTATTTTAGTACTTAAACTAAATGAACAAACTAGTTATTTTCCGCGCCCTGGGCGATCCAAATCCTGACGAGGGCGCGCTTCTCTTCTTCGAGAGGGTCGGCATTGCGCGGCATCTGGTTTCCACAAGTCCCACCGAGCGCGCTGCAGTCGAGCCCCACTGAATCGTGGCAACCGTCGAGCTTCAACATCAGAAAGCTCTCACCCGGAACCGACGCCGCCACGTATGGAACCGTCGGCGTCGCGAACGGCGTGGCAAACAACCGCTGGTGCAGGGCGTCGATCTCGAGCTGAGCAAGCACTGGCGCGTCGCGCACCGTCGGCCCAGTGTCGAAACCTCCGACGGCCGTGCCTTGTTTGTGGCAGGTGGGCAGAGAACAGTTCGCCTGAAGCAACGGCGCCACGTCGCTCGCAAACGATATCGTCGGCCCGGACGTATCGACGGCAGCGTAGTCCACCGCGCAACTCGGCCCGGAGTCCGTCTGCCCGCCGTCAGCCGACCCGTCGCTCGAGCACGCGCCGGCGGCCAAAGCCAACGCGATGACACGAGCGCGCGCTAGTCCAGGTCGTGCCCGCCACATCGGAGAGCCGATTGTGGTTTCAAACCGTCGGCCAGGGCAACACCGTTGCTCGGGAGCTCTCCGTTACCCGCCCGCACGGCTCCCATCTCGGCCGCGTCGAGCGTCAGTACTTCGCAGACCACGCTTTCTGCGCGGTCGAAACGTCTTCTAGCTCTTCGCGCGTGAGCACTTTCGGCGCGACGACGAGGGCGCCCGTACCCGGATCGAAGAGCGGGTTTTTCCTGTGCTCACCTCGGAGCCGCGCGCCGAGCATGAGGCCCATGAACCTGAGCAGCAAAGACAATGGTGCCTTGTCGTGGGCGTCGACGGCCGTGCGATCACCCTTGGCAAACCGCCCATGCACACCACCTCGCACCGGTCCGAGCGCACGCTCACGAGCGTCGTCCGAGTCGGTCCGGATGCACCGGTGCACCAGGCCGACGAACGGGAGCTTCGGTGTGGCGAGGGTGTTGCCAATCGGTGTTCGGCAACAGCTCGAATACCAGCGCACGATACCCTTGGGCTTCAGTCGCATGCACGCGAGGTGCTCTTGCCCAGAGCCAAGCTCGAGCTTCCCGGGCGACATCTGAAAAATTTCCGTCCCGCCGTGTTCGTCGAGCACATCGTCCGCACATCCGAGAAAGTGAGCAAACGCCTGGCAGTCGTCGCAAAAGCACTTGACGCGGTTTCCACGCCGAGGAGAGACCCCGCGCGCCAACGCGCGCCAAGAGCCACAAACACATCCCAGATCGAGGTCCGTTGGCATCGCTGGAAGCTACCGCACCATCGAGCGCCCATCACCGTCCCCCGCAAACTCGTCGAAGTCCGGGGGCTTTGTTGGTTCACTCAGGCGTTTCGGCCGCCGGGCTCATGCACGCCCTTGGCCTCGAGGCGATCTCAGACCGAACCCGCAGCGCGTTTTTCGAGGACGAGCAGGAGTCGTTCGTCCCCGAGCGAGTAGTCGGCGCCATCGAGGTCGCCGTGCAGCGCCACCGTCTGAAGCCCCGCCGCATCGGCCATGTCTACGAGCTCGCCGCTGGTGAAAATCCAGTGGTGCGCCGTGCTCGTGTCGACGACGCGGTCGTTCACCACGGTCGTGTAGACCGTGTCGAGTCGGCTCTCGCGGGGCTCGTAGCTGCATTCGAGCATCACCCGAGTATCCGGAGTCGTTTGCGACCACGTGCGTGGGCTCAGGTCCGTGAGGATGCTCTCGGCGACCGTGGCCGTGTCGACGACAAATCGAGCCCCGGGCCCGAGCGCTCTCGCCAGCCGGCCGAAGAGCTCGCGGGTGCCCGATCTCGAAAAGTACCCGAGGCTGTTGCCCCAGCAGTAGCCAGCATCGACTTCGTCATCGGGCTCGAAGTGCCTCATGTCGGCGACGACAAATTCGAGCGCGACCCCGCGATCCCTCGCCATCGACATCGCCCGTTCGCGGTTCGCCGCGGTGACATCGACACCGGTCACGGAGTGGCCGCGCTCCGCCAAAACCACCGCGTGCCGACCATTGCCGCACGCAAGGTCCAGAACGCGACCAGAGCGGCCTTCGAGCCCGAGCGAACGAACGAGGTAGTCGACCTCGCGCCGAGTCTGCCGGTCGCTCCACGAATCTTGCCACACGTCGAGCGCGGTCTCGTTGAAGAAGGTCTCGTACCACTCGGGCATCTCGGGAGCGCTGGTATCACACGGAGCGATCCCCGTCGAACTGGAGTAAGTTGCTTCGCGGTGGCTGTCGCGCCTTTGCAGTGTGGCCAATGCGGGGCTCCAGTTCCGCTTGCGGACGGAGCGGTGGCGACCTGCAGCCACTGTTCGGCCGCCGTACCGATCGACGAGCAGCACAGGTTGCTTCGGCAGGCGGCCGAAGCGACCCGGGCGAAACGCCGCGAGGTCGAAAAAGTCATGCGGCGCCGGTATCGCGGCGTGCGATCCCGGGTCAGACGCGCCTACGCCTACACCGTCATCCCGGGAGCCGTCGTCGGTGTTCCGGTCGCCTTTGCTTTCACGCAGAGCGACTACGGCTGGTTCGCGCGCGAATGGGTGGTGCTCGCCGGCATTCTTCCGTTCATGGTGACGCTCCTGCCCTGGCTGATCATGTGGGCGCAAGGCAACCCCGATTCGTACTTGCAAGCTCTGGGCAGGGAGCTGCGACCCGCTCCGCGACGCCCCGACGCCGTGGGTTTCGACTGCGGCGTCTGCGGGGCGCCGCTCGAGGTCGAAGCGGACGCGTACTCGGCGACGTGTGACTACTGTCGATCCGACAGCTGGGTCCGAGAGTCCCCAGGCGGCTACGACCACGCCGCGGAAGGACGTCGAGAGGCAGCGAATCTATCGGACCTGCTCGGCGCCGAAGACTTTCGGCAGTTCGACATTCGCTTGCTGCTCGTCGTTTATTCGACCGTCACATCGGCCGCATGCGCGTTGTTCTGGCTTTTCCTACCCGGTCGCGTGCAACTGGATGAAAGCAACTACCGAAGCGGCGTCAACTACGAGTACGCGCTCGTCGGGCGACCGGGACCGGTCCGCGACCTGGCCCTAGCGGGCGACCGGCTAGTCGCGCTCGGCAGTGATGGCCGCGTGCTCGAGTACGTCGAGACGCTTTGGCCACCCGGCCTCAGAACCTGGCGAAGTATCGATGGTGCACCCGAGTTTCGAGCCGTCGCCGCCAACGGCGACCATGTGCTCCTGGTTGGCCTGGCGGGAAAAGCCGCCTGGTTGCAGGACGGCGAGCTCGTTGCGATCGACATCGGGCTCGATTCTGACCTGAGCGATGCTTGGGTGGGAAAAGACGGTAGCGCGGCGGTCGTCGGCGCCGCGGGGACCTCGGCGTTGTTCGACGGTAAGACGTGGAAGGTTCTCGAAAAGACCAACGACAACGATCTCTTGGGCGTGTGGGGCCGAAACGTGCACGAGCTCTGGGCCGTGGGCGGCGTGAGCGTTTGGCGACGGAGCGGCGCTCGATGGGAGGGCGCGTTCCTCGACGGGCTGCCGCGTCCGATCGCCGTCGGCGGGACCGCCGACGACATCTACGTCGTCACTCGACCCCTCGAAGAAGGCGACGGCGACGACATGGTCTTTCGGTGCGTCGAAGACAAATGGCAGATCTTCGACGTGTCGAAGCGCCCCTACGCGGCGCTCGGTGTCGCGAACGGACGGGTCGCCTTGGTGGGTCCCCAGGGCTGGGTGACTCAGCGCTCGGACGGCGACGTCGTTTTGCCCGAGCCGTCGCCTGGCGCAGGCGACCTACACGCGGCGGTGTTTCTCGACGCCGCGTTGGTGGTCGGAGGAGATGACGGTGTGTTTCGTCGCACCCCGTGACCGGACGGGCCAACCGTTGGCTCGCGTCGACACCGTTTGAGGCCAACTGACGACAGAGGCCGCCTCGCCGAAACCGGTTCGCGTCGAATAGCGCCGACTGCGTCGGTTGGCCCGGACGTTGCACCCGCGCCACCAACTCATCGAGGAAGGGACGCAAACGATGGACAAGTTAGCCGCCTATCAAGACCGCGCGGTGGGGCTGGGCATGGACTACGCACCCAAGGTGCTGCTCGCCATCCTCACACTCATCGTAGGCCTTTGGCTCGTTTCCAAAGCGCTCAGCGTGTTCCAGAGTGTCTTGGAACGTCGCGGTGTCGACGCGACTCTCGTGCCGTTCCTGGCCAGTCTGCTGGGGTGGACGCTCAAGGCTATCGTTTTCATCAGCGTCGCTTCGATGGTCGGCATCAAGACGACTTCGTTCATCGCCCTGCTCGGCGCCGCTGGGCTCGCCATCGGACTGGCCTTGCAGGGAAGCCTCGGCAACTTCGCCGGTGGAACGTTGATCCTGATCTTCCGACCCTACAAGGTGGGCGATCTCATCGAAGCTCAGGGGCAAATTGGCGTCGTCAAGGAAATCCAAATCTTCACGACGTCGCTCGTCTCTCCGCAGCACAGGCTCGTCATCATCCCCAACGGCAAGATGGCGAACGACACCATCGTCAACTTCACGGCCGAGGGCCTGCTCCGCGTCGATTTGACGATCGGCATCTCGTACAAGGCCGACATCGACCGCGCGACCGACGTGCTCTTGGACATCCTCGAGAACGACGCTCGAGTCGTCGAAGAACCCCCACCCCTGGTCGCCGTCTCCGGGCTGGCGGACAGCTCCGTGAATCTCGCCGTTCGCCCGCACTGCCGGCCCGAAGACTATTGGGACGTCTACTTCGACACGCTCAAGGCGTCCAAGCAGGCACTCGACGCCGCAGGCATCGGCATCCCGTTCCCCCAGCGCGACATCCACGTGCATCAGGTGGGCCCGAAGGCCGCGTGATGTGGCGCTTCGTCAGTCTTCGAATTCGACGACGACGTCGCTGAATCCCAGGCCGCGCACCAACCCCTCCACCGTACGTTTGACGCTCGATTCGGCGCGGCGGGTGATGCCCGCTTCTTTCGCGCTCTCGGTCAGCGCGCGCTCGGCCTCGCGACGCGCGTCCGCCTCGAGGTTCTCGTTACGCTTGGCGAGCAGATCGGTCTTTCTCGAATGCACGTAGGTGCGCTCGTTGTCGATTCGCGTGGACAGTATCTTGGCGCGCGGCAGGCGGAGCCGCGCACGGCCCGCGCCGGGATCGACCTCGATGTCGTCGTCGCCGATGCCGGACAAGTCGACTCCAGCAACGACGTCGCCCGAAGCCACGAGCAACATCGCGTCCTTCGACTCGAGCAGACCGAACAGGGTCTTCTGTTTTTCGGTCAGATCGATGACGCGCTCCATGTGAAACTGCGCCCCTTCGAGACGAGCCAGCTCCCGAACGGCGACCACCACGTTCGGCGTCGGTCGAACGACCTGCACGTTTGGCGCAGACTTTTCGGGCTCGACGCTACAGCGACCGAAAACGACGCCGAGCGCGACGCCCACGATCGCGACGATGGCCGCGACAATCGGCGCCACCGAAGATGGTGGACGGGTGGCCGACGGGTCAGCCAGGGGTAGTGACCGTGACCGGCGGGAAAGTGGAGCCCCCGGAGGTTCCGTTACCGAGCTGCCCGAGCGAGTTGTCCCCCCAGCAGAGGATCCGGTCAGTGTTGTCGAGACCACAAAGGAAATTCCCGCCAGAAGCGAGATCGACGATTCCTGTCATGAAGTTCACCTGAGTCGGCTGCGACGTAGCGCCGATTCCGCCGAGCTGATTGTTGCTGTCGCTGCCCCAACAATAGACCCGATTGGTGTCCGTCCGGGCGCAGGTGTGATTGCTCCCCCCCGCCAGCTGGACGAACGAATCACCGGAGCTCACCCCAGACATGTCGACCTGAGCCGGCGTGTTTCGGGGGCTGCCGGTCCCATCGCCGAGCTGACCGGAATCGTTGTCGCCCCAGCAGAACACGTCCGAGTCGTCCCGCGCGCAAGTGTGAGCGTCCCCCGCCGTCAGGTCGACCATGTCGCTCAGACCGGTGACCAAAACTCGAATCGGACTCATCTGCGAGTTGCCATCACCGAGTTGGCCGCTAGACCCGGACCCCCAACAGACGATCTGACCGGTCATGCGGCGTGCGCAAGCGTGCTGCGCTCCAGCCGCCAGCTGAACCGCGTCGGTGAGGCTCGCTACGGTCACCGGAATAGTGGACTGGCCTCCCCCCCCCAGCCCGTCGCCGAGCTGCCCTTGGCTGTTGCGCCCCCAGCACTGAACCTCGCCGGTCATGCGGCGCGCGCAAGAAAACTGGGACCCGACGACGACCTCGACCGCGTCGGTGATGCCCGTCACCTGGACCGGAACCGACGACTGCCCTCCCGAGCTCTGCCCGTCGCCGAGCTCACCGGAAAC
Source organism: Polyangiaceae bacterium (assembly GCA_029261965.1). GTDB lineage: Bacteria > Myxococcota_A > Polyangia > Polyangiales > Polyangiaceae > JAJDAH01. The sequence goes on from JAJDAH010000223.1 coordinate 11,215, forward strand.
GTTCGAACCCCAGCAGAAGACCGAACCACCGACGACGGCGCACGTATGCGCCGGCCCCGCCGCTAGATCAGTGGCCCCCGACAGCATCTCCACAGCCACTGGCGTCGGCTGTATCGTCTGAGTCCCGCCATCTCCGCGCTGCCCGCTGTCGCCGCGACCCCAGCAGAACACCACACCGGCGCCCATCCGCGCGCAGGCGTGACGTTCGCCAGCGGCGAGCTGTGCAGGCGTATCGCAGCCACCGCCGCCGCAGGCCCAAGTGCACGGGCCGGTAGCTCCGGGGCAATCGCACGTGCCTCCGGCGCACGTCTCACCGGGATTGCACTTGTTGCCGCAGGTACCGCAGTGATTCGTATCGACGTCGCGGTCCGCGCACACCTGGCCGAAAATCGGCGACGGACAGATCGTAGGATCGGTGCCCACGCAATCGCACAATCCGTCGGCGCAAGTCTGCCCCTGAAACGGGCAACGGTTGTTGCACAAACCGCAATGCATGGTGTCACTGTCGAGATCCACGCATTGGTTGCTGCAGACGCTGGGGTTGACACCCGGACACTCGCAGTTGCCGTTCACGCACGCCTCGCCGACCGTGAAACACTGATTGTTGCATGATCCGCAATGCTCGATGTTGCTCGCGAGATCGCGGCAGACGTTGCTGCAGAGTTGCGGGTTCACGCCCTCGCAGGCACACGTTCCCGCCTGGCACATCTCGTCGCCCTCGCACGAGTTGCCGCAGGTCCCGCAGTGGGTCGTGTCGGTGTTGAGGTTGACGCAAGTCATCGAGCACACGTCGTTCGCGGCGCCGGGGCAGTCACATTGCCCGGAGTTACACGCCGAACCCGTCGGGCAGGCGGTACCGCATTCACCGCAGTTCGCTGGATCGCTGTCTAGATCGACGCATTCCGAGCCGCACGCCGACCCGCCGCTGCTGCACAAACACTCGCCTCCGACGCAGCTCTTGCCCGTGCCGCTGCAGTCGACCCCACATCCGCCGCAGTTGTCGGGATCGGTTTCGGTGTTGATGCACTCCCCTCCGCACAGGCTCTCACCAACGGGGCAGGCGCATTCGCCGAATCGGCAGACCTCACCGAAGTCGCAAACGTTTCCGCAGGCACCGCAGTTGTTCACGTCGAACTGGATGTCGACGACGACGTCGGAGCATCTTTCGAGATCGGTCAGCTTCAGCTTGTCGAGACCGAGCTGCGACTCGCAGGCGAGCGCGACTGGAATCAAGAGCGCGACAGCGGCGATTACTTTCCGGTGCTTCATGGTTCGCTCTTTCAGAAGGTTCGTTTTACGGCGGCCGCGCCGGGGGAAACCTGGACGGACCACGCACCTTCGATTCCCCGTTCTTTCGGGACATCGATCGTGTAGCCAAGCACCATCAACGTGATTCCGGTGGCGAAGGCTGCGCCGCCGATCCCAATGCCCAGCGTGGCGGCGCCAGCGTCGTCCTTGGCACTCTGGAGCTTTTTCTCTGCGCCAATCGTGCAGAGGTCGTTCGAGCCGCAAAAATCGTCGTTCAACGTGTCGCGGTCGCCCTTGGCGGACGTGCCCTTCCAGATACCGACACCGAGTCCAGCGCTGCCGCCCAGGAACAGCAACCAGCCGGGCGCGAGAAACAGCTTTCGTCGGCGCCCGGCCTTCTTGCCTTCGCGTTCCTGCTCGGCACGGGCAGCTTCGCGCTTGCGATTCTCTTCGGCTTCGCGGGCCAAGCGTTCTTTTTCCTGCTTCTCGAACTCGGCGGCCTTGTCCTGTTCGAAGGTTGGCGCCGGGAGCACGCCGGCGGCGGCCGGCGGCGCTGCGGCAGCCGGCGGTGGCGCTGGGGGCGTCAAGTCGATCGACACCGAATATCGTTGGCCCGCGGCGGCAGTGACGTTCTCGGACTTCGGAGCGGTCCCCGCGACCTCTGCGCTGAACGCGTGCTCGCCCGGCATGACGACATAGGTGGTGCCCTCCAACGGCTCCGCCTCGGCGCCGTCGACGAGGACCCGCGCGCCCGTCGCGCCCGTGACCGTCACCTCGACGAGCGCAACCTCGGCTTCGACCTGCGCCTTCTCGGTTTTTGCGTCTTCGATGGCCTTCTTGACGGGATCGGGATCCGTGTCCTTGATCTCGTAGGTAACGACCTTGTGGTACGCGCGGAGCGCCGCAACGGGATCGCCGACCGCGCGGTGCGACCGAGCGACGTAGAGCAAGATGGTGGGCGCAGGCACGAGCGCGTAGGCTTGCTCGAAGAGCTCGAGCGCGGCCGCGGATTCGCCAGCGTCGAACTTCTCTGCCGCTTCTTTCACGAGCGCCCGCGCCTGGGTCTTGGGATCGTCCTCGGCCGTCGCCGGGACCGCGATCGCCAGGCACTGGAGAACCACCGCCAGCGCCAACATTCGCCGCAGCCAATCTCCGAATCTCATGGGATGAAGACCTCCGTCTTTTTCTTCTTCTCTTTTTTCTTCTTCTTGCCGCGGCGCTTCTTGGTCTTTTTCTTCTTCGACTTCTTCTTCGACTTTTTCTCGGCCTTCGGCGGCGTTTCGGGCTCGGCCTGCTTCGGCGGCGACCAACCCGGAGGCGGCTCGTCCGGGCACCCGTCGGTGTCGAGGTAGAGATTCTTCACTTCGGGCTCGTAGGGGCACCGGTCGACGTCGTCCGCCAGGCCGTCGCCGTCTCTGTCGCCGGTGGCGCCAACGACGACCTTCCCGCCCGTGCCCTTGAACTCCACACGGCCAGTTCCGTCGAGCTTCAGAACGTCGCCCCGATTGGCGATCGACGGAATGCCGCGGGTGGACTGCCGCACGTCTTCCACCTTGATCTTACCGGGCGTCGACTCGAACAACGAAACGAGGGTCGCGCGCGGCGCGTCCCCACCGAAGCTCACCTGGGCGGTGTAGTTCCCGGCCGGAACGTCGCACAGCTCGAAGGCCGCATCAGGATCGGTCCGGGTGTCGCGAGCGACGACTCGCCCTGCATCGAGCAGGCTCAGATTGACGTCGTTCGTGCCGTCGAGGGCGATCGCGCCGAACGTGAAACAGCGATTCGCCAAATCGGGAGGCAAGGTGACCGGGTACGACGTCTCCCCCTTCTCGAGCTCATCCGCTCGGTTGTCGAGGATGTCGCTCAAGAGCTTGATGGGCCGATTGGTCGCCGCTTGCCGTGAGAGGAGCACCATCCAGCTGCGGGTACCGGGCTTCACGTCCCCGACGTCGCCACCGACGTCTTGTTGCGTGCCCCACTTCATGATGGTCTGGTCCACCAGCGGCACCAGGAGCTCGGCCAACGCGCGCTCGGCGTCGGCCTTCGAAGGCGGCTTCGCCTGCTTTCCGACGAGTCCAACTTCCGAAACCGTCGGCACCTCGGTGGCTTCGGCGGTGAACGGCACCTCCACCTCGTGCTCGAAGAGCGTCCGGTCACTCCCCCGGGCCGAGACCGTCACAGTCGCCCGAGCCACGCCGCTCCGGCGGTAATGCTTGGCGTTGTAGTGATGCACCCGCTTGTCATCGACTGGTCGCGTGCGCGGCGTGTTGCGCGCTTTGCTGCGGGCCGTCTCGAGCGCGGCGGCTGCTTTGTCGATGCGCGATTTCACGAGCGTTTGCTCGGCGGTCTCTTTGGCGGTGTTGCACGCCGCCGACGCGGTGCCGCTCACCGCCGCGCTCGCGAAGCCTCCGAAAATGCCGCCGAGCTTTTTTGCCGCCGCCTTGCCTGCTGCCTTACCAGCAGCATCGCCACCCTTCTCACAGAGCTTTTTTGCCTTGTCGAGCTTCTGGGAGACGATCTCTCCGTCAGTCTTGGCTGAATCCAGCTGCGCCTGAGCTTCCTTCACGGCCCGCTGCGCACCGGAGTAACCGGGGTTCGGAACTTGTTTTTTGCCGGCGACATAACGGTGCGTTCGCGGCTCGGTGCGCACGACGAGATCCGGGATGTCGTAGCGAGTGCGGACGTTGACGACGTGGGTCGTCGCACCGCCGCCACCCCCTTCGACCAAACTGAAGCGTCCCCTCGCCGCACGGCGCATCTGGGTCTTCTGGTCGGAGATTGTCTTCCTGAGCGCGCTCTTGAAGCCGCGAGCGAATTCGCCGTCCCTCTCGGTGCCCGGCGTGCGCACGCTGGCGACCACACGCACGGCTTTGGTGGGCGGAACAAGCTTGCCGTCGATGAAATAGAGCCCGCGCACCAGTCGCTCGCGAACGAACTCGATTCGCCCCGGGCCGTAGGCCCCGGTCGCGCCCGTCGTCGCCGTCAAGAGCGGCGTATGACACTCGAGACCCTCGTTCCGACCGAATTTTTCCTTGGTGCACTGCTCGCGGCGCATGCCCATGACGGCTTCGACCGTTTCCAGGGACGCTTTCGGCGGCGCCACGGTGTCCGCATCGGCGCTCCTGAGCCAGGCGACCAGCGCGTTCGACTCCGCGGGCGGCGGGGGCGTTCGGTCAGCGCGCTGGAAACAGCGGTCGAAATCAGTACTCGACAGCGTCAGTCGTTTTGCACCGCCCTCGGCTTCGAGTCGAATGCCAATGGCGTAGTGGCCGGCGTCCCCTTGGGTCTCGGCGGTTTTTGCATCCGGCGGTTGACCGGCAAAAACCGAGGCGTCCAGGACGGTGTACGTCGAGCTGCTGATGTCATTCAGCCCGCCGAGAATCGGCATGATGCCCGTGCACCTGCTTCGGTCGATCTGCACGTACTTGGCAGTGAGCTTCGGCTCGAGCGCTTGCAGATCCGCGATCGACACGGCGCAATTCCACCGTCGGGCGGCAGTGTCCGAGTCTTTTCCGACGGGAACGTTGCGCAACCAGAGACGCTCGCCGTCTGTCGACTGCGCCTCGATGGTGATCACGCTGACTCCGCCCGGGCCCATCGTGGGGTGAATCTTCCGGAGCTCGAAAAACGAGCCGGCAAGCTCGTTGTGCCCCACATCCGTCCATCCGGAGGTCGGCGGCTCGATGCTCTTGAACGCAGCGGATTGCAGCCGACAAGCGCGCTCTACCTCGTAGGCGACCGCAAACGTTCCAAGGTTGGCGATGCGTCGGTTGCCCGGCGGCTTGAAGGCTCCGAGGGTGCTCTCCTCGCTCGACGACGTGGTATCGGGCGCCGCGCCGCCACCGTAGGGGCTCGCGCCGCCGCAGCCCGCCCACACCGCGAGGGCGGCGAGAGCGATGCACGGCCGAGACGAATGAGCGACGCGCGTGACGATGCTCATCTGACGATCAGAAACACCGGTTCGCGGCCGACGTCAGACAACTCGTGGAGACCGTCGAGCAACTGCAGTTGATGGTGCCGCCGTTGACGATGATGCGACAATTGTTCCCACCGGGGTCGACGCACACCTGGATCGAGCAACCTGGAACCTGTACCGGCGCGGAGCTGCAAACCACCCCGCCGCCGCCGCCGCTTCCGGAGCCGCCGCCACTTCCCGAGCCACCGCCGGAGCCACCCGAGCCGCCGGAGCCACTCGAACCGCCGGAGCCCGAGCTTCCGCCGCTCCCGTTGTTGCTCGCGGCGCTCGGGAGCATGACCCGCCCGCGCATGCTGCCGTGGCGCTGCATCGGCGCGCTGCTGCGACGAGTCGGCACGTTCGACATGTCGAAACCGCTGCCATCTTCCGGCAGAACCCCGGCGTACTCCGTCGGCGACAGGTCACCATCGATGAAGATGTCCTCGTTGTCGTCGCCGTCACCGCCACTGTCGAGCCCCGTGATTTGGTGCGCGAAGTCGTCGGTGTCCTCGGGCAGATACACGGTCAGCTCGAAGGTTCGCCCGACGTCGCCGTTCGAATTTTCGACTTGCTCGGGACTGAACGTCGGCATGCCGAACGCCGTGACCTCGAACTGCACGGCGGGTAGCGAAGGGCTCGTGGCCTCGAAGAAACCCGTGACGTGCAGGATCTCCGCATCCGCCGGCGCCGTGAACAGGTCGCGGCGGTTCCCGCTACCCATCGTGGCCATCATCGTAATCTCGCTGTCCACGACGAGCTCGGACTCGAAGAAACGACCGACGCGCTTGTAGACCCGCGCGCTCGTCAAATGAAATTCACCGCGGGACACGTCTTGGCCGTTCAATGTCAGCTCTTCCGGCGGTTGCATGCTCGCGACGCTGACTGGCAATTCGAAGCCGTTGCCGCCGCCGCAACCGCCGACGAATCCGGCAACCAATACTGCACTTACGAGGTTTCTAGACATGAGTCCTCCGGGGGTCAGGTGCCGGTGCCACAAAAGCCGCGTCGGAATTCGAACTGAGGGTCGTCCGGGTTGTTGAACGGCACGCAGTCGAGATTTCGGTTGTCACAGTCCGACGAGTCGTCGCAGAGCTGCCCGCACGCTCCGAGGTCGCCGTCACTCGTGCTCGGGCCAATGGTGTAGACGCAACCGTTGCCCGACCCGCAGCCTGGCTGGCCAATGACGCAGAGCTGCGTGCAAACGTTGGTGCCCGAGCCGGACAGCGAAATGCATCGCCCGTCACACTCACCGGTACCGCCCGCGTCGACGCACTCCCGCCCGGTATCGGGGCTGCCGAAGAAGTCCGTGCTGCAGTAGCTCGTCGCGGGGTTACAGCGCAAAGAGCCGCCGCGAAGAGTGGCGCCGTCACCCGCGCAGTGCTCGTCCTGGCTGCAGATTGGCCGGCAGAGCTAGTCGCCGCTCGTGAAGCTGGCGCAAGCCACGTCCGTTCGGCCTCCGCATTGGCTCTCCCCTCCGCCGATGGAACAGTCGGGAAAGCAGTAGGCGGTGTCGGTACTCGAGCTCAAGCTGAGGCAGGTCGAGCCTTCGAACGAGCTGCAGACGTCTGGCTCGTTTTCGCAACTGATGGTGCAGAAACCGCCGGCAACTCCTTCACCATCGAAGTCGTTCGAGTCTGGCGGCACGCAGGTGAGATCCGGACCGCATTCG
>JAJDAH010000224.1 GCA_029261965.1 Polyangiaceae bacterium
GCGCGCGCGCGCGCGCACGGCGAGTCACTGAGACCACGGCGAACACATCGTTGCCGTCCACGCGCTCCGCGGTCATTCCGTACGCCACGGCCTTGTCGGCGAACGTGCGAGAAGCCGTTTGACGCTCGGTAGGTACGCTGATCGCCCACCCGTTGTTCCTGCAGAAGAACACGACCGGCGCATCGAACACACCGGCGAAGTTCAGCCCGGTGTGAAAATCGTTCGAGCTCGTCGCTCCGTCGCCGAAGTAGACGAGCACGCCTTGATCTTCTTTGCGCAGCTTCGCCGCCCATGCGAACCCGACGGCCTGGCTGATCTGCGTCCCGACCGGCGAGCTGATCGAGCCCCAGTTGGCCGCGCGGCAGGTGTAGTGATCGGGCATCTGCCGACCCTTCGCCGGATCGTTGGCGTTGCCGTACATGTTGTCGAGGAAGCTCTGAAGCGTCATGCCCTTCATGAGCGCGGCGCCGAACTCGCGGTAGCACGGAAAAATGAAGTCCCTCTTTCGCATCGCGTACGCCGCCCCGAGCACGGCCGCTTCTTCGCCGACCGAGCCGATGTGGAACCCGATGCGTCCCTGTCGTTGAAGCGCGACGAGCCGTTCGTCGACGACACGCGTGAGCACCATCCACTTGTAGATGTCGACTGCCTCGTCGGTGGAGATCCGTGGATCGTGAGCGTCAGCAAGTGAACCGTCGTCGCGCATGACACGAACGACGTCGGGCTCCGGCGGGAGTTGCTCTTGGTAGGTCTCGGCGAGGTTGGTCATGACTGAAGGCGGGCGGAGGTTAGTCCGCGGGCGCGCGGGCTTGTAGCCTCGCCCACGTGTTTAGTTCATGCGGGCTCGGGGGTTCAATGAACTACAGTGCAGTCCCGGCGCCGCGAACCGAACCCGCACGGTCACTCCGCCGGGCCGCCCCGCAAAGCCGGCAAATGTCGGGCGATTTCTCGCCAATCAATCGGCGAGAGCCTGAGTCACTTCGGCCAAAGCTTCCTCGACGACGGAGCTCTCGAGGCCAAAATTTTTCGCTAGCTTTTCGAGCACTGAGCGCTCTTCGGCGCTGACGCCGTCGGAAACGTGCGCGAGGAGCCCAGCGATGAGCAGAACCTCGCGAGCGTGTTCGGGTTTCGTCACCGTCCGGGCCACCATCGCGATCCGCTTCTCCATCCCATCTTCGTCGAGCAAGTCGGACAAGTCGGCGAGAAGCGCTTCGACCTGGCGCTCGGCAACGCTGTCGCCGCAGGCACTCATCACGACGTGTTTGAACGCGGTCTGCTCGGTTTCGTCGAACTCTCCGTCTGCTTTTGCCACCAGAAACGAAGCTTCCACCACGGCCTCGAAGAGCGCTGCGGCGTGCGGGTCGAAACCCGTGGGGATGGTGCTTTCGTCGCCGACGGGCTTGTTGCCGTAGGAGGTCGCCGCCGCCGACAGGATCGAGCTCTTGATGTCGTCGTCGGCGTAGGACGGTGCCTTTCCGAGCTTGTTGGCGACCTTGTCGAGGATGCTCTGATCGGCGGCGCTCATCGGTCCCGGCAGCCTAGCTGAACTGCGACGCCGAGTCAGCCGCTCTCAGCTGGTCGCCGGACGAGCAATTCGGCCGGCAAAAGCCCCGCCTCGACCGGAGCTCCGCGGCGCGGAACGTGTTCGGCTGGCCGAGGCGAGCGGTCCAGCCTCGACTCGATGAACGCCTCCGCCGCTCGATAGCTCGACCGCACCAAAGGCCCCGACGCCACGAACGCGAACCCCATCTTTCGGCCCAAATCCGCCCAGGAATCGAATTGCTCGGGGGTCACGTAGCGATCCACCGGGGCGTGTTTCGCCGTCGGGCGAAGGTATTGGCCGAGGGTGACGACGTCGACCCGGGCGCGGCGAAGGTCTTCTAGGCTTTCGGCGACCTCGGCGTCGGTCTCGCCGATCCCCACCATCAGGGAGCTCTTGCTCAGGCGGTCCGGTGCGAGCTCCTTGGCTCGAGCGAGCACGGTGAGCGACTGGTCATAGCCCGAGCGGGCATCCCGAATCTTTGGCGTGAGGCGGCGAACTACCTCGAGGTTGTGCGCAAACACGTCGGGACCCGATTCCACCATCGTCGCCAAATCGTGGCGCCGACCGCCGAAGTCGCCGACGAGCGTCTCGACGAGCAGGTCCGGCTGGTAGCGGTGCAGCGCCCGAACCGCCTGGCCCATGTGCGCGGCTCCGCCGTCGAGCAGATCATCTCGGTCCACCATGGTGAGCACGACGTACTTCAAACCGAGCCGGCTAATCGCCCGAGCCACGTGCTCGGGTTCCCGAGGGTCGACGGCGCCGCGCGGATTTCCCGTGGTCACAGCGCAGAATCGGCATCCGCGGGTGCAGGTGTGCCCGAGCAACATCACGGTCGCGGTGCCCTCGGCCCAGCACTCGGCAACGTTCGGGCACCGCGCCTCCTCGCACACGGTGTAGAGGTCGAGCGAGCGCAAGAGCTTCTTGAGCTCGGCGTATTTCGGCCCGCCCGGCGCTTTGACCTTGAGCCACGACGGCTTCGGATCGCGCCGTTTGACGACTTGGGCCTCGGGGATGACGCTCACTGGAGAAACCTAGGGTCTCATTCGTTCGGTGACAATCGTCGAACGGCGTCGGGGCCCACGGGCTCGATGACCCCTCGCTCGGTGAAGATTGCCGTCACGAGCTCGGCCGGCGTGACGTCGAACGCTGGATTTCGCACCGTGACGCCCGTAGGGGCAAGCTGAGCGTCGCCCACGTGCGTGACTTCTCGGGCGTTGCGCTGCTCGATCGGGATCGACGGGCCGTCCGCACACGCTTCGTCCACCGTGCTCCACGGAGCAGCCACGTAGAATGGTTTCCCGTGAGCCTTGGCGAGGCAAGCGACCCCATAAGTGCCGATCTTGTTGGCGACATCGCCGTTCGCCTCGATGCGGTCGGAACCGACTACAGCCATCGCTACCTCGTCCCGACCAAAAAACGACGCGGCACTCGCGTCGGTGATGAGCTCGACGTCGATCCCGTCCTGGTGGAGCTCCCAGGCGGTGAGCCGTGAGCCCTGCAGGTAGGGGCGCGTTTCGTCGGCGAGCACTTTGATCTTTTTTCCCGCCTCGTGAGCCGCACGAATGACACCCAATGCGGTGCCATAGCCCCCGGTGGCCAGCGCGCCAGCGTTGCAGTGGGTGAGGATAGTCGCACCGTCCTCGATCCGTGCCGCTCCCAGCCTGCCCATCTCGTGATTCGCCGCCACGTCCTCGCGGTGGATCTGCCGAGCGGCTTCGGCCATGCGCTCCATTCTCTCGCCGGCCTTGAGCGATGCATGGCTCTTCGCTTCGTCGATCATCTTGTCGACCGCCCAGGCGAGGTTCACCGCCGTCGGGCGCGCGGCCTTGAGCAACTTGCCAGCCTCGATCATTCCCTTGACGTAGTCCCCACGAATTTCATGCGACGCCAGGACCATGCCATACGCCGCGGAGATCCCGATGGCGGGCGCACCTCGTACGACCATGTCGGCGATCGCATCGACCACGGCCTGAACCGTCTCGAGCTCCTCGTAGCGCTCGTCGGTCGGCAGCCTTCGCTGGTCCATCATGACCACGTGGTCGTTCGCCGGAGCCAGCTCGACCGCCGAGTAGCTCGCCCCACTGATGGGGTCGGGGTGCGGCAACTTCTTCATGCGGGTTCACTGCCTCCGAGAATTCGCTGGAAGATCTGATTCACGAGCTTCGGGTTCGCCGATCCGCCGGTCTTCTTCATCGCCTGGCCCACGAAGTATCCCAGAAGGCCCGTCTTGCCCGCTCGGTACATCGCCGCCTGCTTCTCATTCGCCCGGACGATGCCCGAGCACAGGGCCTCGAGCTCGCCTTCATCCGACACGACCCGCATGCCGCGTTCTTCGACGACGGCGCCCGGCGACTTGCTCGTGCCCTGGATGAGGGAAAAGACGACTTTGGCTTGTTTGCCACTGATTTCACCGCCACTCACCAGGCGAACGAGCTCCGCGACCTGCTCCGGCGACACCGGGAACTCCGCACTCAATCCACGCACGTGAGTGTCGCGGAGGACCTCGGTGAGCACCCAGTTGGCGATCTTCACGGGCTCGGGGAAGAGCTGTCGCGCCTCGTCGAAGAACCGGACGTATTCGGGATGTTGAGTGAGCGTGACTGCAGCTTGCTCGCTCAACCCGAGTTCGGCGACGTATTCGGCCCGGAGTTCTTGGGGCAGCTTGGCAATCTTCGCTCGCTCGGACCGCACCAGGTCGTCGTCGATGACCAGTGGCGGGAGATCGGGCTCCGGAAAGTAGCGGTAGTCGTGCGCGTCTTCTTTCGAGCGTAGGGTGGCAGTCTTGTTGGTGTCGGGGTCGTAGCTGCGGGTTTGCTGGTCGATTTTTCCCCCGGCATCCAAGATCGCGCCCTGCCGAGCGATTTCGACGTCGATGGCCCGTTGAACGAAGCGAAACGAATTGATGTTCTTGAGCTCGGTGCGCGTACCGAGCTCTTCGGAACCTTTCGGTCGGATGGAAACGTTGGCATCGCAGCGAAAGCTGCCTTCTTCGAGGTTTCCGTCGTTGACACCAATGAAGATCAGGAGGTCACGGAGGGTCTTCAGGTATGCCGCGGCTTCGGCGCTCGACCGAAGATCGGGATCGCCGACGATCTCGATGAGCGGGACGCCGGCTCGGTTGAGATCCACCGAGGAGTCCCCGCCGACGCCGTGCACGTTCTTGCCAGCGTCTTCCTCCATGTGCACGCGCGTGATGCCGGCCGTTCTTTCGACGCCGTCCACCCGAATGTCGAGCTTGCCGCGGGTGCTGAAAGGTTCCTCGTACTGGCTGATCTGGTAGCCCTTCGGAAGGTCCGGATAGAAGTAGTTCTTCCGCGCGAAGATGCTCCTCGATTGGATCGTGCACCCGAGGGCGGTCGCAGCGCGAACCGCGAGCCTCAACGCTTTGGCGTTCAGTACCGGGAGAGAACCCGGCAGCCCCAAGCACACCGGGCACACGTTCGAATTCGGAGACTTTCCAAATTCGGTCGAGCAAGGACAGAAGAGCTTCGATCGAGTCAGAAGCTGCGCGTGGACTTCGAGTCCGATGACGGGTTCGTACTCGGGCATGGGATCAGGGCGGCGCATACCTTACTCGAACCGCCAGGCTGGAACTCGACAGCGAGAAGGTAATCGGCTCGCTGACCGGTGAAACAGAGGGTCTGCAAAAAGGCCGGGCCGCCGAAATTGCGGTTGGTGCCGGTGGTTTGTCCGCGGCCGCGTGCGGTCTCACGGGCTATCCTCGGAGAGGCTCGACTCGCCTCCTTTTGCGCTTTGGTGAACACATGAAGAACCACCCTTCCCCTCGTTTCATCGCCCTCGCCCTCGCGGGCACCCTGGCTTTTGCGTGCGGCGGCAGCAACGAACAGCCCAACGCCGCGTTCGGCGGCGCCTCCGGAATGAGCGCGGGTGGCACGGGCGCAACCGCCGGCGGCGGGGGCACGTCGGGGGGGGCCGCAGCGGGCGGCAGCGGGGGCATCATCATGCCGCCGGTCGATCCCGGAGCAGACACCGACGGCGACCTCATCAGCGACGCGCAGGAGAACGCCAGCATGGCGGTCGACACCGACGGCGACGGCGATCCGGACTTCACGGACACCGACAGCGACAACGACGGCATCTTCGACCGCGACGAGGCCGGTGACACCGATCTCACGACGCCCCCGGTGGATACCGACGGCGATCTCGCTCCCGACTTCCGCGACGCCGACAGCGACGACGACGGCCTGGGCGACTTCGACGAAGTGACCGCAGGGACCGATCCCAAAAACCCCGACAGCGACGGAGACGGCGTCACGGATCTGGTCGAGGTCGTATCCTGCGGTGGAGATCCGGCCTGCGCAGGTGATCCGACCGACCCGAGCTCGAGCCCGAAGACGCGCGGCAACTTCGTTTTCCTCGAGCCATACCAAAAGCCCCCCACGCCGGAGCGTGACACGCTCGACTTCGCGACCGAAATCCAGAAGGCCGACGTCTACCTGCTCGTGGACACGACCGGTTCGATGGGCGAAGCGATCGCGAGCCTCAAGCTCGGCCTGTCCACGCCGATGACAGGCCTCATCGACCGTGTGCGCGACACGATCCCCGACGTGTGGATCGGCGTCGGAGACTACCGCGACTACCCCGCCGGCCCGTTCCTCATGAACTACGGCGATCCCGGGGACTACGCCTATCGCCATTCGCTCGACGTGCAACCGTCGAGCGCCACCGCGCAGAGCACGGTGGATGCGCTGAGTCTCGGCAACGGCGCCGACGGGCCGGAGTCACTCGTACCCGCCCTTTTCTCCATCGCGACCGCCAGCGGCCTCGCCGGCCTCGCCGGCCCGGCCGGCGTAATCCCGCCGCAAACGGGCTGTCCGATGATGCACCGGGGTTATCCGTGTTTTCGCGGCGACGCCGTCGCGATCGCCGTCATCATGACCGACGCTCCAAGCCACAACGGCCCGCCGGTTTCCCCCAACAACTACAACGACGGCTTCATCGGCGGTCCGACGCCAACCTATCAGCAGCTCGTCAACGCCATGAGCACACATCCGCTCAAGATGATCGGCATCGCGGTCGGACCCAATGCCCAAGCCAAGGGCACTCTCGACGACCTCGCGCGGATCTCCGGTGCGGTAGACGCGATGGGCGCGCCGCTCACCTCGACTTGGACGCCGGGCGCGGAGATCAGCGACGCGGTAGTCACCCAGATCCAAAGCCTCGCCAACTCGACGCCCATCGACGTCTCGGTCCGATTCATCGACGACCCGTCTGATTCCGTCGACACCGAAGCGGCGTTCGTCGACCACCTCGAAGCGAACGAAACTGGCGATCCAACTCGCGGTTGTGACCCGCGCATGGCAACGGGCACGCCGTACCCCGACACGTTCCCGGCGGTGAGCCCGGGCGACCGCGTTTGCTTCGACGTCATCGTCAAGCAGAACGACACGGTGGCGCCGACGGCGGTGCCTCAGCTGTTCAAAGCTACCGTCGAGGTCGTCGGCGACGGAATTTCGGTTCTCGACTCTCGCGATGTGTTCTTCCTGGTCCCACCCGACGTCGAGATCCCACCGGTGACGCCACCCCGCTGAATCGCGGTCAGTAGACGAACGGCAGCATTCGGAAGCGAACGCGTTCGCAGTATTCGCGCCAGAGCGCGCCGTACTTGTTGCGACACTTCTTGTCGTCGCGGGCGGCCCGCTGGACCAGAAGGATCACCAGGCTGAGCGGCAAGAGGTACGGAATGAAGCTGTCGAAACCCGTCGTGAGAGCGAACGCGAGATAAACGCCAATTTCGCCGGTGTAGTTGATCTTCCGTCCGAGGCCCCACCAGCCCGACACCAAGAGCCGTCCACCAACCGCTTCGGCCGGTTTGCCCCAGATGTGCGCTCTCTTGTCCTGTTTGTAGGCCTCCTTTTGCCAGTTGGCTTCGCGAAAAACCCACAGCGACACCAAGTAGAACGCGGAGAGCGAGAACCACTCGATGGTGCTGAACGGCTGCACTTGATCCACGAGCCACCAGCCCGGCAGGCTGTAAAAGAACGGCACATAGACCAGATCGCCCCAAACGAGCATCAACCCGAAGTTTTCGCTGATCACGTCCCACGTGCTCAACATGAACTCCTCTTTGACGTAGTGGGTGAAGAGGTAGCCGAACCAAAAGGCCACGAAACACCACATCTGCGGCGTGATGAACCCGTGGCGCTCGTACTGCGCGTAGGCGAATCCGACGACGATGAGATTCGCCCCGATGAGCGACGGGTGATACATGAACATCTTCACATCGACCCCAAAGAACGTCGGGTTGAGCTCGGCACCGAACCACAGGTCCTTCAGCCAACGCGGCAACCGGGTGCCCTCTCCGGCCGGGGCCTTCAGCCGCCCCGGACGACGACCCGACACGAACAGCGCAGCACTGACGACGAACGCGACGACGTTGGCGGCCGCGAACAGGCCCCAGAAACGCTCGACGACCGGCGCGAGCGACCATCCAGCCGCAAACGTGCCCACGCCGACGGCGATGTGGGCCATGAAAAAAAGCGTCATGCCGCTCAGCTTGTACGGCTTCCGGCGCCCGTTCGGCTGCTTGTAACCGAGGCGTTCCAACCCCGGCAGCACTATCGAGCCGACGAAGAGAACCAGCACGAACCCGACGCACATCACGGCGCCGGCCCACAGCGTTTGTTCCGACAACTAGCCCTCGACGATCTTGATGGCGCGAGTGGGACAGTACTTCACGGCAAGCTCGACTTTCCGACGAAGCTCCTCCGGTGGGTTCTCGAGAAGGATCTGCACGTTGCCATCGTCATCCAACTGGAAGACCTCGGGTGCGTCCCCTTCACAGTTTCCGTGTCCCTGGCACATGTCGTAGTCGATCACGATCTTCACTGACTTCTCTCCTACTCGGGTAGCGGCTCTAGGCAGCTCTCGTCGAAATCACGAAACCCCTGGGCATCGTCCTCCACCGTGGTGAGATACGGCGCGACCGAGTATCGCAGCCCCTGCAAAACGAGGTCTTGCGCGTACACCGCGGCGAGAACCCACATGGCGATCGGCAAGAGCGCCGCGCTCTTTCCCGGGCGCTCGTCGATGGCGAGCCAAACCGGCAGCGCGAAACAAAACGCCGTCCCATACGCGACGGTTCCGAACGACAAAGCGAGCGTCGGGCTGTCGTAGCAGAACAGGTGCGTCATGAACGGATTCGCGTTGAGCGCGGTCTCCAGAAACGCCACAGCGAAGGGTGCCGTCGCGATGGCGGGGTACTGGACCCATTTGGGCGAACCCGCAACGGCACTCCGGACGCCGCGAAAGGTCATGAGGCAGAGCACCGAATAGGTCGCGAAATACGCGATCGTGATGATGTAGAGCCCGATCGGCGTCTGGCGCACGTTGAGGGTCGTATTGAACCCGTAGTGCATGTGAAGCACGTCGAAGAAAAACCAATTGTGCTGGTAGTTGATGAGGATCGCGAAGAGGGTGACGGAGAACCCCAACTTGAACGCCGTGCTTCGCCACCACGGACGTGCTCGCTCCTCCGTCGACCGGAGGACTATCGGCAGCACAAGCGCCGCCGCGCCGACCACGACGCAGAAGATGGTGAGACCGAGATCCCGCCATTGATTGGCGAGCCCGCCCATCATCACCACCGCCGCGGCAATGCCCCAGACCGGCGTGTACCAGAGCCAAATTCTCTCGGTCGCCCGTTTGGCCGGATTCGCCGAGAAGAGATGGTCGAATCGACCAGCGCGGGGCTCTTGGGTCTCCGCCCCCACGGCTCCGGGGGCGCCCGCGCTCATGGGTGATTCCGACGCCGACGGTAATTCACACGCACCGGACCCTTGGGACCGACGACCACCCCGGCGAAGTCCGTTTCGATGCGGTCGCCCGCAAGCCATAGCTCGTAGCGGCGAAGCAGCTTGGCGAAGATGACCTTGATCTGAAGAATCGCGAACGCGTTGCCGAGGCACTTGTGCCGCCCGCCACCGAACGAAATGTAGTTGAAGCGGTTCTTGTCCTCTTCGCGGTCCGGAGCGAAGCGGTCCGGATCGAACGCATCCGGATCCTCGAAGACGCTGGCGATACGGTGGGAAACAGCGGGGGAAACCACGAGGTTCGAACCCTTGGGCATCACGTACCCGTCGTACTCGAAGTCCTCCATCACCGTCCGGAGAAGCATGAAAAGTGGCGGATGCAACCGGAGCGCCTCTTTGATGGCGTACTCCAGCAAAGTGAGCTCGCGAAGCGAGACGTAGCTGATGTCGTCGCTGTCACCGTAGACGTCTTCGAGCTGCCGGAGGACCCGCGCGAGGTAGTACGGATGTTGGAGCAACTCGAACATCGTCCAGGCCGTCGTCATGCTGCTGGTGTGGTGACCGGCGAACATCGCCGCGAGCAGCATCCCGGTGATCTCGTGATCCGAGAGGCCCTGCCCGTCCTCGTACTTCGCCTCCATCAGCGTCTGCAGAAAGTCCTCCCCCTCGCGACCGCTTTTCCGACGCTCCCTGACGATGCCGCCGATGAGCTCCTCGAGCCGTACGCGCGCCTTGTCTCGCTTCTTGAACGCGGGGATGGGCAAGTACGGATTGAGGTACCCGATGGGGTGAATCCCCTGTTCGAGGTCGTGATACAGCTCGGAAAATTCGACGGTCAGCCGTCCCCGAAACTCGGGACCGAGCAAGCAGTGGGCCGACGTGTAGTTCGTGAGCTTGGCGCAGTAGCCCACGAAGTCGGTCACGCCCGCGTCGCCGAGCTCGTCGATGCTCAAGTCGACTTCCTTGGCGACGATCTCGCCGTAAGTGCGCATGCGTTTGTCCCGCAGCGCCGGCATCAGCATCGCCATCTGTTCGCCGAGCTTCTTCGGCGTCGGCGCGTCGTAGACGACATCCTTGCCGAAAACCGGCGTCATCATCTTGTACGCCTCTTTGGCGCTCAGCTGCTCGTCCGGCGCGCGAAAAAACGCCTCGCTCGCTTCTGGCCCGGTGAGCAGAAACATCTTCTTGTGGGCCAATCGGAACCCGGCGACGTCGCCGTGCTCGCGTCGCGCCCGGTGGAGCAACCCGAAAGCATCTCTTCCGAACTCGATCGCGTGTCCGAGCAGCGGCAAGCCGCCCGAGATCATCGGGGGCATTCTCGTTCCGGTCGAGCGAAACGGCGCGTCCGCAGCGTGCTGTGCCATGTTCATTTCTCCTCGGCCAAGAGCCGACAGCGTCAGATCTTTCCCTGCATGAGCTCACGCGTGGCGGCGCCCGTGTAGACCTTTAGAGTGTCCCAAACCGACCGAACATCGAGCGTGCTCGAAAACGCGTCGGCCAATCCGAAGGGCAACATGCCCGGGATGTTGCCGCGCGCGTACTCTAGCGCCCAGCATCGTTCGGGGATCCGGTAGGCCTTGGCGCGCCCCTTGGGCAGATGGTGCAGGTCCCCCGGTCGGTAGACTTCGGGCTCGAGCGCGCCCGGTGCAAACGCGCGCTGCTCGCCGTCGAGAATGTAAAAGTAGTCGTCCGAGGAGAAGCGACCCGTGTGCCCCTCGGTACCAATCGGCGTACCGAAAATGATGACGTACTCGGTGATCGACGCGTGCAGCACGAGCATCGCCCCCATGGCGCCGCCCGCGTTGTTCAAGACCCAGCGCCCGGGATCACGAACGTGACCTGGGTAGCGTTCGCCGAGGTCTCGAATCAGCTTCTCGATCACCTCGTCGACGGGCGGTCCAATCGCGCCTTTGACGACTTCGTGTAGTTGTTGGGGGTCGAAGATGGTGGACATCGCAAAATCCTTCTTCCGCCGCCGCGGGCGGACCATACCCCCGGCCGCCGCGTCGTTCCACGCCGCCAACCGGGGTGGAGCAAAGCGCCGATTTCCATCCAAGATTCGACGCTTTAGGTCCGATGGGCGCTCGGGTTGGCGTCGCCGAATTTGGCCCCCGGCGGCCGGTTCTGGTCTCTGTCGTGCACCGGAGTCGGCGAGAGGAGACGGACGATGTCGAGAAATTTCTTGGTCGTGCTGGAGCGCGGTAGTCGCTGGCCCACTTGGCTCGAGCGCCCGGACGAGGAAAGCGCCGAGACGTGGCTCGTCGCCCAGCAGGCCGACGAATCCTGTCGCGAATTCGAGGCCCGAGGTTTCGACCTCGTCGCTGCTTCCGACGTGGTCGCCGAGCCGGACCACGCCGTACTCGTCTGTAACGGTGAGCATGGCTACGACGACCTCGCCATGAGGGAAAACTTGCTCCGCGCGATGATCGGTCGCGTGGAGACGAGCCGGAACGGCCAGATCTCACTCGTGGTCGACGGCAGCAGTAGAACTCGCCAGCTCGGTGCCGAGATGGCGCTCTCGCTCAACCAAGAGCTAGAAGAAACTTCGAGTCTGGTGCGTCTCAGGTTTCGCGCCCAGCCTCAAACGATCGCACCCCCGGCCATGTCCGGAAGCCACTCGGATCTCGACAGCAACGTCGCCTGAGGTCGAGCGCCACCTGCGGTTCGATGGCGTGGGCCAGCTTTATCTCGGCCGCCCTCGGGCGCTCCGAACCCGCGCTTTCGCTCGCCGCGCTGCGCGTCGTGGTGCCGGCGATGGTGCTCGTCTCGCCCGGATACTGGGAAGGCAAGAACATCGCGTCGTGGGATCCGGCTCGTTGGGTGGTCCCCGAGGGACTGGGTTTTCTTGTCGCTGCGCTTCCCATCAATGCCCACCTCGCTACGGCGGCGCAGATCTTGGTCGCCTTCTGCGCGCTGTCGGCCATCGTCGGGATCCGAGCTCGCCTCGCCCTCGCAGGGTTGACGCTTTCAGCGTTCTATCTGCTGTCGATCGCCCAGCTGAGCGGCTTCGTCTGGCACGACATGCATCTGCTTTGGATGTGCGCCCTGCTCTCGGCGAGTCCATGCGCCGACGTCTTGGCGGTCGACGCGCGTCGCCCCCTTTCGGCCGAGGGGCCCGAATACCGTCCAGCGGTTCTCGGCGCGTCGCTACTGCTCGGGGCGATCTATTTTTTCCCCGGCTACCACAAGCTGGCCACCTCGGGCTTGGACTGGGCGCTATCGGACAACCTACGAAACCAACTGTACTTCAAGTGGATGCAGCACGGTCGTGTCCCGGCGTTTCGAATCGACCAGTTCCCGTGGCTTTTGAAAGGCGGTGGGCTGTTCGTGATGGCGTTCGAGCTCGCCTTTCCATTCTTGGTGCTGTTCCGACGCACCCGCGCGATCGCCGCCGCCCTGGGTTTGCTCTTTCATCTCCTGTCGCAACTCATCTTCAAGATCCCGTTCATGAGTCTGTGGATCTGCTACGTGGCCCTCGTCGACCTGCGCCCCGGTGCACGCTGGGCCGTCGCTCGATCCGCATGGCTGAAGCGTGCCCTCGAGCCAGGCGCGCCGGGGAGCTCGGTTTCGCCCCGCTGGCCGACGTTCGCGTTGACACTCGTGCTGTTTCCGGCCGCCGTCGTGCAGGGGGCTCGCGGTCAGATGCAGAGCTATCCCTTCGCTTGCTACCCGACGTTTCAGTGGCGGGCGAGCAGTCAAATGCCGGATCTGAAGATCACCAGAGTCAGCGGCGAAGCCGAGTCCGAAGTGGCTCATGCCCGGTCGGCTCGCGGATACCGGAGCCAACGCCAATGGGGGGAGGTGTGGAGGTTGGCCGGGGTCTGGGGAGACGTGAAACCGGAGCGCCTTCGCGCCTACTACTCGTCAGTGACCCGCCGAAATCCTGCTCATACGGCGTCGAAGATTCGGTTTTATCGGGTCTACCGGCGTGTCGCACCCGAGCACTGGGGGGAGCCGCCGGCGCGCAGCCGGCTCTTGCTCGAGGTCCCCGCCGCCGCCAACTAGCGCCCGTCAACTCGATGGAGCTCGGCTCTATCCGACTAGGCCGAGGGATGAATTCCGCGCTCCCTCAACGGACGGCGCACGCGCTGCTCCATCGACTTCGCAGCGAGCGCGAGATAGTCGTCGGATTGCATCCAAGCCAGCGCGTCTCCCACGGACTGGTCGTACGCGGTGTTGCGGTTTTTTTCGATGCTGAGCCACTGCTTCTTGATGGCCCGGATGGTCCGGTCCGCTGCCCGCCCCAAGTGCGCCTTGTCCTCCGTGGTGAGGTCGGGGTCCGCCCAGTCGAGAAAGGCGAAACCGAAGGTCCCGTGTGCCGCTTCGTCTTTGACGATGCGCCCGAGCACGGCTTTGGGGAGCGGGTGACGGGCCGCGTGCCACGTCCCACGCAAGAGTGGAATGCTCAAGGCTTCGCCGACGCAAAAGAAACGAACGATCATGTCGGCCGCGCGCATCAGCGGAGAGAGCCCTTCTCCCGCCTCGACGATGAGGTCATCGGGATCGTGCACGATCTCCGTTCCCCCCCCGAGCTCCATCGCCATGCGGGCACACAGCTCGACGTGCACGACCTCGTCGAGGGGGAATCGCGACGCCATGGCGATCAAATCGAGCGGCGCTCGACATTCGAGCAGCGCTCGAAGCGCCGCGCAGCACGCGATGCCGGTCCGGTGCTCCTGAAAGGCCGCCCCGGTCCACTGCTTTCTAGCGAGGACGAGCACGTTCTCGGGGATGCCACTCACGTCGAGCGTCCCCCACGGCATCGCCTCGACCTCTGGGCGCATTTTTCGGTATCGGCGCTCGATGCCTTCGCCGAACAGCTCGAGCTCGAACAGCTCTTCCGGCATTTTGCTCGCTCAGTCCCCGGCGTCGTCGGGCGGGGCAATGAGATTGGCCACCACATCGAGCGCGACGGCCACATCGCGTGCGGCATCGGCCGCGTCGCCGTCGGAGGCGTCTTCGATCGGGGCCATGAGATTGGCCACGACGTCGAGCCCGGTCACTTGTCCATCGGTGGGTGGAGCAACGAGATTGGCGACGACATCGAAGCTCTGCGTGTCCGCCGCCGCGTCCGCCGGTGGCGCCACCAGATTCGCCACGGTGTCCTTGTTGCTGCTGCCACACGCGACGTAGCTCACCGCAGCGACCCCGAGAGACGCGACTAGCAGCTTTCTGCCCCGACGTTTGCGCTCCACCACTTCCAGTTTCGCGGACCCGACGCCGATCTGCAAGCTGGAGGGGCTAGTTTGAGGGGCGAGGCCGCCGAGTTTTGCTGGCGAAAAGCGCAGCGCTTCAGCGGCCGCCTAGGGAGGCCCGCCATCGGTCTTGGGCAGCGGAGGGATCTCGTCTGGCGCGACCAGGTTGCCGATGGGCTCTGGCGGCGGCTCCGGAGGCGGTGGGGGCGGCTCCGGGGACCGAGCGTCGCCCTCGGCGATCGTCGCCGTTGGGGCGGCAGTGGCCGGCGGCATGGGGTCCGGTGCCATGATGTTTCCTACCGGTTCGGCCGCTTTACGGTTGCATGCGACGTAGCTGATGCTCGCCACGCCAATTGATGCGACCAGCAATCGGCGGCGACGTCGTTTCTTCCGATCCATCGACCGGCATCATCCCCGAGGCCGGCGGGCTCGCGCAAGGCGGAGCCGGGGCAACGTCAGAGCGAGGGGAATATGGCCACCATGAAAAACACCAACCCGACCCCGAGGAAAACCGCGCAACCGCAACCGCAACCATACGGTGCGATCTTCCCGGGACCCGGTTTGTCCTTCATCGCAAACCGGCCGATGAGCGCCCCGAGGCCCGCGCCCCAGAAAAACCCAACGGGCCCGGCGACGACGTACGACGCCGTCATTCCCGCCGATTCGGAATCGTAGGCGGCGATGCCGACGACCGCTCCGCCGACTAGCGTCGCGAGAACTCCGAGCACGTTCCAGACGATGACCGCGGTCTTTCCGACCGGCGCGTCCTTCGGCGGGCCGTCCGCGTTAGGTGGACCTAGCGGCGAGCCCTGGTGTTGTTGTTGCATTCGCAGGCGTGCTTAGCACGAGCGGAGCGCGCCCGCGCGAAGAAGGCGTCACTCGCCGGGGGCGGGGGTCGGCGCCTCCCCGGCGAAAACAGCCAGCACTTTCCGCGCGACGGCTCGTGCGTCCTCGAGCACCAGGTAGAGGGCTGGCACGAGCAACAAGATGATGAACGTGGCCGACAGAATGCCGAAACCGAGGCTCAACGCCATCGGGATGAGGAACCGAGCTTGCACGGACGTTTCGACGATCATCGGGGCGAGCCCCAGAAAGGTGGTGAGTGATGTCAACAGAATCGGCCGAAAGCGCCGGGCGCCGCCGGCTACGACGGCGTCGCGCGCTTCCATTCCTCGCGCCCGGAACTTGTTGGTGGCATCCACGAGCACGAGCGAGTCGTTCACGACCACGCCGGAGAGCGCGATGATCCCGAACATGCTGATGATGCTCATTTCGAACCCCATGAGCAGGTGCCCCGCAACCGCACCGACGATACCGAATGGGATCGCCGACATCACGATGGCTGGCTGCGCGTAGCTCTTGAACGGGATCGCGAGTAGCGCGAAAATCATGAACAAGGCGACGATGTAGTTCCGCCCGAGGGACGCGAAGGTTTCCGCCTGAGCCCGCTGGGTGCCGACTTTTTCCGCGCTCAAGCCCGGGTACCGCCTCTCCAGATCCGGCAGAACGGTTTCGGCGATCGACGCCAACACCTCGCGCGGCGACTTTTGACCCGGGGCGAGATCCGCAGCCACGTTGACGACGCGTTTGCCATCCTCCCGGGTGATGACCGTTGGAGAGGTCGACCGCTCGAAACGCGCGACGTAGGCGAGCGGAACATCCCCACCCTCCGCCGTCCTGATCCGCAGCTTCTCCAGATCGTATTCCGACGACCGTTGCGATTCGGGAAGTCGCACGATGACTCGGACCTCGTTGCGCCCGCGTTGCTCCCGCAGCGCCTCTGCGCCAAAAAACGCGCCGCGAAGTTGACGAGCCACGTCGGCACCAGTCAATCCGAGCGTGCGCGCATGGGGTAGCAAGTGAAAATCGAGACGGGGTTTGCCCGACGAATAGCTATTTTCGACGTTGGTCAGGGCGGTGTACTCGCGTAGCGTCGCGGTGAGCTCCTC
The DNA here is from genome assembly GCA_029261965.1 of Polyangiaceae bacterium. Lineage (GTDB taxonomy): Bacteria > Myxococcota_A > Polyangia > Polyangiales > Polyangiaceae > JAJDAH01. Next base: position 16,460 of record JAJDAH010000224.1, read on the forward strand.
CGAAGCCTTGCCGAGCACCTCGGTGTCGGTGTGACTCAGTTGAAGCGTGACGGCTGCGCCGGCCCCCGGACCCGTGGCGTGGTTGAACGCCAGAGCGTTGAGTCCGGGGATGGGCGGTGTCGCCGCCGCCCACTGTTTCGAGAACTCCTTCGAGGTGTAGCCGCGGTCGTCGCCCGGCACGAGGTTGACGGCGATGCCGACGACGTGGCTGCCGGCTTCCGGGGCGCCGGGGTTAGGGCCACCGCCCCCGCGGGATTCCCCCATCGTGGTGACGACACCGCGGATCTTACTTCGTCCGCCCAATTTTTCGATCGCGACGTTGGCGGATTCTTCGAGCAGACGTCGAACTTCCTCCGCCCTCGCCTGGGAGGCGCCGTAGGGCAACCTGGCCGAAGCACTCACGCGGTCCCCTTCGAGTTTCGGGAAGAAGCTGAACGGCACGAGCCCGCTCGCCATGATGCCCGCGGTGACGATGATGAGACCGAGACCAACGGCGAGAGCGATGTACCGGAAATCCAGGACACGATTGAGCGCCGGTCGGTAGGTGTGCTCGATGATCCATTCGAGCCCTGCAGCGACTTTTTGCTGACCCCGGTCGATTCGTTCGAGGATCCGCGGCTGCTTCCGCCCGCTGTGCCCGAGGTGCGCCGGCAGGATGAAAAACGACTCGAACAGGCTGGCCACGAGGACCAAGCAAACGATCGAGGGAATGAGCATGAAGATCTTGCCGATGAAACCCGGCACGAAAAACAGCGGGCCGAACGCCACGACGGTCGTGAGGATCGCGAAGGTGATGGGCGTGGCCATTTCACGCGCGCCGGCGATCGCCGCGTCGAGAGGCGCAAGACCTTGCTGCTGCTTGGTGTATGTGTTCTCTCCCACGATGATCGCGTCGTCGACGACGATTCCCAAGGTCACGATGAACGCGAAGGACGTGATCATGTTGATCGAAAGTCCGACCACCGGCATCATCGCCAATGCCGCGAGGAACGAAATCGGAATGCCGAGGGCGACCCAGGCGGCCAATCGCAGCCTCAAAAAGAGCGCCAGCGACACGAGCACCAGAACCAGGCCGAGCTGGGCGTTTCTCCGTAACAGATCGAGCCGTTCCGTCAGTCGCTCGGAGTCGTCGGACAGCACCGTCACGAACACGTTCTCCGGAAGCTCTTCGCGGAGCTCCACGAGATAGCTGCGCACGGCCTCGGACACCGACTTGGGAGTTTCGTCTCCTATGCGATAGGCGGTCAGCTCGATAGAGGGTTTGCCATCGAAGTAGGTGCTCTTGTCATCGTCAGCGTAGCCGTCGGTGATTTTTGCGATGTCCCCGACCCGGACTTCCGCGCCGTCCCTCGTGCCCTTGAGGATGACGTTGGCGAACTCGGTGACCGATCGCCGCCGGTCCGCGAGTCGAATGAGCACCTCACCCCCGCTAGTTTCGATTTCACCGCCGGGCAGCTCGAGCGAGGCGGCGCGGATCTCGGCGGCTACCTGTGCCAGAGTCAAGCCGTACGCCTCGAGGGACTCGCGGCTCACTTCGACGGCGACCTCCACCGGTGGCACACCGCTGATTTCGACTTGCGTGACGTCGGGTTTGGCCAAGAGTCCCGCACGGGCCCTCTCTGCAATTTCGTGCAGCGTTCTCAGATCGTGCTCACCCGCAATCGCGAGCGAGATGACCTCGCGGCGACGGCTGAGCAAGCTGACGATGGGTTTCTCGGCGTCTTCGGGAAACGTCGTGATGCGATCCACGGCGGACTTCACGTCGTCCAGGGCCTTGTCGGCGTCGGCGCCGGCGAGCAACTCGATGACGACACTGCCGGAACCCTCGTTGCCCGAAGCCGTGACGTGTTTGACGCCGTCGACACCGCGCACGTTTTCTTCGATGGCGAGCACGATGCCCTGCTCGACCTCCGGTGGGCTGGCGCCGGGATACGGAACCGTGACGCGAATCAGGTCGAGCGCGAACTCGGGAAAAACCTCCTGCTTGACACTCGTGGCGGCGAGTAGACCCGCCACCAGCACCATGACCATCACCAGGTTCGCCGTGACGGAGTTCTTCGCCATCCACGCGATCGGCCCCGGAGCTCGTGCCAGCTCTTCGTCGGTCGGTGGCGCGGAGTGACTCATCCCTTTGTCGGCGCGGGGCCGGAAATGTCGGTCGCGGCCGGGGGTTTCGACTTCGAGTCGCGTTTGTCGACCTTCATGCCTTCGATGGGCAATGAAAGCGGACTCGTCACCACGTGGTCTCCAGAGTCGAGGCCAGTGACGTACAGCTGAGTTCGATCGGCCCAACGAACGTGCACGGCTTTGCGCGCCAGCGTGCCTTCGTCGGTCACGATCCAAACCCGCTCTCCGTCCTCGAGAGCGTCGCGGGGAATCATGAAGACATCGGAGATCTCGTTGCCGATGAGCTCGACGTTGACGAAAGAGCCTGGAAGCAGCGGCACGCCCCCGTCACGGACGGCCAGGGGATTGTCGATGCCAACGAGGAGCTGGGCCGTCCGCGTCTGCGGGTCGAGCCGGCTGACGAGTCGAAGGATGCGCCCCTCGTACTCGAATCCACCCGCTTGCCCCGTTTCTTGAAGAACGATGGCCCGCGACCCCTGCTTGGCGTTGACCTCGGGAATGCTCAGCTCTGCGAGCCGTGAAGGCGACACGGCGACCTTCACCCAAAACCGGTCGGTGCCGATTAGCGTGGCGAGGCGGGAGCTCGGTCCGACGACCTGGCCCACGTCGACAGCTTCTTCGACCACGGTAGCGTTGAACGGTGCCCGAAGAACGGTGCGGCCGAGACTGAGCTTGGCCCGGTTCAACCCTGCCCGGGCGCCCAAGAGCTCGGACTTGCTCGATGCCAAGTGCGGCTTGCGGAGCCCGAGCTCCTTTTCCTGCTCGTCGGCACCGGGGCCGATCAGCGCCCACTCTTTCTCGGCGATGCGCTGACGACCGCGCTCGATCTTCAGGTCGAGCTCGGCTCGATTGACTCGGGTTTTCTCCTGCTTGACCAGCAGGCCGTACTCGCTGGCCTCGAGCCGCAGCAGCGTCTCGCCCTTCTTGAAGCGACCACCAGGCTCGAACGACTCGTTCAACCAAATGACGCGGCCGGTGACCTCGGGCACGACCACGACCTCGAGAGCCGCTTCGACGATGCCCGTCGCTTGGAGCTTCGCTGGGACGCGCGCTGACTCGACCTCGATGGTCTCGACCAAGGCGACTCGCGGAGGCGGTTTGTCCCGCTTCGCGGTCGGCGCAACGAGGAAGAGCGCTCGGGCGCCGCCCGCAGCACCGAGCAGGATCAACACCGGCAACAATAGCCGAGTCAGGATCTTGAACTTGAGGCTGCGTCCGTCGTTCACCGGACGCTTCTTCTAGCAGCCGGGATGGGTCCCGACATGCCGTATTTTTCCCGCCTGTTAGAGCTTAGACTGAACTTGCGGAAGCACTTCTGCCTCGGTTGGCTCAGCCCCCGCCGCCTTCGGGCTTTCGGCGGGAAAACGGTGACGGAAACGACTCGAGCCGGACCGTGCGGATGCGACCATCCTCCATCGGCATCGTCGCGTCGTCGAGCCGCATCGACTGCACCTGCGCGAGGCGCCAGAGGAACTTCACCCCGACGAGGGGATGCTTCTGGACGAGCTCGTAGAGCTTTTCGCGGCGCAGCACCAACAGCAGTGACGGACTGGCCGCTCGCACGGTCGCCGACCTCGGGGAATTGGTCAAAAGGGCCATCTCGCCGAAGTGGCTCCCGCTGTCGAGGAACGCCAACGGCTTGCCGGCCCGGCGAACCTCGAGGCTACCGCTGACGATGACGTACATGGCCGCGCTCGTCGCTCCCTCTTCCACGATCACGGTGCCGGCCGCGTGGACCTCGGTCGTCAACGCTTCGGCGACCAGCATGACCTCAGCGATGCTCAAGTCCGCCATCAGCGCGATGTGCCGCAGCGCATCGAAGCTCTTGTGAGCATTGCTCGTTCGAAGCAGCTCCGCCTTGCCGGAAGGACTCTGAGCTCGGAGAGCCACCGCCGTGATGTTGTCCTCGCCTCCACGCTCGTTGGCCATGTCGACGAGGCGATCCGTCAGACCGTCGATCGGACCGTCGAGCAACCCCCGGAGCTCGTCCGGGTCCTCGCAGTAGTTGTGCAGGCCGTCGGAACAGAGAAGCAGCGTGTCGCCCGGCAAGACGTCGAAGACCAACGTGTCGACGTGGACCTCCGGCTGCGGTCCGACGGCGCGGGTGAGCATGTGTCCGGCGCTGTGGTCGGCGGCTTCTGCTTCGGAGAGCATACCGCGGCGAACGGCCTCGGCGACGAACGTGTGATCGTTCGAAAGCTGACTCAACGTGCCAGCCCGAGAGAGGTAGACCCGGCTGTCCCCAACGTGAGCTAGGGCGGCCCCATCGGCCTGAATTAGGAGCGCGCTACAGGTCGTGCCGGCTCCGTAGTGCTGCTTCTTGCTCTTGCCGAGGCCGTGCACGGCGCTGTTGGCCATCTCGACGGCGTGGCGCATCACTCTGGCCAGCTCGTCGCGCTTCGCATGCTCCGGCGCCGCCTGAAGCGCCGAAGATTTCGCACGGACGACGCCGGCGATCGTTTCTACCGCGAGCTTCGACGCCACCTCGCCCGCGGCGTGCCCTCCCATGCCATCGCAGACGATGTAGAGCCCCAGTCCCTCATCACAGAGGAAATCGTCTTCGTTGTGGTCGCGCTTCTTGCCCACATCCGTGCGTGCGTTGGTCGTCAGAGTCATCGATCGGTGGCCTCGCTAGCGGAATCGCGAGCCTAGATCCAAAGCTGCAAAGGAGGAAGAATGCCCAGCGGCCATCGTGTTTCTACCAAGCAAACCCGCGCACCTACTCGTTGGAGCTTCGGCTTGCGTGCTGAGCGGCGCATGCGCTCCTAGCAAACCGGTCGAACGACTACCCAGCGTCGTCGAAGTTCCGCCACCGGCGAAGGACATCGAGCCGAGCGAAGATTTCGTGCCCGAACCCGTTTGCCAACCGACCCGCGTACCGTGGACGGGCAAGAAGCTCGCCGAGGTTCCGATCTCCGAAGGCGACCCGCTGGCGGGGCGCTTCACGCTGGCGCAGGCCCTCGACGGCCTCGGCGGCCGCGGCGGGCTCGTCGCTAGCATCGACACGTCGATGGGCATCATCGACTGCGAGCTCTGGCCCCACCTCGCCCCGCTCACCGTCGCCAACTTCGTCGGGCTCGCGCGAGGATTGCGCCCTTGGAAACGCGGTGAAGATTGGGTGAAGGAACCGGCGTACGAAGGCTCGTCGTTTCACCGAGTCGTGCCGGGGTTCATGATTCAAGGCGGTGATCCGGCCGGCACCGGCAAGGGCGACGCTGGCTACGTGATCCCCGACGAGGTGTGGGAGGGCGCCGAGCACGATCGGCCGGGGCTATTGTGCATGGCCAATCGGGCGCCCAACACTGGTAGCGTTCAGTTTTTCATCCTCGATGGTCCCGCTAAGCATCTCTCGGACTCCTTCACCATCTTCGGCGAGTGTGTTCCGCAGAAGCTCGTGACCGCCATTGCTTCAGCGGAGATGATCGCCGGAAAACCGACGAGCCCCGTCACCATGAGCGTGCGCATCGCGCGCGACGCCGACGTGCCGACACCGCCCGGACTCTGCGACTAGCGGGCGCCGCCGCGACTCACCATGATGACCGCGCACGGGGCTTCGCGGGCAACACGAAGCGCGAACTCGCCGAAGACTCTTCGCCCGTCCGGCTGTCGTTGCAGACCGATGACGAGAAGGTCGTGTTTGCCGGCATGCTCGACGATGGTTCGAACCGGGTCCAGGCTCCGTTCTACGGCCACTACGGGCAGTCCGAAGGTGTGATCCGCAGCGAGTTTCGTCAGCTTGGCTTTCGTCTCTCGCTCGACGGCGTCCGTGGCATCCGGCGAGATGACCTGTAGCCACGTGCTCTCACGAGGGAAATCGCGGTCGAGACTGCCCAGCAAACGCGCACGAAGCTCGACGTGTCCGCCTCTGCCGCCCACCGGCACGAGGACCCGGCGAACGTCTGACAGGTTCCACCCGTCCGGACTCTTGAGGAAGGTGAAGTCGCCGGGCACCGCATTGAGCAACTCTTCGAGGTGGCCTCCGGAGATCTTCTCGAGAGCCTGCGTGAGGCCGAGCAGGAGCCCCTCGCAGCGATGCTCTTGCGCCACGCGGCCGATCTCGGGCCACGGGGCATGGGCGATCGTGATGAGCGCCTCGGGTTTGTGCCCGGCCTCGAGCGACTTGCGTAGCGCCTCGCCGACGACCAACTGGCTCGACTGAATACTCTCGGGCGGGTCGTCGTCACCTCGCGGCTGCGGCGGACGCATCACATTCAGCAACATGACGCGGCCGACCTTCGGCGGCGCGATCGCGGCGGCGACGGAAACCATGGCACCAGCGCTCTGAGGATTGGCGACGGGGACGAGCACGAGGGGGCTGTGACCGCGAAGACGGACCAGGGCGGGGTCCATCGCCTGGGTGAACGCATCGAACGTCTGGGCCCGACCAGAAAAGAGAGCGAAGTAGAGCAGAACGCCCAAACCCAGCCACACGACAGCGATGCCGCCAGCCGCCGGAACGGTCACTCCTTGGAAAATCGCCATTCCCATGCACGCCAGGCCGCCGACGACCGGCACCGCAGGAAACCACGGGGTCTGGAAGCTCGGCGCCGGAACATCGCGATCCGCATCCGTCACGGCGACGGGATCGAGCACGACGCTGGTGCGGTCGCGAGAGCGTCTCCGCGCGAGAATGCTCGTCAGGTGAGCGAGAGCAAACGCGACGAGAAAAATCAGGCTCGCCGCAGCACCGGCCGCAGCGACGTCCGGCACCATCAAGAGAATCGTCGTGAGGGCGAGGGCGCTGGCGTAAATGGCCATCACCGGTGTGCCTAGCGTTTTATGGCGCTGACCGAGCACGACGGGCAATGTGCGATCGCCGGCCATCGAGAGCGCAATGCGTGATGCAGCCAGGAGGTTCGCGGAAAGCGCCGACAACGTCGACAGCATCGCCGCGACCATCACGAGCCAGAAGCCCACCGGCCCCATGTAGTTGCGCACGGCGGTGGCCATGACGGTGTCCGGCTCTGCTTCGCTCATGGCCACGATCGAGCCACCGCTCTCGACGCCCACGGTCGACACGATGAACAAGAGCGGAATGTAGATGACGAGTGCCGCGCCGAGGGAGAGCAACATCGCCCGGGGAATGACTCGCGCCGGGGACTTCACCTCCCCTGCAATCGCCGCGATGAGGTCGAAACCTTGTAGAGCGATGAACGTGAAACCCATGGCCTGGACGAGGCCGCCGAAGCCCTTGGCGAAAAACGGGCTGAGCGATTGCGTCGCCTCGCCGCCCCGCCCGATGAAAGCCCACGCTCCGGCAAGGATGAGCACGACGAACACGACGACCTTGCCCCAAGTAGCCCATTCACCACCACCTGTAGCCTTGCGAATCAGCGAGAGCGTGTAGACGCCGGTCGGGGCCAAAGCCACAGCAACGACGGTCGTTCGCTGGTCTAGCCAGGCTGGCGCCGTCTCCCACAGCGCGCGAACCGTGGCTAGGGCAAAAGACGCGAACCCGAGAGCGTAGAGCACGCCGGCCACGATGTAGGCGAACCAGAGGATCCACCCGACGCCGAACGCGGAGCGAACGTCGAGCACCTTCTTCGCGAAGGTATAGGCCCCGCCGGACTCGGGAAACGCCGCAGACATCTCGGCGAAGCTGAGTGCGGTCAGCACGGCGATGAAGCCATTCAACGCAAAAGCCAGGATCGCGCTCGGGCCGGTCGAGCGGAGCGCGACTCCGGCAAGAACCAAAATGCCGCCACCAACGATGGCGCCGACTCCGACGCCGGTGGCACCGACCAGGCCGATGGTGCGCTCGTTCGCCGGAGGTGTCGTGCTCGGCTTCGCCGTCATGGCGCCCGAGCGGCTTCGGCGGGCTCGCTCCGCGTCCAAGCCGCTGTTTGCTTGGATTCGTAGATCACCGAGTCACCCTGACGGAACTCGAACTCGTAGGTGCCAAACACCGTGCCCTCGAGCTTTCTGATGCGAGTGGCGTGCAGGGTCGAACGCAACGGGGGACCGATCCGCCCGATGTTCTTGAACCGCGCCTGGTGGATGTTCGTGCCGAAACCGACCCAGCCCTCGCTCATGCGAAGGCCGAGGGCGTAGACCGCGTGAAGGTTTCCGAGGGTGCCCGTGATTTGGATCATCACCATTCCCGGTACGTGCTTCGGGTGCCCGGCCCACGCCTTCTGAGCGTCGACGATCGCACCGAGTCGAGTGGTATCCGTTTCGGTGACTACACGATTGTTTTCGGCGTCCACCTCGAGGACGTCGTGCACGTACCATTGGTCCTCGGCGTAGAGGCATTCAGCTGCGAAGTCGTCGGGGATTCCCATGGGCCGTCGGAGGATGGCACGAGCGAGCTGGGACTCGCTTCGCGGTCGGGCAGGATTAGAGCATATCGTGCAAACGACTCCCCTCGACACGCGTTACTGACCATAATAGCCCCAGATGCGCGACCCCGGGACCCGCAGGAGAGAACGAGAGTGAGCCCGCCGCCGATTCGGGTGCTGCTCGCCGACGACCACGCCGTGCTTCGATCGGGCCTCCGAATGATGATCGATGCCCAGAGCGACATGGAGGTCGTCGCGGAAGCCGATGTGGCAGAGCGCGCCGTCTCGTCATGTCTCGAGGAGAAGCCGGACGTCGTCGTGCTGGACATGGCGATGCCGGGGGGTGGCACGCTCGAGGCGATCCGCACCATCCGAGAAAAGTGCGAGTCGACGAAGGTCGTCGTGCTCACCATGTACGACGACCGCGGATGCTTGAGCTCGGTGCTCGACGCGGGCGGGTCGGGTTTCGTCGCCAAACGGGCCGCAGACACGGCGCTGCTCAGCGCCATCCGGACGGTGCACGAGGGGCGGTCTTACGTCGATGTGTCGCTCGATGATCGGCAGGCCCCCAAGCCGCCACTGCCTCCGGCGAGCTCCGCGGACCTTTCCCTGCTGAGCACCCGTGAACAGGAGGTCCTGCGGCTCGTCGCTCACGGGCACACCAACCGAGAAATCGCCGAGAAGCTCGAGATTGGCGCAAAAAGCGTCGACACGTACAGAAGCCGGCTCTCGGATAAGCTCGGGCTCAAGACTCGTGCGGAGTTGGTTCGATTCGCGCTGGAACGAGGGCTCTTGGAAACTCCCACGGCCGAGCCCCGATAGAGCCGCGGGCGATGGCGGTCGACGACGGACTCCGCACTCGATTCATCGAGCAAGTCATCGTCGCCCAGGAGGACGAGCGGAGGCGCATCGCGCGCGAGCTTCACGACGGCATCGGGCAGGCCCTCACGTCGATGCTCGTTCGCCTTAGGTCGCTCGACACTCAGCTACCGAGCGACGGTAGCGCACAGCACGTGGTGCGCGAGCTCCGGGAGACGTGTGGCACGACGTTGGACGAAATCGGTCGTCTCGCCCGAGGGCTGCGACCTGCGGTGCTCGACGAGCTCGGCGTTCAGGCGGCGGTTCAACGTCAAGCAGCGGACTTCGAATCTTCCCACGGGATAACGACCGACGTCGGGCTAGTCGGTTTCGAGCCGGAGGAACGTCTCCCCGCCAACACCGAAATCACCATTTATCGCATCGTGCAGGAAGCGCTGACGAACATCGCCAAGCACGCCGAGGCGAGCTCTGCGTCGGTGATCGTCGAGCGCCGGCCTGGCGACATCCGCGTCATCGTCGAAGACGACGGACGTGGCATTTCGCCATCCGCACCGAGCGCTTCGACCGGGGGCCTCGGACTGCAAGGGATCCGGGAGCGCGTGGCGCTCGTGAAAGGCTCATTGACACTGGAGTCGGTCCCGGGCTCGGGCACGACGCTCTACGTTCAGATCCCCCTCAACACCGAAGTCACCGAATACTTCATCTGTCGGGGCGCTCAGTCGTTTCGGGTGCCGTTTGGCGTCAGCACCATCGGCCGCAGCCCCGAGTGCGAATACGTGCTCGACGACGCACGCGTGAGTCGGCGCCACGCCCGACTCGATCTCGACGAGAACGGCATCACCATCGAAGACCTCGGCAGCGCAAACGGTGTCATCGTCAACGGGCTCCGAATCGATGCACCGACGCGGCTGGCCGGGGGCGACGCCATCTCCCTCGGCGGCGATCTGCTGAGCATCGACGAGCGTGTCGACGAAGAGCCCTCCTCCGAAAAACGGCGCTCGACCCTCCCCGGCCAGGTGACGCTGCGCCCGCCCCCGAATGATTCGAGCGAGGGGTCGACCTCGCGCATCGACGCCATCGAGGTCGCCGGCAGGCTCGCAGAACGGCTGCTCGCTCGAGGACGCGTCGAGGCGGCCGAACGCCTTCTGCGTGGGAGGCTTGCGGCGGTTCTCGACGCGGCGAACCGAGGTCAGCTCGTGCAACCCGGGATCGCCCAGAACGCGGCACGCTACGCGCTGATCTTGTCCCAGCAGGCACGCAGCCAGCGGTGGGCTGACTTCAGCCTCGAGCTGTACAATGCGCTCGGGACCCTGCTGCCCGACCGCATCGTCGAATGGCTCGAGCAGGCGTCCGAGCTACCCCAGCGGCGGCTCTTGGATCGGCAAATCGCGTTGGCCCGCGCCCGCGGTTCGAGCGCCGCCGTCGCGCGGCTCGAAGCGCTCAAGGAGCGAGCCCCCAAGGAGCGAGCCTCGGAGTGAGCGAGGGCGCGGCGGGAGCGGCGTCCGGCCCGAGCGGGGCCTGCAGCTGGGGGCCATCTTCGGGTAGGATGCTCGACCATCATGCTTTGCACGAAGCGCCTTGGACTCGCCGGGATTCTGGCCACGGCCGCGCTCGGCTGCAGTGACAACCAGCTCGGCAGCCTCGTCGACGGCGTGTTCACCGAAGCGGAGTGGGAGAAAATCCAAACCCTGTCGCCGCTACCGGAAATCCCCGCCGATCCGACGAACGCAGTCGCCGACGATCCCGACGCGGCCACGCTCGGCCAAATGCTCTACTTCGACAAGGCATTCTCCCAAGCGCTGAAGATCGACAGCGACCTCGGCAGCGTGGGCGAGGAGGGGAAGATCAACTGCGCCGACTGCCATGGGCCGACCTGGTACGACGACAAGCGCTCGACACCAAACGCCACGTCGATCGGCGTCGACCGCGGCTCGCGCAACAGTCCTACGGTGGTCAACGTCGTGTTCTACGAGTGGTTCTACTGGGATGGCCGCGCAGATACGATGTGGGGACAAGCTCTCGCTGCTGCGGAGTCCGGCGTGCAACAACAGACGACGCGCTTGCACACGGCGCACGTGCTCTACGCGAAGTACAAAGACGAATACAATGCCGTTTTCGATCCGGATCTCGACGACGCGCTCGACCCCACCAGCCCCGACGCCGCACGTTTTCCACTGCAGGGCCGGCCCAAAGCCGCCGGGGCGCCCGACGGAGCCTGGGAAGGCATGACCCCGGAGGACCAAGATCACGTCAATCGCATCATGGCGAACTTCGGCAAGCTACTCGCCGCCTACGAACGGCTGCTCGTCAGCCGAAACGCCCCGTTCGACCAATACGTCGCGGGCGATACGGACGCCATGAGCGCGAGTGCCAAACGCGGGCTCAAGAGCTTCGTGAGCAAGGCTGGGTGTGTCGAGTGCCACGCCTCACCCATCTTTACTGACCAGGGATTTCACAACATCGGTGTCCCGCAGGTCGGGGAGTTCGTGAGAGAAGAGGAGCTGGGACGCTTCATGGCGGTCGAACAGGCGCTGAACAACCCGTTCAACAGCAACGGGGTCTACAGTGATGACACGAGCACCGGCAAGCTCGACGGGCTCGAGCAGACCGAAGAGCTGCGAGGGGCATTCCGCACCAAACACCTCAGACAAATCGCAGCCACCGGCCCGTACATGCACACCGGTCACCTCGATTCCCTCCGCGCCGTCGTCGAGTTTTACAACGACGGTGGGGTGGACTCCGGGTTCGTCGGAACGAAGGACGAGCGCATCCTCCCGCTCAACTTGAGCTCGGCGGAAATCGACGACCTCGTGGCGTTCCTCGAAGCGCTGACGGGTGACGAAGTCCCGTCGGGCTTACAGCAGGACACATCGCGATAGCCCCGGCACCCGGCGCGGCATGAGAACGAAACGGGTCCTGTTGGCGGCCGGTGCCATCTGGGCAACGGCTGGAAGTGCGTATGCGCAGCCGCCCGTGCCGCCGCCCCCGGCCGAGGGGGAGGAGGGACCGGCCACCGAAGCACCGACCCCCGAGGTTGACAGGACACCGACCACGAAGGCTGCTCAGCCCCAACCCGGCGCAGCGTCCGGGCCGGAAGCGCCGCCCGAGCCCGAGGCGCCGAAGGTCGCCGTTCAGTCCGGCGACGACGACACGTTGAAGCGACTCGCGGAGCTCGAAGCTCGCACTGAAGATCTCGCAGAACGCAACGTCGAGCTCGAGGAAGAGCTCGAGATCCTGCGCGAAGACCAGGAGTGGACCGCGGAGCGAGTCGACAAGATTCTCCCCCTCACCGCGAAGGTGAGCGGCTACATCGACATGGGTTTTTTCTACGTCGAGGGCGACGGCCGAGGCATCCGCTCGGACACGGGGTTTGTCTTCTTTCCCGAATTCAACGGAGTCGTGCCCGACTCTTGGGTGTTCATGGGCGACCCACTGTCGACCGCAATCAACTCCCGCGGAGATCCGGCGGATGTGAGCGAGTCCCGAGCCATCACGTCGAACCCCATCGACAGCAATGGCAACGCGACCGCCATTCTGAACAACATCAATCTGCAGCTGTTTGCCGGAATTGGCGAGCACGTGACGGTCAACGGGATGATCGACTTCATTCCACGAAGTCGCGACGCATCTGATCCCGATGGGCTGACGACGGGTGATTTCATCGACGTTCGCTTGGGCTACCTCGAGTACCGCGCGCCGACCGAAAACATCGGCATCACGCTGAGTGTCGGCAAGTTCGACTCGGTGCTCGGTTTCGAGTACCGGTCACAGGAAGCGGTGGACCGGCTGACAGTCACCCCGTCACTCATCTGCCGCTACACGTGCGGGCACCCCATCGGCATCAAGTCCCGCCTGAAGTTTTTCGACGACGCGCTCGTGCTCAATGTCTCCGCGACGAACGGGAGCCATTTCACGGAGGGCTTCCCTTTCAGCAACGAGACCGACGACAACGACTTCAAGACCGGCGCCGGTAGACTCTCGTATCGATTCGACGTCGGCTCGGGGTTGGAGATCGGCGCCTCCGGCGCCTACGGGGCGCAGGATTTTCAGGCAGCCGACGATGTGCCGCAGTGGCACGCCGGCGCCGATGTGCGCCTCGAGGCCGCTGGGCTGGAAATCACTGGGGAATATGTCAAGGGCGAGGCCGAGGGCGTGAGCACGCCGGGCGAGCCGCGCTGCGGCGACGCGCCGTGTCTCGAGTACCAAGGCGCCTACGGGCTGTTCGGCTACCGGGTCAACAACTGGCTCATCCCCTACGCCCGCGTGGACTGGCGCGATGCATTGCATACGAGCGGGGCGAGCTTCGTCTACATTTCCGAGCTCGTTCGCGTGACGGCGGGCGTGCGCCTCGAAGTGGATCCTGCCATCATCATCAAAGCAGAATACACGGTGAACCGCGAGCTCGGCCGGCTCCCGCAATTCCCCAACGACATTTTCACCAGCTCGGTGACCGCGCGATTCTAAACTCGGAGGACTAGACGATGCTCAGACGAACCGCGATTGCCAGCCTGCTCGCCCTGGGGCTCACCACGGTTCTGAGCGTCGACGCCCAGGCCGCCAAGACTGGCAGCGTCAGTGGACTCGTCGTCGTCAAGAACAAGCAGGACAAAGCGCTGAAGGACCACTCGAATGTCGTTGTCTTCCTCGAAGGCGTGGCCGACGCCCTGCCTGACCAGTCGAAGGTCGTGCACAAGATCCGCCAGAAGGACAAGCAGTTCCGCCCACCTCTCACCGTCGTTTTGAAGGGCAGCACACTCGAGTTCCCCAACGAAGACAAGATTGACCACAACGTGTTCTCGCTCTCGAGAGCGGCTCGCTTCGATCTCGGGCTCTACCGCAGCGGAAAAAGCAAGAGCGTCAAGGTCAAGCGCACGGGCGTGATCGACGTCTATTGCAACATCCACCCGCAAATGGCGGCAAAGATCGTCGTGCTGGACACGAAGTTCCATTCGATCAGCGACAAGCGCGGGCGCTTTCGAATCGACAAGGTTCCACCGGGCAAGTACAAGATGGTCGCGTGGCATGCGCGGGGCCGAGCTTGGAAGGGACAAGTCGAAATCTCCGCGGGTGGCAACACCGAGCAGAACCTTTCGGTGACGCAGAAGAAGAAGAAGAAGCGTCATCTTCGAAAAGACGGCACGCCCTACGGCCGCTACAAATAGCGCTTCTCGGCGGGTTGCCGCTTCTGTTCGCCTGCGATCGAGAGCAAGCCCAACCCGCGAAACCTCTGGCTTCCGCGGCGTCTGCCAGCGCGGCCTCGGTGGCGAGCACGGCCCCGGCCGGGTCCACCGCGCCCACGCACGAGTTGGACGGCGGGCCCGCGGCGAGCGTGTACCCCGCGATTCGCTGCGGCGAGTGCCACGTGAAGATGTACGACGAGTGGGAGCTCTCCCGTCACGCCCAGGCAAATCGCACGGCTCTGTTTCGGCGAATGCGAAAGCAAGCCAACAGCCCGACGTGCAATCGATGTCATTCGCCGCTCGAAGCGCTCGTGGGCGCCGACGACCTCGCAGCGCGCGAGGGAGTCAGCTGCGAGACCTGTCATCGCATGCACGAAGTTCGCGCTGACCCAGCCGGCGCGGGTTTCGAGCTCCGCCGGGAGCACGACGTGAAGTTCGGTCCGCTGTGCGACGCCAAAGCGCCGTACTTCCACAAGACCGAATGCAAGCCGTTCTTCGAGCAGGCTGAGCTCTGTGGGAGCTGCCACCTCTGGGAAATGCCGACCGCCAACGGAACGATCCCCGTGTACACCGAGTACGCGGACTGGAAAGCGAGTGGCTACAAGTCCCGACCGTGCCAACAATGCCACATGCCCGGGGACACGGCGAAAGTCGCCGAGTCGGAAGAAGAACGACCGAACGTCCCAAACCACAGCTTCTTGGGGCGCGAGCGCAGCCTGGCCGGCACCGGCATCGAGATCAGCGCCCGCGTTCAGGGCACCGGGGCGACCATCACCGTCGACGCTACGCTGACGAACAAAAAGGCGGGACACCATCTGCCCGCCGGTATGTCCGGACGACAGCTCATTTTGCGAGTACGCGCGATCGACGACGACGGTAAGGAAATCGCTCGCAAAGAACGAATTTTCGAGCGCCGCCTCGTCGACGACCGTGGCCGCCCTGTTCCTTTCTACGAAGCAACGCGTCTCGACACCGACACGCGCATCGGGCCGAAAGCCAAGCGTGAGGAGAAGCTGGAGTTGAAGGTACCAACCGCCGCGAAGCTCCTCATCGCGCTCTACCGACGTGCGATGGGCCCGGAAGTCGCCCGTCGAGTCGGCGGCCCGGCGCCGGAGGAAGTGTTGGTGCTCGAATCCGAAACGGCCCTCCGCGAGCCGGCGGCCAAAGGGGCTCGACCCGGGCTGCCGCGTGTGGTCAGGATCAAGCCTTGAAGTTTCGTTCGACGATACTCTTGGCGACGTTGGCGCTGATCGCCGCCATCCTCGCCGCGTCGCTCGGCGCAGTGGTCACCGTGCTCGAGAACGCCGCGCGAGATCGACTCACCGCGGAGCTCGCTCGGAGCCAGACGATCTTGAAAGAGGTCCAGAGCAACCGTCAAAAATCACTCCGGTCGGAGGCTCGAGTGGTCGCCGAGGAGCCTCGCCTCAAGGCAGCAACCGGCGCGGAAGAAATCAGCCAAGCGACGATCGTCGGGGTCGCGTTCGAAATGCGCAAAGCGCTTGGTAGCGACATCTTCATCCTGACGGACGACGAGGGCACCCTGCTGGCGGACGCCAAAGATTCCGAAGCCTCCGGCGAGCTCGGTGAACGACCGGTCGTCAAGACGGCGCTCGAGAAGGGTCAAGCCCACGCTATCTGGACGGAAGAGAGCAGGGCCTATCAGGTCCAAGCCCAACAGCTCGCGTTTGGCGCCGACGTCGTGGGCGTGCTCATCGTCGGCCTCGCCATGAACGACGAGTTCATGAGGACCGTACAGCGTCAAACCGGCGGAATAGTCGCCATCGATCTCGGGGGCCAAATCGTGGCCAGCGCGTCCGGCGAAGGGGACGAGGCCGTCGACTCCGCAAACATCACCTCGGCCCTCGTCAACGTCCCCCCAGAAGCCACCGCCATCGAGGTCTCCATCGACGGAGTTCGATACGTGGTGAGCTCTTCGCCGATGGAAGGCCACTCCGGCGAGCGCGCCTTACGGTCGGTGGTGTTGAAGTCCCTCGATCGCGCCCTCGCTCCAGCCGTGCGGCTCCAGCGGCTGATGTACGGCATTTCCGGCGGAGGGCTCGTCGTCGCCATCGCGCTCGCCTTCCTCGTGGCCGGGAGACTCTCCCGACCCATCGACGCCCTCGTCGGATTCACGAAAAAAGTATCCGACGGAAACCTCGATGCGCGCGCGGACGCTTCCGGTCCCATCGAAATGAAATCGCTCGCCGTCGCCATGAATCAGATGGTCGGCGAGATCCGAGAATCGCGGGACCAGCTCGCTGCCAAAGAGCGCCTCGAGGGTGAAATGGAAATCGCTCGGCGGGTGCAAACGTCGATTCTCCCCAAGAATCTCGAAGTACCTGGGCTCGAGATCGCCGCGCGCATGGTCACCGCAAGTGAAGTCGGCGGCGACTACTACGACGTGATTCGCACCGAAGGCGGAGCGTGGATCGGCATCGGCGACGTCGCGGGGCACGGCCTTCCAGCCGGGCTGGTCATGTTGATGCTGCAGAGCGGTGTCTCGGGCCTCGTCCAGTCGCGACCGGATGCCTCACCGGCCAAGCTCGTCGGCATTCTGAACCGCATCGTGCACGACAACGTGCGACACCGCATGGACCAGGACGAGCACGCGACTTTTTGCCTCATCCGATACACCACCGACGGCGGCCTCACCTACGCCGGTGCCCACGAAGAAATACTCATCTACCGGGCCGAGACCCGCGCGTGCGAGATCCTCGACACGCCGGGGACCTGGCTCGGAGCCATCGACGAAATCGAGCACGTGACCCACGATTCGACGGCGAAGCTCGAGCCCGGTGACGTCATGCTTCTCTATACCGACGGCGTAATCGAAGCCACCACGGAAGACGGAGACATGTTCGGCAATGAGCGAATGCAGGATGCCCTCATCGAAGCGATCGACCGGCCGGTCGACGGAATCGCCGACCACATCCTGGCGAGTGTTCGAAAGTTCACCAGCCAACAAGACGACGATGTCTCGCTGTTGGTGGCGAGGTTCTCGGGCTGATATGTTTCCGTCCCGGTGAGCTTCGAGAGCCACATTCGGATCGCCCAGCGAGCGCTGCGCGGCGGGCTGATCGACGTCGCGACCGTGGCGGAGGTCGTCACGGCGTTGGCTGACCACCATGTTGCGCCATCCGTCAATCGTGTTTGGGTGGAGACTGGGCGACTGACCGAGGACGAACTCTCGTCGATCATCATGGAGCCGAACCTCCCGACCAAACTCGCCGCGGATTTCGACATCGTTGCTCCTGGATCGACCGTGGTGCTCGAAGGCGGAACGGAGGATCCGACAAAAGCCGTCGTTCCGATCCACTCGCTCGACAGCATCCAGGCGACGGTTCCGTCGTCTTCGAACCGGCACATGGCGCAGTCGACCTTACCGCCGGTATCGGTCTCCGAGCGATACGCGATGCGTGGCGTGCTCGGCGAAGGTGGCCTCGGCGAGGTCACTCGCCGGTTCGACAGCGTGCTCTTGCGGACTGTCGCGGTGAAGGCGACGCGTCGCGAGCTGGTCGACGACGACCTCACCAACACCGTGCTCGAACGAGAGGCCCTCATTGTCGCCGGCCTCGAGCACCCGAACATCATCCCGATCTACGACGCGGGGACCGACCCGAGTCACGGCCCGTATTACGTGATGCGGGAAATCAATGAAGCCCCGCTCGACGTCATCCTGAAGAAGCTGCGCGACGGCGACGAGAAGACGACGCGCGAGTTCTCGCTCAAGCGGATGCTACGATTTTTCGTGCAGATCTGCCGAGCGGTGGACTACGCGAACCAGAGCGGTGTCATCCACTGCGACCTCAAGCCGGCAAACATCTTGCTCGGTGAATTCGGTGAGGTTCTGGTGGTCGACTGGGGGCTGGCGCACAGCCAAGAGCAGGGCGACGGCCCTCGCGGGGGCACGCCCGGATACATGGCCCCCGAGCAAATGCGCATCGACACCGAGTTCAGCGCGACCACGGATGTTTTTGCCTTAGGCAGCATCCTCTACCGCATGATGACGCTCAAGAATGCGTTCGCCGTCGGCGACCGCCGCACCTTCGCGAGCGACGATCCCCAGCCGGCTTTGTCTCTCGAGTACAGCCGGCCAGTCCCGCCGCGCGAGCGCGCGCCCGAACGCGACATCTCCCAAGATTTGGAGGACATCTGCCTCAAGGCGCTCGAGTTCGAGCAGAAGAACCGCCACGAGTCGGCTGGCGAGCTCGCTGATGCGATCGAGGAATTTCTCGAGGGCACGAAGGAGCGGGAGCGGCGACGAGCCGAAGCCAAACGACTCACAGCCGGCGGGGAAGAGCTCGCCGAGCGCTACCACGAGTTCGACGAAGCGCGCCCCGAGGAGATAGCGAGACTCGCGGAGCTCCGCGCCGATCTGAAACCGTGGGCTCGGATCGAAGAAAAGCAGGAGCTCTGGGACGCCGAAGACATGCTCGCGGTCACGGACTCGCTCAAGATTCGCACGTTGCACGCCGCGGTTTCGTCGTTCGAACAGGCACTCGAAGCTGTCCCGCATCACGAAGAAGCACGGCGCAGCCTCGCCCGACTCTATTGGGCGGAGTACGAACGAGCTCGTCGGCGGCACGACGACCTCGACCGCATTCATTTCGAACGTCTAGTCGAGCAGTACGACGACGGCGCGCTGCTCAACGCCGAGGACCGAAACGGCCGGCTCGTGGTGACCTGTGACGAGCCTGGCGCTTCGTTGACACTCTTCTCCTTCCGGGAAGACCAACGTCGGCTCGTGCGGGATACGGCAACCTCGCTCGACTCGGGAAAAGGCGAGTCCACCCCGCTGGCCCCGGGGAGCTATGTCGTCGAAGCCACGTGCGCCGAGCGGAGCGCGTGCTTCGCGATCAATGTGCGCGCGAGCGCCGAAACGAAACTCGACGTGACGGCCGAGCTGGTGCTTACCCTAGCCGAGGGAGAAGCTCTGATTCATGGCGGTCTGGCGCTCCTTGGCGGAACGGAATCGGCCGACGCCGGCGAGCCACGCGAAGCGCTCGTCGAGACGTTCGCGATCCAGAAACGCCCCGTGACCTTCGCCGAGTACACCCAGTTTCTCGACGCCCTCGCGGTCCGAGATCCCGGCAGCATCGACTTGCACGTGCCACGCACGGACTTGGGGGATCCGCTCGTCGTCCCCGGCGAGGGTTGGCGGCCGAGCGAGGCCCTACTCCGCATCACCAATCACTACGGCGAGTTGCCGGCATTCGGCGTGTCGGCCCGCAGCGCCGACACCTTCGCCGCCTGGTGGTCACTCAAAACCGGACGCAACTACCGCCTGCCAACCGACGACGAATGGGAGAAAGCAGCCCGGGGGGTCGACGGGCGCATCTACACTTGGGGCAACCAGTTCGACGAGACGTTCTGCCGGATGCGCACCTCGCGCCCGGGGGCGAGCACCCCCGAACCGAGCGGCACATTCGAGGCCGACGTGTCGCCCTACGGGGTCATGGATCTGTCCGGCGGATTGGCCGATTGGACCCTTCCAGCCGCTGGCGCGGCGGGTGGAACGCTTAGCGAAGAGGGCACCGAGCAGCGCGTCGTGTACTCGCGCGGCGGCGCCTGGTGCGACGCGGCGTTCGATTGTCGACTGCCGGCTCGTCAAACCTACGTCGCGAATGCCTGCAGCCAGCGCGTGGGTTTTCGATTGGCACGTTCGTTTGCTTGACGGCGTCGGACGCGCTGCGCGATCCTGAGCACTCGAGATATGAGCGTCGAAAACCTGAGTGACGGTGACCTGACCATCGAGGTCGGCAGCGACGACGAAAAAGCCATCGTCTGCATGTGGAAGGGGCGCAGCACCCAACGCAGCCCAGGCGGTGTGCTCAACCCCTACTTCGAGCAACTGCTGACCGATGCTGCAGCGAAAGAGCTGCCGCTCGAGATGCATTTCGAAACCCTCGAGCACTTCAATTCGTCGACGATCTCCACCCTGATTCGTCTGATCCAGAACGCCCGCGCGAAGAACGTTCCGTTGGTGATGATCTACGACGCTCGGCTCAAGTGGCAGCGCCTGAGCTTCGAAGCGCTTCGAGTTTTCGACAAGAACGACAAGAAGTTCGAGCTCCGCACCACCGAGTGAGCAAGATGTCCGAACGCGACGACAGCTACAGTTTTTCGATTGATCTTCCCGTGCGCAACGAGTGGAAGAACATCGACCTCTTGCGGACCAGCGTGCAGAACTGCTTCGCCGCAGTTTTCAGCGACATCGACGGCTGCCACACCGTATCGATCGTCACCGGCGAGCTCCTCGAAAACGCGATGAAGTACGGGTCGTGGAAAAATACCGACAAGCCCGTGTCTTTCCGCCTCTTGGTGGAGGGTGACAAGAAGACGACGACCGTCAGCGTCGATAACCCCATCACGCCCGGCGACGAGTCCGTAGACGCGCTCCAAACCACCATCGCGTGGATCAACCAACACGACAGTGCGGAGGAGGCGTACCGTGCTCGCCTCCTCGAAATCGCTTCAGCCGAAGACGACCCTGGCGCCAGCAAGCTCGGCCTCGTGCGCGTCGCCTACGAGGGCAACTGCACGCTACAAGCCGAAGTCATTGGCTCGACGCTTCGGGTCACCGCGCGACTCGCGCTCTAGCAGGCCGTTGAAAACGGCCTGCTACATGCTCGACGGCGCCAGACTTGCGAAGCGATATTTCTGCGCCTGCATGATCTTTTTCTGAGCAAGTTATTTTTGACACCCCGCCAGTGACGCTCGCCGTCCGAAAGGGCGCGGCGCAGAGGGTCGACGACCGAACGAGCGTCGATCGTGGTTTCCAGCTATCATCGGCGAATGAAGCTTGATTCGCCCGCGACCCGAGTTGCTTGTCTCGCCGCCGCCTACGCCGTCTTTGCCACCTCGTGCGGAGGTAGCAAGACATCGAGCGACGACGGGCTGTTCAACGCGTCAGGCGGCAGCGATGCTGGCGCCCAGGGCGGAACCGGCGGAACGAGCGGCTCCGGCGGTGGAATCATCGGGACCGGCGGCGGCGGAGTCGGCGGCGACGCGATGGTGGGACCCATGCCGAGATGCGGCGACGGCGCACTCGACGAGGGCGAAGATTGCGACGACGGCAATACGGGGTCGGCCGACGGCTGTGACAGCTGCCAACTCAGCGACGGCTGGTTCTGCCCGACTCCCGGGGCCCCGTGCGAAGCGGCCGAATGCGGGGATGGCATCATCGCCGGGCTAGAGGAGTGCGAGGACTTCATGCCGGCAGTAGCCGGCGACGGTTGCGACACGAATTGTCGTCGAGAGCCGGGGTTTGCTTGCCCTAATCCAGGTGCCGTGTGTCACGTGACCACCTGCGGCGATTCGTTCCCCGAGGGGGACGAGCAGTGTGACGACGGCAACAACGACCTTGGCGACGGATGCACTCCGGCGTGCGTGCGGGAGCCCGACTGTAGCCTGGGCGCGTGCACGTCCGTGTGCGGCGACGGGATCAAGCTGCCCGGCGACACCGAGCAGTGTGAGGACGGCAACACCGTCGGGGGCGATGGATGCTCACCGACGTGCGAAATCGAAACGGGGTTCAGCTGCACGGACGTGACGATGACTCAAACCGAGCTGATCTTGCCGATCGTTCTCCGGGACTTCTTGCGAGCGCACCCGGACATGGAAGCGTTCCTCGGCTCGGAAACCGGCATCGTCGACCCGGTCCTCGGCTCGGATGGCAAACCCGTCTACGCGAACCCTGCCGGCACGACGGCGACCACCACCGGACAGACGAACTTCGACCAGTGGTACCGGGACGTGCCCGAGAACCAGACGGTTCTGCAAAGCATCACGTTGACCCAGCTACCCACTGGCGAATTCCAGTTCTCGAACAACAACTTTTTCCCCCTCGACAACCTGGCTTTCGGAAACGAGGGCAACGTGCACAACTTCCATTTCACGAGCGAAGTTCGCCATTGGTTCGAATACAAGGGCACCGAGCAGTTCGACTTCACTGGGGACGACGACGTCTGGGTATTCGTCAACCGCCGGCTGGCGGTGGACCTCGGCGGGGTGCACGGCGCGCAAAGCGGCGGCGTCGCCCTCAACACCATCGAAACGAGCCACGGCCTCGTCGTCGGCAATGTCTACGAGATCGTCGTGTTTCAGGCGGAGCGGCACACGACGCAATCGAACTACCGACTGACCCTCTCGAACTTCGAGAACACGACGAGTGAATGCTCGAGCCAATGCGGAGACGGTGTCGTCGCACCGAACGAAGAGTGCGACGACGGCGCCAACAACGGCAGCTCCGAGTACGGGGGTTGCACCGCCGACTGTCGCAAGGGGCCGAGCTGTGGTGACGGGACCGTGCAACCGGAGCACGAAGCGTGCGACGACGGAGATTTCACCGCTGGCGATGGCTGCGAGCCGGACTGCACGTTCACCGTGCCGGCTTGAGCGCCGGCGGCGCGGCCGCCGACTGCGGCTCGGTCGACGAACCACCGCGGCTCAGTCGAACCACTGCGACTCAGTCGACGCCGCCGCGGCTCAGCCGAAATCGTCGACGTCGCCGCCACCACTCGTGTCGCCGATGTCACTGAAGTCGAGTGAGCCGGAAGAAAGAACCAGCGCCGTGCCCCCGGCAGCGACGGCGACACTTGCGGCTGCCCCGGACGAAACCGCCTCGGTCGCCGGCGCTCCTCCGCCGCTCGATTCCACGTACCGCCGCATCGCCCGGCTGATACCCGCGCTCACCTCGCTGAACGACAGCGAATCGACGTGCGCCGCGTACGCTTCCTTCCACGTCAAGCCGGCGAGCCACGTCCCTCGCACCTGCTCGCGGCTCAAACCCACGTCGACCACCGGGTGCTCGGCGATCGGCAAGCGCGTGGACCGACGCACGCGCTCGAGCATCCCGACGCCTTCTGGGGTCGAATCATGCAGCAGAAAAACGGGGAGAGCGCTTCGATCCGAGAGCGCCCGTCGCGCGACGGGTTCGAGGTAGCTCGGATAGCCGGATTCGCTCACGAGCAACGCGCGCTCGGCAGCGTGAAAACCGTTTCGAACGAGCCAATCCACCAAAATCGGGCGCTGGACGATGAGCAATCGCTCGACGCCGTAGTCGTAGACGTCGCGCTCGCGGTACGGACCCGGACTGCGGTCGAGAGACGGAGAGTCGATCAGCTTTTCGATCGGCCCCTTTTTCGCCACCCAAGCCTCGACCCACGAATCCACGAGCTCGGGGTTCGGAGGATCCGTCGTGTTGAGCCAGCGCAGGACGAGGAACACGATGGCGGAAACGACGATTCCACCCACTGCCACGGGCCACGCCCCGGTAGCGATGAGAGCGAGAAGTCCGATGGCGGTAGGGACGGCGACCCACACGTATTCGCCGAAATCGAACTCGTATCGACCGGTCGGGAACAAGAGGCCCCAGCTCCGTGCATGTGCGCCGACGAGACCGAGTCGAGTGAAACAATGCGTGTCGTTCGCGCTCGCCCGTCGCAGGAGGGCCAAAAATCGACGGTCGGTGGTGGTATCCGACTTACCGAAAGCGAACGTGTAGCCGCACTTGGCGCACGCCGGGCCTTCTTTGAGGCGATGGCTGTGGCCGCAATCGACGCACTTCATGCGCGGGGCGAGTGGAGTGTTTGGTGGAGCTCTGCTCCACCAACCTAGTGTCCGTGGCGTTCGCGATCGACTCCGGGGTGAGTCGATTCGCCGGGCTCGTGCCTGGCGTTCTCGGTCACCTGGTCGCCTTCACGCCCGCAGAAGCTCATGAGCAGATCCTTCTCGTAAATGAACTGCTCGCGCGAGTCGTAGGGGGCCGCATGAATTCCCGTGTCCATGCGAATGGCATCGCAGGGGCACGCTTCGACGCAGAAGCCGCAGAAGACGCACCGAAGCTCGTCGATCACGAACGTGGCGGGATAGCGCTCGTAACCTCGCCGTTCGTCGCCTTCCGGATATTCCGCGGGCTCGATGTGGATGCACTGGGCGGGGCACGCCGTAGAGCAACACAGACACGCCACGCACCTCGGCGAGCCGTCATCACGATGAGTCAACCGGTGCATGCCCCGGAACCGCTCCGGATAAGGCCGGCGCTGCTCCGGGTAGGAGATCGTGTTGACGCCGTCGGTGGTCGACTCGAGCACGGGGTCAGGTCGCTGGCCGAGCATGTACTCCTTCGTATTTTTGAAGAAGTGCTTCATCGTGATGCCCAGCCCCTTGGAAAGCTCGGGGATGTACGCTTGCACGCCGGCCGTTCGATTGGGGCGCCGTACCACGACTCCCCTCACCTTCTGAGGTCCCAGGCCTTGGTAGTCCGAAGCTTGCTGTGTCATATCGGTTCGCCTCAGGGTGGGAATTAGGGCGTCATCCGCGCGCTGCGTGTGCCGCCACGAAGCGACGCGAACTGTGCGGAAGTGGCTGCCAGGCCTTGGCGATGGCTCGCCGGCTTGAGGAACAGAGCGAACAGCGAGCCCACTGCAGCGATGATCAGCACCACCGTCACGAGATCCGTGACCTGGCCGGCAGTCCGAAGCCCGCTGACCAGCTGGGCGCTCCCTCCCTGGACGAGGAGGATGACGAGGCCGGTCGCCAAGATGTTGATCAGCGAGGCGGGAAGCAGCTTTCGCCAGCCGAGCTGCATGAGCTGGTCGTAGCGGAACCGCGGCAGCGTCCACCGAATCGTGATCTGCAGCCAGCAGAGGAAGAAGACCTTGAGCACGAAGGCGAGCACCCCGAGCACGATGACCGAGCCGTGGCTCAGCGCCACTTCCCAGATCACGTTGTCGCCGAGCACGACGTGGAAACCGTCGCGATCGAGGAACGGGACGCTCCAGCCTCCGAGAAACAGCGCGGTCATGAGCGCGCTGGCGCTGACGACGGCGATGTACTCGCTGAAGAAGAACATGGCGAACTTCATTCCCGCGTATTCGGTGAAGTATCCCGCCACGAGTTCGCTCTCCCCTTCGGGCAGATCGAACGGAATGCGCTTCGACTCCGCGACGGCCGCGGCGAAGAACAGGAAGAACGCGAACGGCTGAACGAAGATCCCCCAAGCGTTCTCCGCCTGCCATCGCACCATGTCGTCGACCTGTAGCGTGCCGTAGATCATGACAGCGCCGATGATGGTGAGACCGAGAGTGACTTCGTAGCTGACCATCTGGCTGGCCGCCCGAACGCCCCCGAACAAGCTGTACTTGTTGTCACTCGCCCAACCGGCGAGCGCGGCGCCGACGATGCCCGTGCCGGCCATCGCGAAGAAGTAGAGCACGCCGACGTTGAGGTCGATGACCTGGAGATTGACGGCGCCGGCGGTGCACACCCCCTCTCGAGGCACGGTCTCGAGCAGCTGAGTCAGTTGCAGCTCGCCGTTTTCCGTTCCGAAGCAGAGCGTGTCCCCGAAGGGAACCACCGCCAACACGACGAGGGCAGGAAAAAACGAAATGAACGGCGCGATGCTATGCAGGAGCCGATCAGAGTTCGGTGGAATGAAGTCCTCTTTGAGAAGCGTCTTGAGGCCGTCCGCCGCCGGGTGAAGGAGCCCCGCAAGGCGAAGGCGGACCCGCTCGTGGCGAATTCGATACGCGGCATACGCGCCGCCAAGCACGATCGCCCCGGCAAGAAGGCCCGCGCCCCCGCCGTAGCCGATCTGCTTGAGGGTCGGCGCGAGCGGCGTGCCGCGGAAGAGACCGGCGACGAAAAAGCAGGCCAGATGTGCTCCGAACCCGGCGTAGAAAAATCGCCGAGGGTCGCCGAGGGTCGCGATGAAGGCGTCGAACGGATTCTTGACCCCGCGGCGTCGAATACGCCCGGCGATGACGAGGAAAGTGAGCCAGGTGAAAAGAATCGCGAGCTGCGAGAAAAGCATCGCGCGACCGGTGTACGCCGCTCCCTCGAGGTCGCGCCCGGCCCAGGCGAGATAAAAGACGATGGCGGCCGTACCGATGGCGGGGCCCAAAAGCGCTCCCTGAGCCATGCGCTTCGGAAGGTAGACCCCCGCGCGCTCTGGTCCGACTCGGTCCTGCATCATGGCGCCCTGACGGCGGTCGACCCAGGTCAAGATCACGCCCACGTTCATGCCGAACATGACGACGGCAAACGCCTTGAGCCCGTCGAGGATGTACTCGGTCACGCCGGCGCTCCTGATTGTGCTTCGGCGTCAGCCGCGACCTCCGCGCCTGGATCCGGCGCCATGGCCGCGCGGACATGCCTGAGCTTCGTCCAACCGAAGCTGTGACCGAGCGCGCGCCCGAAGGCGGCGATGAGCTTCCACGCCGGGAGACTGTCGCCGTGCGGAAAGATCGCGCGCTCGCTCTCCTGGGCGATTCCAGTGCGATTGACGAATGTGCCGTCGGCTTCGGCCCACGTGCAGGCAGGCAAAAGGGCGTCAGCGTGCGCCGCCAGCGGGCCGCGGTGGCTCGTGAGCAATACGAGATTCTCGCAGTCCTCGAACGCCGCGACTTCGTCGGGGTCGCTAGCGTCGGAGCCGAGAGCGAGCACGTGGGTGAACTTGCCCGCAGCCAGCGCCGTGGCGAGCTCTTTGAACGGCGCCGGAGGCGCGCTCGTGCAGAGCCCAACCACACCGCGGGCGTTCGGGTTCTTGTCGGCGTCGCGAAGGATCTCGTCCGAGTCCCCGCCCGGTCGCCCGTTGACGAAGACGTTTCCGCTTCCGATGTAGTCGCGCGCCAGGACGAGCATGGCGAAGTTGTCTTCGTTCGAGTGCTGCGCGCTGAGCACGATCGCCGTCCGGTCGGGATCTGCACTCTTGAAAAGCTTCGCCGCCTTCTTCAAGCCGCGCTCGAACTCGATCGTCTGGCCATCGATTTCCGCCCGGAGCACGCGATTTTCGTGAACGCGCGAGTAGCTGAGCATTCCTTCGTCGCACATCCAGTACTTGTTGACGTCGGGGTTCTCTCGCGGCCGATGGCGGTAGACCTTCTGGTCCCTCGGGTCGAAGTCGAGGAACGCGTTGCAGCCGGTGGCGCAACCAACGCACACGGTGCGAGCGCTTCTCAAAAACCAAACTCGCGCCTTGAACCTGAAGTCGACGGCGGTGAGGGCGCCAACCGGGCACACGTACTCCGTCATCAACGTGTAGTCGTGATCGAGCTCCCGTCCCGGGGCGAGCACCACCTCGTTCAGGTTGCCCCGCTCGCGCAAGTCGAGCACGGAGTCACCGGCCACCTCGTCGCAAAAACGGATGCAACGCGTGCAGACGATGCAACGCTCGGCGTCGTAGACGATGGTGGGACCGAACACCACGGCCTTCGGCTTGTGGACGGGCTCGTCCTTCATCCGCTTCTTGCTGCCCTGGTGCTCGAGCCAGTAGTCCTGGAGCCGACACTCACCCGCCTGGTCGCAGATCGGACAATCGACGGGGTGATTGAGCAGCAGCATTTCTTGCACGGCGCGCCGCGCTTCCTTGACGTTCTTGCTGCCTTCGCTGTGCACGACCATGCCCTCGCCGGCCTGGAACTGACACGCGGGCTGGAGCTTGGGTTTCTTCTGAGGGACGTAATCCTGGGCATCGGCGTCCCATTCGAGCACGTCCAGCATCATGGCCGGCCGACCCGGCGGCGGCTCGATTTCGACCAAGCACATGCGGCAGTTCGCCGCGACGCTCAAGCCGGGATGCCAGCAATAGTGAGGGATGTCGATGCCCGCTCGGTGAGCGGCCTGAATGATCGTCTCCCCTTTCTCGAAGGGGATCTCGCGTTCATCTAGCTTGAATGTGGGCATGGCTACCGGTCGCACTCCCCGCCAATCATGTTGAGCGAGCCGAAACACGGAACGACGTCCGCGATCATCTGGCCGGTGATGATCCGTTCGAGCCCCGACGTGACCAGGAAACACGGCGGGCGAATCCGAACGCGGTACGGAGTGCCGCTCCCGTCGCTCACCAAATAGAAGCCGAGTTCGCCGTTGCCCGCTTCGGTGTACGCGTAGACCTCACCTGCGGGAACTTTGATGCCCTCCATCACGATCTTGAAGTGCTGAATCGTGCCTTCGATCGAGTTGTAGACATCCTCTTTTTCGGGCAACACCACCCGCGGGTCCTCGACGTTGATCGGCCCGTCGTCAGGCAGCTGGTCGAGTGACTGATCGATGATGCGAGCACTCTGTCGAATCTCGTCGAGCCGGACCATGAAGCGATCCCAACAGTCGCCGTGCTCCCCGACGGGCACGTCGAAGTCAACGTCCCCATACTTGAGGTACGGGTGCGCCTTGCGCACGTCGTAGGGCACCCCGCTCGCACGCAAGCACGGTCCGGTCCACCCCAGGCTGACGGCGTCCTCCGCGCTGATGAAGCCGACGCCCTGAAGTCGGTCGATGAAGATCCGGTTCGTCAGCAAGAGGTTCTCGACTTCGTCGATGATGGTGAGGATCTGTGTGACGGCCGCGCGTGCTTGCTCCGCGAAACCTTCGGTGGGGGGTTTGGCCATGCCGCCCACCCGGCCGAAGCTGTGGGTGAGCCGTGCGCCGGACTCCTCCTCCATGATGTCCCAGACCATCTCTCGGCCCTTGATCATCCACAGAAACGGAGTGAACGCGCCGAGCTCCATGGCCATGGCGCCGGTACACGTCAGGTGGTCCGAGATGCGCGCCAGCTCGCCGAGCGCCATCCGGTACCACTGGCATCGTTCAGTCGTTTCGATGCCCAGCATTTTTTCGACCGCCATCGCGAAACCAACGTTGTTGAGCATCGGCGAGACGTAGTTGCAGCGGTCGACATAGGGGAACACCTGATTCCAAGTGCCGCGCTCGCACATTTTTTCGAAGCCGCGGTGCAGGTATCCGACCTGGACGTCGGCCTTGACGATGTTTTCCCCGCTGAGCTCCATCATGCAGCGCACGGTGCCGTGCATCGCCGGGTGAGCGGGTCCGACGTTGAGCGTCATCGTGGGATCCGCCGGTAGCTCCAGCTCGGCGTCGTCGAGATCGCGGTCGAGCGGTTCCATCAGTCTTCTTCCCCGGACTGGATGTGCGTTTGCCGACCGAAGCTCATGCCCTCTTCCGCTCCGAAGGGCGGGAGCTTTTCGATGTTGTCCACCTCGCGATACGGCACGAGCGGTTGGATCTTGTCCGCCGGATAGTCGCGACGCAGGGGATGCCCCTCGAACTCCGGGTACATGAGGATTCGCCGCAGATCCGGGTGTCCGAGGAAGTTGATCCCGAACATGTCCCACGCTTCCCGTTCCATCCAGTTGGCCGAGCCCCACAGATCGGCCAGCGAGTCGATCTCGGCGTCATCCCCGTCGGCATCGCCGATGCGGGCCTTCACGCGCAATCGGTGCCCCTTTTGCAGCGAGAGGTAGTGCGCCACGACTTCGAATCTGGGCTCGCGCTCCGGATAGTCGACCGCGGTGAGATCGACCAACATGTTCATCTGAGCTCTAGGCTCGTCGCGCAGGAACCGCGCGACCTCTTTCCAGTTGGCGGGGTGGACGACGATTGTCTCGTCCCCATGCTGCGCGTGGGATTCCAAAACGGCGCTTCCGAACCGCTCGCGGACGACATCGACGAGTAACTGCGACATGACGGGCTCCTCAGACCATCGAGTCGCGGCCGCGACGCAGCTTGATGAGGCCATGACTCTGACTCGTCACCGGGTCGGTTCGCGGCTTGACGATGGCTGGGTCCTTCGACCCGCTCTGAATCTTGTCCATGAGCAGGAGCAGGCCATCGAGCACCGCCTCTGGCCGTGGTGGGCAGCCGGGAATGTACACGTCGCACGGCACTATCTTGTCGATGCCCGCGACAGTCGTGTAGTTGTCGTAGAACCCGCCGCAAGACGCGCAGGTCCCGAACGCGATGACCCATTTCGGGGGAGCCATCTGCTCGTAGATGCGCTTGAGCACCGGCGCTTGGCGTTGGCTGATGGTGCCGACCACCCACAAGAGATCGGACTGCCTAGGCGAAAATCGGGGCGCCTCGGCTCCGAACCGCGAGAGATCGTATCTCGGGCTCGTGACGGACATGAACTCCATCCCGCAGCACGCGGTCACGAACGGGTACATGAAGAGCGAGTACTTCTGGGCCCAGTGGGTGAGCGCGGTGACCTGAGTCGTCGCGAATCCACCGGCCCCCTCACCGACTTCGAGCGTCGTCTGGGTCGTGGCCTTCACTTCTCCCATTCGAGCGCACCCTTTTTCCAGCAGTAGACGAGCGCCACCAACAGCGCGACGACGAACATCAGCATCGACGCGAACCCGACCCAGCCGAGGCCCTTGAAGAGCGCCGCCCACGGGTAGATGAACACGACTTCGATGTCGAAAACGACGAACAGTATCGCCGTCAGGTAGAACTTCACGCTCAACCGAACGTTGCCAGCGCCTTCGGTGTCGTTTCCACACTCGAACGGCGTGAGCTTTTCCGCCGACTGGGGGTTTTTGCCGACGAACTGGCCTAGCGAAAACATACCGGCCGCGACGCCCGCCGCGATAGCGAACATCAGGAACATCGGAAGATAAAGATCGAACATCTTTCGGGGCCCGAGGGCGCGCTCAAACCGTGCAACCTCGCGAACTTACGCCGATGGTATGTAGTGCTCAGGCTGGGGCGCTGTCAATGTGAGCAGCGATGAGCGCCGACGCCGCTCCGGGAGCTCTCGCTAGCAGCCCAACATGCTGAGATCGTGGAGTTTTTCCGGGGTCGATCCGAGGCGCGACGATGTGCGTGTCGCCTCCGTGAGCTCGGGCCTACGCGGTCGCCCGCTTCCAACGCCCCAGAGCGTCGCCGAGCTCGGCCTCGATGGCCGCCACGATCTCGTCGAGCTTGCCGTCTTCGGCCCCGGCGTCGCGAGCCTCGAGCACGGCGCTGTACGCCGCCAAGAGCCGCCCGCGGTTGGCGAAGGCCTCGGCCAAGAGGGGCCAAATCTGCGCGCCATCTCCTCCGAGATTCATCGCCCGGCGGAGCGGCGCCACGGCTTCGCCGGGCCGGCTGTCGCTCAGCATGGCCTGACCGAGCCGTCCGTAGATGTCGGGCGCGCTCGCCCCCTCACCGGCGTACTGCACCGCGAGGCGCAGCACCTCCTCGCCTTTGGCGGTTTCGTCGAGGGCGATGCACGCGCTTCCGAGGAGCCCGAGCCCGTGCGCGATCCGCGCTCGGGCCTCCGCGTTGAGCAACTGACCCTCCGGAGTACGAAGAAAAATGGCGAGCGGCGCCGGCCACGCGCCAAGAAGCTCGAGCACTTTGACGTGATCGCCTTCATCGGCGGCGGCGTCCGCCTCGGTGACCCGTGCGAGATCGATGGCACTTCTCGCTCCGCGCTGGGCGCGGTCGAGCTCCTCGAGCACGTGCGCCCGCATCCGGGTACGGAAGGTGTCCAGATCGAACGCTTCCTCCACCCCGTCGTGGAGCATCGAGATCTGTCCGCCCTGCTCGTCGATGGCGAGCTCTTGCAGGCTGTAGCCGTACAGCGGCGCCAAGAGCAGGAACCGGACACCGATGTGCAGCTGCAGCGCCTCGGTATCGGTGGCTCGGGTGGGAACCGGTCCTGGCGGTTCTTCGGCGACGAGAGCGCTCACCAGGCGGCGTCGAAAGTCGGCGAGCGTCAGACGCTGCGTGTCGGCGTCGGTCGCCTCCCCGTCTCCGCCACCGACGGCGAAATCCACCAGCGTGTTGTCCGGATTCCTGCGATCCACCGTGAGCGCGGTGATCCGCGCGCCGGTGATCATGGAGAACGCAAAAAATCGCTCGCCGACGATGTCGCAGAGCGCCTGAAAGCTACCGATACCCTCCCCGATGCGCTCGAACCATCCATCGGTTCGGATCGCGTCCAGAGGAAAAATACGTGCGGCCATGGGGAGCTTCGAAGGATATCAGATGAAAGCGAGGATCGAGGGGCTAACGCTTGGCCGCGCCCTGCCAGTGGCGGCAGACGTCGATGACGCCGCAACCCTCGCAGCGCGCTGAATCGCGTCGGGATGGGCAACGCTGGAGCATGCCGAGGTGACAGAGCGGGAAGTCGAATCGGGCCGGATCACAGGAGTCGTATTCCCGAAGTACCGAGGTGATCTCCTCCGCAGCCGCCCAGGTCATCGTGCGGCGATTGGTGAAGCCGAGATTATGAGCCAACTTGTGTATGTGGGTGTCGACGGGAACGATTAGCAGGCTCGCCGGAACCGATTTCCACAAACCGAGGTCGACACCGTCTTCCGGCCGCACCATCCACCGCAGATAGAGGAGCAGGCGCTTGCATCCGCTCGTTTTGCCCGGGTCCGGGAGGATGTGTGCGGCGCCCCGACGCTCTCGGGCAGCCACGTGCAAGCCCCCGGCTTCGCGAATCGAATCCGCGAACCGCGTCAAAGCACCCTTCAGGGTGCCGCCCACGTCCAAATCTGCGCGAAACTTGTGGCCGAGGGTCCTGTGGGCGCGCTGCACCCGGCGGGCGCCGATGAGCAGACGCCCCAAATCTTCCCCAATGTAGACGCGGTGACGCCAGCCGCCGAGTCTCGCAAACACGTCGAGCTCGTCGTCGGCCACGGCGGTCAGATTGGGACCGAGCCGATCGAAGGCGTCTTCGACCTTGGCGCGCAGCGTCTTGACGTTGCCAAAGGCGACGCACGCTCCCACCAGCCCGGCAAGCTCGAGGTCCCGAGGGGCGCGGTACCGCCCACGAACGGCACCAATGGGATCGATGTGCACGCGGGCCGTGCGGTCGCACGCGGCATCCACCTCGCGAAGAGCCTTGCCGATCGCTCGCTTCCGCGCGGGCGGAACGTCCTCCCAGGCTGTTCTTCGGCTCGAGCCTCGGCTCACGCGTCGAGCGCGCCCTTCACCGCCGCCGACGACAGGCTGTCGCCAAGCACCATGCCGCGTCCGCAGACGACGTCGGGATCGGGCAGGAGCACGATCCTCGATTCCTCGACGGCTTCGAGCTCGGTCGGGCAATCGATGTCGACGAGATCCACCGCCGAGTGTTGGGCGCGACCGGCGCGAATCATTCCGGTCAACACGAGCACCTGCGTGGTCGAGTCGGTGGTGCGGGTCATTTCTCCGGCGCGCATCAACGTTGGAGTCCCGGCAGCGCACCACATGAGCCGATCTTCGTGGTCGAGATGCCGAAACCTCGGGAGCTTCCGCACGTGATTGTCGAAGTTTCGTGTTCCGAAGGCTTGCCACACGCACTCACCGAGCTGAGGGGCCGCTTCGATGAGGTGCGCAAAGTCGTCCCTACCGATTTTTCCGAGGGTGACTGACGTGGCCGCCTTGATGGATGCGGTCCGCGGAGCACCGGTAAGCAGCGAAATTTCGCCGATGATGTCGCCTCCACCGAGCACGTCGACGACCACTTCCTCGCCGTCGATTTCCTTGATCACGTGCACGGCGCCTCGGGCGATGACGAAGAGGGCGTCCCCCTTGTCCCCCTCCTTGAACAAGTAGTCGCCGACCGGAACGACCATCTCATCGGTGATGTCCGCCAGCTTGGCCAGTGCGGCTTCGTCCAGGGACTCGAAGAGAGGTGTCTTGGCGACCAGATCGGCGGTTTCCGGGATCTCGACCTGAGTGGCCATTCGCTTGAGCTCGCTCATGCGTTTTTCCACCGAGTGCAACTCCTGGTGGACTGCCGTGTGATCGAGAACCCCATGCTCTTCGAGCCGCTCGAACGCTTCGCGCTCGAAGTTGAGCTGGATCCGTGTCGCCAATCTCGTTTCGATGGCGCACGCCATTTCGGGCAAATTCGTCCGCATGTCCTCGATGCGCTCCTTGCCCTGTCGCAGATACGACTGGTAGGTCGAGCGAATCTCGTCGACGACGTCGGCGTCCGCCCCCTTGATCGTGTCGAGACTGCCGAGCACGTAGTCCGCAGCAACGCTCTCTGCCCTCGACAGGTCGTAAATGAGCGCGAGGTGATCGAAGTCGCTCTGACGCTTGCCGAAGAAACCGCCACCGATCTTCGGGAGCCGGGTCTTCGGCGGGCTCAGTTGACCTCGATCCATCCAGTCGAGCTGCCGATCGATCTCTGCGCTGAGGAGATTCACCGCTACGGCGCCGAGGGTGCCGTTGGCGAACGCCTCCCAAAAGGCCTGGCGCTCGACGCTGAGAACCTGCCGCCAATATCCTGCGATCCGCTCGTCGGCGGGGGCTTCGGCTAGGCGTTTCCTGGTTTCAGCGATCTGCTTTTCCAGCACGGCGCAACGTTCCGCCAGGCGCTCTTCGACTTCGCTCCACACGACGGTGCGTAGATCCCGTGATTGACCCACCTTCTCGATGTTCTCTCGAACGCGATCGAGCACGATCGCCCGGGCGCCCAGCGTCTGCAGCTGCTCGCTCAACGGCGGATCGCTGTAGCCGAGCTTGGCGAGTAACCGACCAATCGTCGTGCCATTGACGAGGATCGTGAGCAACACGACGCCGGCGGTCACCAGCAGGACCTGGTGCCGCAGATCCGCGTCGATTTTGGGGTTCTGAGAGACGATTAGTGCCAGCGCGAGGGAAACCGCGCCGCGCAACCCGCCCCAGGCCATGACTGCGGAGTCCTTGCTGGACACGCCCTCGCTCAGCTTGTTGGCGAGCGGTTGGAACAAGTAGGTCAACGCAAAACGAATCACCATCACCCCGACGTAGGCCGCCGCGATGAGGAAGAAGTCACTCAAGTGGGCGGACTGGAACTCCTTGGCGATCACCAATCCGACGAGGAAAAAGATGAGCGTGTTGGCGATGTATCCGAGCACCTCCCAGAAGCGGTGCAGGAAGTGCTGGATTTCGGGGCTGATTTTCGTCTTGCCGGTGCCGCTCATCCAAAGGCCAGCCACCA
Source organism: Polyangiaceae bacterium (assembly GCA_029261965.1). Taxonomy (GTDB): domain Bacteria; phylum Myxococcota_A; class Polyangia; order Polyangiales; family Polyangiaceae; genus JAJDAH01. The sequence continues at coordinate 51,571 of JAJDAH010000224.1, forward strand.
CCACCGCCATCACCCCGGAGACGTGCAGCATGCCCTCGGCGATGACCATCGCCGAGTAGGCGAGCAGGAGGGTCAGAGTGATCTCGCTCAGTGGGTCGTTGAAGAGCTGCTCGATCCACTTCGACAAGACCCAGGCGAGCACGAGGCCGACGCCGATGCCGCCCGCTACGACCACGGCGAAGCTCGACAGCGCGCCGGTGGTGCTGAATTCGGTGACGTCGCCGCTGAGCATCTTGACCAACAGCGTGAACACGACGATCGACGTGCCGTCGTTCAGCAGGCTCTCGCCCTCGACGAGCACGCCGAGCCGCTTCGACACACCGAGCTCGCGAAAAATCGCGACGACCGCCACCGGGTCCGTCGCGCTGATCAGCGCCCCGAACACGAGCGCGACGTGCCATCCCCACCCCCAGGTGGAGCCGGTCAGCGCGATCATGAGCGCTGCCACTGCCACGGTGCTCATGACCAGAGCTGGGACGGCGAGCAGCAGCACCGCGCCGACGTTCTTACGGAACTCGTTGACCTCGATGGCGTAGGCCGATTCGAAAACCAGCGCCGGCAGGAACACAAAAATGATCAGATCCGGACTGATGAGCGCGCCCTGGTTGATGAGCTGCAGAAAGCCTTGCCCGGATTCCCCGCCGGCTTCGCGCACCGCCACGCCGACACCGATGCCGAGCAGCAGCATGGCGATGGTGAACGGAAAGTGGGTTCGGGCGGAAAACAAGCGGGTCGCGGCGCCTACCAAGAGCGCCAACCCCGCGATGAGGACGACCGTGAATTCCGGCCCGTGCATGTCTCTAGCTAGATGTACTCGTTGATGAGGTTCTCGAGCAGCTCTTGGCGCCCGCTTGGAGAGCGCGCCGGATTGCCACGCTCGATCATGTAGCTCTCGAGCTCGGCAAATGTCGTTTTGCGCTCGTCGATCTTCTTCCCGATCCCCGAATCGTAGGACGAGTAGCGATCGCGAACGATCTTCTCGAGCGCACCGTCTGTCTTGATCGCCGCGGCAATCTTCAGGCCTCGGGCGAGGGCGTCCATCGCGCCGATGTGCGCGTGAAAGATGTCGATCACGTCGTAGCTCTCCCGCCTGACCTTGGCGTCGAAGTTGAGCCCGCCAGGTGAAATGCCGCCGTACCGGAGCAGCACCATCATGATCTGCGTCGTCAGATAGATGTTCGTCGGGAACTGATCCGTGTCCCAACCGAGCATGGGGTCGCCGACGTTGGCATCCACCGATCCGAGGGCATCCTGGCTCGCCGCAAGCTCGATCTCGTGGATCATGTCGTGTCCGGCGAGCGTCGCGTGGTTCGTCTCGACGTTGAGCTTCACCGGACCGAGCAGGTCGTGGGCTCGAAGAAACGCGATGACGTTGCCGACGTCGTAGTCGTACTGGTGTTTCATCGGCTCTCGCGGCTTCGGCTCGACGAGCAACTGCCCGGAAAAACCGATGTTGCGACAGTGCTCATGCGCCATACGGAGAAAGCTGCCCATGTGGTCCAGCTCTCGGCGCATGTCGGTGTTGTAGACCGACTGATAACCTTCGCGACCGCCCCAGAAGACGTAGTTCTCGCCGCCAAGCTCGTGGGTGACCTCGATGGCCTTTTTGACTTGAGCCGCAGCGTAGGCGAACACGTCGGCGTTCGGGCTCGTGGCTGCCCCGTGCGCGAATCGAGGGTTCGAAAACAAGTTCGCCGTTCCCCAAAGCAAACGGACACCGCTCCGCTCCTGCTCCTCCTTCAGCACCGCGACGACTTCGTCGAGCTTTCGGTTGCTCTCGCGCAGGTTGTCACCCTCTGGCGCCACGTCCCGATCGTGGAAGCAATAAAACGGAACGCCGAGCTTCTCGAACACCTCGAAGGCGACCCGGGCGCGCGTCTTGGCGTTCTCCACGCTTTCGGTGCCGTCGTCCCAGGGTCGCGAGATGGTGCCGGGGCCGAAGGGATCCGACCCGTCGCCCCTAAACGTGTGCCAGTACGCGACCGAGAATCGCAGATGCTCCGCCATCGATTTTCCGTCGACGACTTCGGCGGCGTCGTAGTGCTTGAACGCCAGGGGGTTCTTGCTCTTCGGGCCTTCGAACTCGATTTTCTGCACGTCGGGGATGAACGCCATCGGGACGCCATCGTAGACTGCCGGCGTGGAACACGTCTACGTCGGGGGCTGCCACTGCGGAGCCGTGCGGTTTCGGGTTCGTCTGGAAGAGAAGAAGGCCCTCGCGTGCAACTGCTCGGTGTGCACCAAAAAGGGATTCCTGCACCTCATCGTTCCGCCAGAACGTTTCGAGCTACTCGACGGGGAGAGCGCGCTTTGCACCTACGAGTTCAACACGCGCGTCGCGAAGCACCGATTCTGCAAATTTTGCGGCATTCACCCGTACTATCGCCCCCGTTCCCACCCTGACCAGCTCTCCGTCAACCTCCGTTGCCTCGACGGGGTCGAGCTCGACACCTTCACCCTCGTGCCTTTCGATGGTCAGAACTGGGAAACGAACGTCGACAGCATCCGCTGAGCACGCCACTCGACTCGCGCGAGGCGGGCCGTGGTTGTCGGCGGCGCTTTTGCGCTGGTACCGCCAGCACCGCCGCGATTTGCCATGGCGGAGAACCCGAGACCCCTACGCCATCTGGGTGAGCGAGATCATGCTGCAACAGACGGGAGTCTCGACCGTGGCTCCCTACTTCGAGCGTTGGATGGATCGCTTCGGTGACGTGGCCGCACTCGCCGACGCCACCGAAGACGAGGTGCTGCACGCTTGGCAGGGCCTCGGCTACTATTCACGCGCGCGGAGCCTGCACAAAGCGGCGCAGGTGGTAGCGACCGAGCACGGAGGCCGGGTTCCCAACACCGTCGATGGCCTGCTCGCGCTGCCGGGTATCGGGCGCTATTCCGCCGGGGCGATCGCCAGCATCGCCTATGGGGCTCGAGCTGCCGTGGTCGACGGCAACGTGGTGCGCGTGCTCTGTCGCGTTTTCGGCCTGCGGGGCGATCCCGCGAAGTCTCCGCTCTCGAACACGCTGTGGGAGGCCGCCGAGCGACTGCTCCCCAAGGGCGAGGTTTCGGACTTCAACCAAGCCTTGATGGAGCTCGGTGCGACGGTGTGCCACCCGAAAGCTGCGCCGGAGTGTGTGAGGTGCCCTCTGCGAAAGCGGTGCGCCGCGCACCTCGAAGGAACCACTGCCCTCCTGCCCGAGCTCGCCAAGAAGAAAAAACCACAAGCGGTGCACATGGTCGCGGCGATTGTGTGGCGCTCGGGGAAAGTCCTGGTCGGCAAGGTCCCCGAAACGGCCGGGCGGTGGCGCGGCATGTGGAGGTTTCCTTCGGTGGAAGTCGCCGCCCGGGAGTCGAGCGAAGCCGCGGTTCGCCGCGCCACTCGGCAGTGGGTGGGCCGAGAAGCCGCGCCTCGGGATCTCTTCCACGTCGTGAAGCTCCACGTGACGCGTTACCGGATAACGCTCGACGCCTACCGGTGTGGGCCGACAAACGGCCGCTTGAGAGCGGTTGCCTGCGCTGAATTTGCCTGGAAGCGACCCGATGAGCTCGCGGACCTCGCCATGCCGAAGGGCGACCGCGCCATAGCGAACCGCGTTGCCGACGTCTGAATCTCTCTGGAACCCGATGGCAGATTTCGAGGGTTGCCATTGCAGACACCTCCCTCGCGCCACAGAGTCAATCGGCGCCGGTTCACCCGAGCCGGTAGAATCCCGACGAGAAGAGAAGGGACGACGAGCGTCATGACCACGATAGGAATGCTGTTGTTCGACGACCTCGAAGAGCTCGACCTCGTCGGTCCGTGGGAAGTGTTCACGATGGCGGCGAAAGGCCGCGAAGACGGTAGCCGCGTCGTTTCGATCGCGGAAAAAACGGCGCCCATCAAGTGCGCCAAAGGACTGGAGATCGTCCCGGGATACGACCTCGAAAACGCCCCGGAGCTGGACGTCGTCCTGGTCCCTGGAGGCGAAGGCACGCGGCGCGAGCTCGAAAACCAGAGATTGCTCGCGTGGCTCCGGAAAACGGGGGCGGAGTGCGACTGGGTGACGAGCGTCTGCACGGGCGCCCTTCTGCTGCATGCCGCGGGCTTCACCAGCGGCAAGCGCATCACGACTCATTGGGCGTTCGTCGAAACCCTCCGCGGGCTCGCGAAGGACGCCACCGTGCTCTCGAACGTCCGTTACGTGCGGGACGGGAACGTCGTCACCGCCGCCGGAGTGAGCGCGGGCATCGACATGGCCCTGTGGCTCACCGGGCAACTCTGGGGCGTGGACCACGCTCGAACCACGCAGCGGATGATGCAATACGACCCCGCACCACCGTACGCCGCCGACGTTTGAATCTCGCTAGACCATGTCGACCGCAGGAATCTGGCGTCGACTCCACCAGGGACGCATTGATGCTGATCAAACGTCGATGGGCACGCGCTTTTCCGCGTCGATGCCCAACACGGATCGCGCGCTGACGACGTCGTCGACACCGAGCTTGCCGTCGACTCGCAGCGCGTCGATGGCGGCAAACGCGATCGATTCGGCGTCCACTTCGAAGTGGCGCCTCAGCGCCTCTCGGGTGTCGCTCATTCCGAACCCATCGGTGCCGAGTGGCACGAAGGTGCCTGGCACGAAGCGCGCGATCTGGTCTGGCACCAGCTTCATGAAGTCGGTAGCGGCGACGAACGGCCCGTCGACTCCCGAAAGAACCTCACGGAGGTAGGGCACCCGGCGCTCGCCGGGGTTGAGCCGATTGTGGCGCTCGCACGCCAGCGCGTCCGCGCGCAACTGCTGGTAGCTCGTCGCGCTCCAGACGTCGGCGGCGATGTCGAACTTCTCCGCCAACAGCTCTTGAGCGCGAAGGGCTTCTCTCAAGATCGAGCCGCTGCCAAAGAGCTGCACCCGGTGCTGGCCGTCGATCTGGGCGACGCGGTAGCGGTACAACCCGGCGATGATGCCGTTCTTGACGCCATCTTCCATCGGCGGCTGGCTGTACGCCTCGTTCTGAAGCGTGATGTAGTAAAATACATTTTCGTCGTCGGCGAACATTCGTTGCATGCCCTCGCGCACGATCGTGGCCAGCTCGTAGGCCCACGCCACGTCGTATCCGAGACAATTCGGCACGCAGCCAGCCAGAACGTGGCTGTGACCGTCTTCGTGCTGGAGACCTTCGCCGTTCAATGTGGTGCGGCCGGCGGTCGCGCCGAGCAGGAACCCCCGCCCCATCGAGTCTCCGAACGCCCACATTTGATCGCCGGTGCGCTGGAACCCGAACATCGAGTAAAAAATGTAGAACGGGATCATCGGCTGACCGTGAGTCGCGTAGGCGGTTCCCGCGGCCGTGAAAGACGCCATCGAGCCCGCCTCGGTGATGCCTTCTTCCAGCACTTGGCCGTCCTTGCTTTCGCGGTAATAGAGCAGCCGACCCTTGTCGACTGGCTCGTACAGCTGACCGTGGGCGGCGTAGATACCGACCTGGCTGAAGAGCGCGTCCATGCCGAATGTGCGGGCCTCGTCGGGAATGATCGGGACGATGCGATTGCCGACCTTCTTGTCACGCAGAAGTTTCGACAGCAGGCGTGCGAACACCATCGTCGTCGACGCCTCCCCTTTTTTCATCCCCTGGAAGAACTCGCCGTAAGCGTCCTCGCCGGGTAGCTCGAGGGGCACCTGCACGGTCGAGCGGCGGCGTGGGACACACCCTCCGAGCGCTTGCCGTCGCTCGAGCATGTATTGGACCTCCGGGCTGCTCTCGCCCGGATGGTAAAACGGCGCCTCCTTGATCTGCTCGTCCGGCACCGGCAGCTCTAGCGTGTCGCGGAAGTGGCGAAGCTCCTCGAGCTCCATCTTCTTCTTCTGGTGGGTGACGTTGCTGCCCTCGAAACCTTCGCCGAGAGTCCACCCCTTGACCGTGTGGGCCAGAATGGCCGTGGGTCGACCGGGGTGGTCCACGGCCGCGCGAATCCCCGCGTTGATCTTTCGCATGCTGTGACCGCCGCGCCGCAAGCGGCTGATGTCCCCGTCGCTCAATTCGGCGACCATTTGCAGCAGCCGTGGATCCGTTCCGAAAAAGTGACTCCGAATGAAGTCCCCGGGCGCCGTCGTGTAGCGCTGCCACTGCCCATCGACGACTTCACCCATTCGGCGTCGCAACACTCCGTCGGTATCCTGGGCGAGGATCGGGTCCCAGTCCTCGCTCCACACGATTTTCACGACGTTCCAGCCGGCGCCGCGGAACACCGCCTCGAGCTCCTGCACGATCTTGCCGTTTCCGCGCACGGGCCCATCGAGCCGCTGGAGGTTGCAGTTGACCACGAAAGTCAGGTTGTCGAGGCCCTCGCGCGCGGCGATGCTCAGACTGCCGAGGGACTCGGGCTCGTCGCTCTCGCCGTCTCCCATGAAGCACCAAACCCGCGAGCCGGATGTGTCGACGAGACCGCGCGCGTGCAAATAGCGGTTGAACCGCGCCTGGTAGATCGCCGCGATTGGTCCAAGGCCCATGCTGACCGTGGGAAACTCCCAGAAAGAGGGCATCAGGCGTGGGTGCGGGTACGACGGCAGCCCGTACTCCACCTCCCGACGAAAGCACTCCATCATGTCGAGTGGGATCCGCCCCTCGAGGAACGCGCGGGCGTACACGCCCGGGGCGGCGTGCCCCTGGAAGTAAATCTGATCACCGCTCGTACCGTCGTCTTTGCCACGGAAGAAGTGATTGAAGCCGACTTCGTACAAGCTGGCGGACGAAGCGTAGCTCGACAGGTGTCCGCCGATGCCTTCGTTGCGGATGTTGGCGCGATGCACCATCGCCACGGCGTTCCACCGGACGATTCGTCGGATGCGTTTCTCGAGCTCTTCGTCCCCCGGATATGCCGGTTCTTGTTCCACCGGGACGGTGTTCACGAAATCCGTAGTCAAGGGTCCCTCGGGGGTGACGCCCCGACGGCGGGCGACTTCGAGAACACGCTTGAGGAGGAAACGCGCTCTGTCGGTTCCACCGGCTTCGATGACGGAGTCGAGCGAGTCGATCCACTCCCGAGTTTCGGTGGGATCGCGATCAGCCCCTTCGGGCCTGAAGGTGTGCATGGCCCCGGGAGTGTACAGGTTCTGGGGCCGCTACTGGCAGGTGGTCGCGGGCATGCTCGCGATCCACTCACGCATCAACTGGACGCCTTCGTCGTCGGCGATCTTGCTCGCCAAAGGAGGCATCTGGATCGCGATGTCGCGGGACTCCATTCGGCAGACGATGATCGATTGCGCGGGATCTCCGGGGAGCACGTCCCAGCTCAGCCCACAGGCACCCGGGCCCGCGCTCGCCGGCACCTTGCAGACCCCCCAGTTCGTCGGGTCGTCTTCGACCGGATCGGTGCTCGCATAGTCGAGCAGGAACCCGACACTACCAGCGAAGCTTTCGGGACTGTGGCAATGAGCGCAGTTGGCGTCGAGGTAGGCTCGGGCGCGGTCGCTGACCGGCGCCGTGCCGAACGGATCGACGAGGGTCTCTCGCTGGTCAGCCGGTGGGGGCTCGCGGTCGAACATCCCGAGAGCTGCGAGGTGATCGATCTGATTCTCGGGCCCGTCGCCATAATCGAACGGGCCGTTGAGCTGCCGGGTCCGTCCTCCGAGGGTATCGAGCTTTTCCGCCGCCCCGTGGCACTTCTCGCAAAGGTTGTTTTCGGGCACGCCGTAGTCGTTGTTGCGGGTCTCTCCGTTGGTGTGAACCCAGGACGACGCGATGGTGTCACCAGCGGAGGTGCGCAACGCCTCGGTCTGCTCCTCGTTCCAAACGTAGGTATGCGCCTTCCATTGCTGCTCGGTTTCTCGAACGAGCAGGCGGGTTTCGAGCAAGCGCCAATTGTCGTCCGGAGCGCGCAAGTCCTCTGGATAGGCAAACGTCTTGACGAGGATCGTACCGACGGGCATGCGCCACTTGTTTTCGTCCTCGTAGCCGATGGTCGTGCCTTCTGGCACCCAAACGAAACGTGCCTTGACCGCGTAGTCGGAGAAAAGTCGGGCGTTCACGGTGTAGGGGACGACGCGGCTCGCTGGCTCTTGATTGGGGCCATCCGCGAAGAGATTCCACTCCGCCAGGTTCTGCAGCCGCTCGCCCGGCGCCGGCGGAGTCACGACCACCTCGCCAGATCCGGATCCACCACTACCGTCGGAATCGCCGGAACCCCCGCCGCCACATCCGACCACGCTACCTAGAATCAGAACAGCAAGAGAGCTCCGGTACATTTCGTGACTCCTCAAGGGCTGTCTCTAACGAGGGATCCGGAAGCCGTCGAGCGGCACTTGGAGGCCGCTCGGAACCGCCAGTGGGCGGACGGGCTTTTTCGTTTCGTCGTTGAGTCCGGCGACGATGAACTTGGCGATCGCCCGAACCTCGTCCTCGGTCAGAGTGCGGCCGTCGACGCCGGCTTCGTGCGCGATGGCTTCTTCGAGTGTTTCGACCGTACCGGTGTGAAAGTACGGCGCGCTCTCGCGAAGATTACGAAGCGAGGGGACTCGGAACCGCGTCCGGTCCTCGTCGATGGAGGTCGCTTCGAAACGGCCGAGATCGTCGGGCACGTCGGGGTGGGCCGGAACTCGTCGATCTTCGTAGAGCGGGCTGTCGAAAAGCGGCGGCACGTGGCACGAAACGCAGCCGAGCTCGTCGAGCAGGTACATGCCTCGAACGGCCTCCTCGCCGAGCGCGCCCTCGTCGCCTCGCACGTAGTTGTCGTACGCAGCACGGTTGCTGACGAGCGTTCGCTCGAAGGTGGCCACTGCCTTTTGAAGGTTGATGACCGTCACCGGCTCCGCGTCGTCAGGGAAGGCCGCGGAGAACAAGTCCCGGTACTCCGGGATCCCCGCCAGGTCGGCGACCACCTCGTCGACGTTTCGACCGAGTTCCTCAGGCGTCTCGAAGGGTCCGAGAACCTGCTCCTCGAGCGTCTCTGCCCGGCCGTCCCAGAACACCGGCCCCCGCCAAGCGGAATTCCAGAGCGTGGGAGAGTTCCGCCGCGTCTTGTTTGGCCCCTCTCGCCCCGTGCCCACCGGACCGACCCCGTCGACGCCCACCGAAAGAGGCAGGCCGTCGGACATGCCCCAGAGTTCGCTGTGGCACGTCACGCACGCCACCTCGCGGTCGGTGGAAACTATGGGGTCGTAGAAGAGCAGAAGCCCGAGCTCGGTTTTGGCCTTGGTGATCGGATTGTCCGCCGGGACCGGCATCTCGGGAAACGGAACGAAAGCCCAAGGTAAGGGCGGCGTCGCCGCCGATCCGGTCCCGTCATCGACGGAACGGTCGCCGGACCCTCCGCACCCAGTCACGGCGCCCGAGAGCAACCAGAGCGCGGAGGCGAACAGAGCCCGCGATCGTTGCACTCAGCGAGTGATCCCGGGAAGGCTCACGCCGTCGCATTCGTGCGGCGTCGTGTCCGTCGGGTCCATGGCGGCGAGGTTTCGGAACGTGGCAGGCGCGGAGCCGAGGCAAAGCTCGGCGCCCGAGCCCATCGCGTTCTCGATTCCGTCCCAGAGCACGTTTTCGAACGTGGTCGCGCCCGCGGGCAAGATGATCGAATACGCATCCTGCGGGTCGGTCCCATTGTTCTCGAACGTGTTGTCGTGCACGTAGGTCTTTTCGGGGAATCCATCGGTCTCCGGCTCGCCGTACCCGTCGGGGTTCACGGCATTCACGAGCTCGTGGGAGATGATGAATACGGCCCCTCCGGAGTTGCCCCGGACCGTGTTGTTTCGGATCTCGTTCTCGTCGGTCCCGAGCACGATGATCCCGGTGCCACGCGGTAGGATCTCGATGATTGCTCCGGGGGGCGCGAAGTTCTCGCGATTGTTGTTCTCGACGATATTGTCGCGAACGAGGGTGCCCGTACCGACTTTTTGCGCGAGCCCCGTCAGGACGAACAGAGCGATGCCGGTGGTGTTGTCGTGGGCGTGGTTGTCGTAGACCTCGGCGCCACGCGTGTTCTCGATTTCGATCCCGAGAACGTTATCGTAGACCTCGTTGTTCCTCACGATGGCGCGGTCGCCCTGACCGACGTAGATCGCGGCGTCCGAGGCGTCCGAGGCCTCGCAGTCCTCCACGAGGATGTCGTCGACGCTCACGGGGTAAATGGCGTAGGCACCGTTCTCCACCGAAGGTCCGCGATCCCAACTGACACGGATGTTTCGAAACGTGGGTCGATTCGACCTAATCTCCACGCCGTCGCCAGGCGTGTTCTTCACCCACAGGTTCTCGATGGTGAAGTTCTCGCCGGCATCCATGAAGACGCCGTTGTCGCCCTCGGTCTGGTTCGCAAAATCGAGAATCGTGTCGTCGCGACTCGCACCCATGCCTCGCATGGTCAGGTCCGGCAGGTTCGGCAGATTGAGCTGCTCGGTCAGGTCGTAGGTTCCCGTCTCGAAGCAGATCGTATCGCCGCTCGAGATGTCGTCATTGAGCGCGGTCTTGATCGTCGCCAAGTCGTCGGTGGGGCTGAAGGTGACGTCGCACCCCGCCGTGCTCGTCGAGCCACCAGATCCGCCAGCGCCACCGGCACCGTTACCATCGGAGCTCGAGCTGTCGCTGCATCCGACGCCGCCGAACGCCAAACTGAGAGCAAAAAGAGTTCCGAGCCTATTTCGGTTAATCAATTCCACGGGACCTCCACGTCAAGCAATGGCGCGTGCTGTTGAGCGCCGAAAACATCCGAGTCGCCCGCCGTACCGGAGCTAATCGAACGAGCGATCGTCGCTTTGAAGCTCAGAGCGGGATCGAAGCAGTGCACCGACAACACACGATGCGGCTCGACCCGATAGAGCCTCTGGAAGAGCTCACTGGTGAACACCCCCGATGACTTCACCTTCTCGTAGATTTCGACGTCATCGAACATGACGTCGAACGTGAGCTCGAAGGGGCCCGCGTTCTTACTGCGAACGACGCTCGCAATGTCCCGGAGCTTTCGAGTGGTCACTGGCGCAAAACCTGGCTGAAGGAGCGCCCCAAATCAAGGTCTACCCGGCTATGGCCGAGAATACTGCCGGCCGATTGGCCGGACGTTTGGCTGATTCAAACATCAGCGAAATCGATCGGAAACAGGGCGTGCGGATCTTCCTCCGCCACCAAGTGGTAGACGTTGAACTCGAACACGGGACCCGCGGGGATATCGAGGGGCGAAAACGGGGCCGCGATGTTCCCCGCCGTCGAAATCCGTCCGTCGAAACCGTGGTGGAGGATCAGGCTCCTCGCGAAACCGCACACCGTTGTCGCAATTCCCTCGTTCGGGGCGACGACCTCGAGCAGGAGGCAGATCTCGTGCGGCACGTGGGTCGACGGCTCGAGGGCACCCATCACGCCGTTGCGACCGTAGACATGAAAAAACAATCGGTGAGTCTCGGGATCGAGGTCGGGATATTGGCGAGCGACCGCCTCTCGTGCCGACGCGATGAGCTCGTCGACGTGGGCTATCGCCGCGGGATCTCGAATGCCGCACACGGCGATCGTCCGGTAGCCAATCTTTTTCGAGCCCTCGATCTTGAGCTCGTACTTCGGCGCTTTTTCGTAGCGACTGCCGCTCACCTTGACCGTTCGTTCGTCGGATTGCTCGAAACGCACGTCGCTCAGATCCACCCATCCGCCCGGGCCGAACAACTTCGTGGGATCCGACTTCTCGTAGAGGCTGTGCGCGGCCACCGACAGGGTCGTGCATCGCCGCTCTTTTGCCATCGGCTCGAGTAGAAAATGATCATTGCGCAAGGTGCCAAGCATCGCGTCACTGCCGCTGCCGGGCGACGCGGCGATGGCACCGCATTCGAGGATCTTTGCCATGTGCATCGCTAGCCCCTGGTCGAACCCCCGCATCAGCGGAAGGGCACTGAACATGCTGGGGTCGTTCGCTCGCCCGGCGATGACGACTTGTGCCCCCCCTTCGAGCGCGCGCACGAACGGCTCTACCCCCATCTGCGCGACGATTCGTGTCGTCTTGTCGACCTCGGCCTCGGTCAGCTCCGGGACGGGGCCGAGGGGCTCGACTTGGCCGGCGCGGATCTTCTTTTTGACGTATTCCTTGTCGACTTCGGCGTGAATGGTAGCGAGCTTGAAGTTCAGCTTCTTTTCGGCCGCGTGCCGGTAGAGCACGGACAAAGCGCCCATCAAGTGCAAGTCCGCACCCGCAAACCCTGCAGACCCGACGACGAGCGGCACGTCCGCCCGAACGGCCGCTTCGAGCAACGGGCCCATGTCGCGGGCGAGAAATTCGAGAAACGCGGAGGCCTGTCCTCCGCCGCCGCCCCCAGGTTCGATACCCAGGTAGTAAGGCCCGCCATCGGTCGATCCCCCGTCGACGGCGATGACGTCGGGTTTGCGGCTCATGCCCTCCTCGAGTGATTCGGCGGGGTAACCGTAGCCGAGGATGGCGGTGGGAGAGAGCACGCGCACTTCGTCCATCGTGACGACGGTTGTACCAGGGTCGACGGGCGACGGGGGAAGGTGCGCGTCTCGGGTTGGCAAGCGCCCGGACCTGTCTCATAGATTCAGCCCTCGGATGACGCGGCTCGTGGGTTGGATCGTTTTCATCAGCATTTCGCTCGCCGTGGTTGGCGGCGCTCACTACTACCTGTGGCTTCGACTGGTGCGGGACGTCGCTCTGCCGCCGCCGCTGCACTACGCCCTGACGGCGGTCACCGTGCTGCTCTTCGTGAGTGTGCCCCTCACCTTCTGGGTCGACGGCGCGCTCCCGCCCGAGCGCGCAAGAAGGTTCGTGCTCCTCGGGTACGTTTGGCTCGGGCTGGCGTTTTTTCTGCTCGTGCTCGTGGCGGGCGCGGACCTCGGCCGCGGAGTCGCTCGCCTGATCGCAGCGTACTGGTCCGACGGGCCACCGAGCGACCCCGGCAAACGGCTCACCATGTCGCGTATGGTGGGCGGCTCGGTGGCGCTGCTCGCCGGCGGCGCCGGGGCGTTGGCCGTGCGTTCGGGGCTGGGTCCCGTCGACGTCAAGGAAGTACGCGTCGCGCTCAGCCGGCTGCCGGAACGCCTCTCCGGCACGGTGATCGCCCAGATCAGCGATCTTCACATCGGAGCAACTCTCGGTCGAGACTTTGCCGAGGACATCGTCGAACGGGTCAACGCGATCGAGCCGGACGTCATCGTCATCACCGGCGATCTCGTCGACGGCTCGGTGCACGTGCTGCGCGATCACGTCGCACCGCTGGCGAATCTGCGGGCGCCTCACGGCGTCTACTTCGTGACGGGCAATCACGAGTACTATTCCGGCGCTGGAAGCTGGTGCAAAGAGGTCGAGCGACTCGGCATCCGTGTGCTTCGCAACGAGCGCGTCGAAATCGGCGACGACGAAGCCAGCTTCGATCTCGCCGGTGTCGACGACTACGGCGCCGCCAGAATCAAAAAGGGCCATGGGCAGGACGTCCAGAAGGCGCTGGCGGGACGCGACGAATCGCGCGAAGTCGTGCTGCTCGCCCATCAACCTCGCACGGTGTTCGAGGCGAAGAAGTTCGGAGTGGGGCTCCAGCTCTCGGGCCACACCCACGGCGGGCAGATGTGGCCGTGGAACTTCCTCGTGCGGCTCCAGCAACCGGTAGTGAGCGGGCTCGCCCGCTTCGGCGATACCCTCGTGTACGTGAGCAACGGGACGGGCTTCTGGGGGCCACCCATGCGGTTGGGAGCTCCGGCGGAGATCACGAAGGTCGTGCTCGAGGCTCCAGCGGTTTCGTGAAGCGCCGGGCTATCGCTTCACCCACCCGGATGCCGTCGAGGGCGGCGCTCACGATGCCCCCCGCGTAGCCCGCGCCTTCCCCACAGGGGTAGAGCCCGCGGAGGTCCGGCGACTCGAGCAACTCGGCGTCGCGTGGAACCCGGACCGGAGAGCTGGTGCGCGTCTCCACGCCGATCAGCACCGCCTCGTCGGTCACGTAGCCCCCGAGCCGCCGTCCGAACTGCCCGAGGGCGCCGCGTAGCCTTTGGGCGAGGGTTGCGTCGACCGCTCCGAGCACTTCGCCGATATCGGTCGGCTCGAGCCCCGGTTGATAACTCGTTTTTGGAACCGATTGGCTGCCGGAGCGCCGCAAAAAATCGGTCACGCGTGTGGCCGGCGCGCGGAGCCCTCCCCCGCCACTGGCGAGTGCCGCTTCTTCGAGGCGACGCTGAAAATCGACTCCCGCGAGCGGTCCCGAGAAACCGAGTCGGGTGAGATCTTCGGGCTCGACGGCAACGACGAGCCCCGCGTTGGCGAACGGCGAGTCCCGCCTGGACAAGCTCATTCCGTTGACGACGAGCCCCGACGGCTCAGTAGCCGCCGGAACGACGAACCCCCCCGGGCACATGCAGAA
>JAJDAH010000225.1 GCA_029261965.1 Polyangiaceae bacterium
ATGCTGGTATTTGTAAGTCATATGACTTAAAATTTCAACGAGCCCCGTAACTCACTATATTTATTGAATTTTATGAACACACTCGAGCTCCCATCGCCGTCGCCCAGTAGCCGCCGCCGCGGCCGCGTTCAGGACGGTATCGACACCCGCGAGACCCTCATCATCACCGCCGAGCGATTGATCGCGCACAAGGGCCCGCACGGCGTTGCCCTCCGAGAGATCAGCGTGGCCGCCGGTCAGCGAAACAACTCGGCCGTGCAGTACCACTTTGGCACCAAGACCGACCTCATCCACGCGATCTTCCGCCACCGCTTACCGCGCATCAACCGGCGTCGGCTCGAGCTCGTCCATGCGGCCGGGTGCCGGACGGTACGCGATCTCGTGCGCGCAGAAATCACACCCTATGCCGAGCTCACTGCCGAGCCCGAGGTGCACTACGTGGAGTTCGTCGCCCGGCTGTTCATGGACGCGCAGTTCGCGATCATGTTCGAACGACTGGACGAGCCCGAGCTGGTTCAGGGACAGCTCGAGATCCGTCGGCGGCTAGCGCGCCTCATGCGCGGCATGCCTCGCGGCACCATCGATCAGCGACTCTGGCTGGCAACGACGCAGATCATCTACGGACTGGCCGAGCGGCGCCGCATCAGCGAGACGATGGGCGCTGCCTGGACGATTCCTCTCGAAACCTACGTCGAAAACTACGTCGACTACGCGGCGGGCGGCCTCGCGGCGCCCGTTTCGGACGCCGCAAGACCGCTCGGAGACTTTCGAATGGGTAAGATCGGCCAGTAGTGGGCTAGGCCGGAGCTCCGAACGACGAGTCCGTGGAAGCCTCGAGCTGCAACGCGTCTTGTACTTGTCGCACGAGCTGTTGATTGTCGTAGGGCTTGCGAAGAAACGTCGCAACCTCGGCGGCGACTTCTTCGCTCACGCCTTGATTGTCGGCGTGCCCCGAGGTGTAGACGATCTTGATCTCGGGGTAGCGCTGCCGGAGCTCGCTCGCGAGCTGACAACCCCCTAACCTCGGCATGACGACGTCCGTTAGCAAGAGGTCCACGGCACCGTCGTGCCCGTCGACGACCTCGAGGGCGTGCTCGCCGTCCTTGGCGCACAGAACGCGATAGCCACGTCGTTCGAGGATTCTTCTGGCCGCGTCCCGAACAGGCTTCTCGTCCTCCGCCAAAAGGAGCGTCACCCCCTCGACTCGTGCACGAGACAGCGCACGGTCGCGGCTCGGCTCGAGGCGGACCGGTGCGTCGATCTGAGGCAACCATGCCGAGAACACCGTTCCTTCGCCCAGGCGCGTAGTCACGGTGAGCTCTCCACCGGCGCGGTGCACGATAGCGTAGGACGTCGCGAGGCCGAGGCCCGTGCCTTCCGCGCCTTTGGTCGTAAAAAAGGGCTCGAACAGATGGGGCAGGACGTCTTCTGCGACGCCGACACCGGTATCTTCGACGGTCAGGCGTACGTACGGCCCCGGAGGCAGCTCGAGCGAATCGTCGGCGTTCGGCAGTTCCACACCCTCCGAAACGATTCGCAATCGACCGCCGTCCGGCATCGCGTCGCGGGCATTGACCGTCAAGTTCATCACGACTTGCTCGATTTGGTACCGGTCAGCGTGGATGTGCCCGGCCGCGGGGTCCAGCGCGAGCTCGAACACGATGTTCTCCGGGAGCACCCGACGGAGCAGCCTCTCGACGCCGCGAACCAGGTCGTTGGGATCGAAGCTCTCCTGGTGAACGACATCTCGGTTCCCGAGTGCGAGTAGCTGGCGCGCGAGCGCTGCGCCCCGCTCTGCGGCTTCTTCGATGGTCTTCAAGTCGCCAGCGACTTGATGTTCCTCGCCGAGCTCCTCGAGCGCCATGCTCGCGTGTGTTCTCGTGACCGTGAGCAAGTTGTTGAAGTCGTGCGCGATGCCGCCGGCGAGTCGACCGAGCGCCTCGACGCGTTGTTGCTCGGCGACTTGGCGTTCGAGCGTACGCTTTTCCAACTCGATCTGCGTTCGACCCTTCCAATAGAACAACGAAGCCACGGTGATGAACGCCAACAGGCTGACAGCAGCTGGATATCCCGGCCCGTGAAGGATTTCCGTTCCAGGGATCCCGTGACGCTGAAGAGCGAAGAGCACCGTGTACTCGATGAAAAGAAACGAGCTCCAGAGATAGAGCCAGCGGCGCCGATGAAGCAGAATGGTGGCCAGCGGAACCGCCATGGTCCACATCAGGACGCCGATGACGAACCCGCCACGGATGTAGCTGATGGCCCCGAGGCCGAGGCAAATGTAGGCGCCGAGTAGATGCACCGCCACGCTGGCGCTGCGGTTGGTGCGCAGAAGAAAAAGCGTCGCGAACGCAACGAGAGAGCCACTGCTCAGAATGAGCCCTGGCACGAGCAGGTGGTGGGTGTAGATCTGACGAAGACCGAATCCGATGAAGATCGGAATGCTCACGACCGCGACGCCGCACAGCAGACGCGCTTGGCGTGCGTGCTCGCGGTTGCGATCGAAGAGCAACGGAAAGAGGCGCCGAAAGGCCTTGTCGATGCGTTCGGGGTACACTGGCCCAAGCTCAATCTACGCCCGCGCGGCGAGAATCTGAAGTGCCAGCCGGTTCCACGGCCATTTCTTGCGGTTAATCTTCCTCGCCTTCGGCGAGCACCCGATCTTGACCGGCTCGGGGATCGAGCGCATAACTCCGCGAATCGTGCGGGATGCGAGCGTCCGCCGAATCGGTAGCGCCGACTGTCGAGTTCCGCCTGGCGCGGCCCTCGGGGTGGCCGGGAGCCTTCTTCATGAAAAAAGTCTACGTTGGCGTCAGTGCCGATCTCGTCCATCCCGGACACATCAACGTGCTCAAAGAGGCCGCCAAACTCGGCGAGGTGACGGTCGGGCTACTCACCGATGCGGCGATCGCGAGCTACAAGCGGGTGCCCTTTCTCGAGTACGATCAACGCCGCGCGGTCATCGGGGAAATCAAGGGCGTCAGCCGCGTGATCCCGCAGGAGACCCTCGACTATGTGCCGAATCTGCGTACCGAAAAGCCCGACATCGTGGTTCACGGCGACGATTGGAAGACGGGCGTCCAGGCCGCCACGCGCCAAGCGGTAATCGACACCCTGGCTGAGTGGGGAGGCAAGCTCGTGGAGATCCCCTACACCCCGGGTATCTCGTCGACGATTCTGCAGGCCAAGCTCAAGGAAGTCGGTACGACACCGGACGTGCGATTGCGACGCCTGCGGCGGATCCTGCACGCCAAGCCCTTCGCTCGTGTGATCGAAGCTCACAATGGGCTAACCGGCATCATCGCCGAGCGAGCGCGCGCCGAACGAAACGGTGTGCCCGTCGAGTTCGACGCGATGTGGTCGAGCAGCCTGTGCGACTCGGCCATGCGAGGCAAGCCGGATATCGAAGCCGTCGATCTGACGGCGCGCTTGATGTCGATTGGAGATATCTTCGCGGTGACGACGAAGCCGATGATCTACGACGCCGACACCGGCGGAAAGCTCGAACACTTCGGCTACACCGTGCGCGGCCTCGAGCAAGCCGGTGTCTCTGCGGTGATCATCGAAGACAAGGTCGGTCTCAAGAAGAATTCGTTGCTGGGCACGGAAGTTGCGCAGAAGCAGGACGACATCGAGTCGTTCTGCGCGAAGATCGTCCACGGACGGGGGGCTCGTTTGACCGACGACTTCATGGTGATCGCGCGAATCGAGAGTCTGATTCTCAAGCGCGGCCTCGAGGACGCACTGACCCGAGCCGACGCGTACGTGCAAGCAGGTGCCGACGGCATCATGATCCACAGCAAGACGAAGGCACCCGACGAGGTCATCGAGTTCATGCGGAGGTTCCGCGAGACTCACGCGCAGACACCACTCGTCGTCGTGCCGACCACCTACAACGAAGTGACCGAGGAGGTCCTCGCCGACGCTGGAGCCAATGTCGTCATCTACGCCAACCACCTGATCCGAGCGGCCTATCCGGCAATGATGACCGTCGCCGAAACCATCCTGGCGAGCGGCCGAACCCTCGAATGCGACGACAACTGCATGCCTGTACGTCAGTTGCTCGAGCTCGTGCCAGGAACTGTGAATTGATTTCTGGCGCCGATTTCTACGAACACCTGCGCAGCGCCGGTGTCGAGTTTTTCGCTGGCGTTCCAGACTCACTACTGAAGAACTTCTGCGGCTACGTTCAGGACACGGCGCCGCGAGCCAACCACCTCATTGCGGCCAACGAAGGCGCTGCGGTGGCGCTCGCCGTCGGGCACCACGTGGCAACGGGCAACGTGCCGCTCGTCTATCTGCAGAATTCCGGGCTGGGCAACATGGTGAACCCCTTGGTGTCCGCGGTGGATGCTCGGGTCTTCGCGGTGCCGATGTTGCTTCTCATTGGGTGGCGCGGCGAACCTGGGGTCACCGACGAGCCTCAGCACCAGGCCCAGGGGGAAATCACGCCGGCTCTGCTCGACGTACTGCGCATCCCGCATCACGAGGTGACCGCTGATGCGGCGGACCCGCGAACGCTGGTCGAGCGCGCCGTCGCCGAAGCCCGAGGGCGTTCGGGCGCCGTTGCACTGCTCGTCCGCAAAAACACTTTCGAGAAGTACGAACCGAAGAGCGTGGTTCGCTCCGAGTATCCGAAACGCGAAGACGTGCTCCGTGAGCTGTTGGCGAAGATCCCGAAGGACGCCGCCATTTTCTCGACAACAGGCAAGTTGTCACGAGAGGTGTTCGAGTTGCGGCATCCCGATGCAGGTGACTCGTTTCGAGACTTTCTGACTGTCGGTTCGATGGGCCACGTTCACGCGATCGCTCTGGGCGCCGCGATCGGGGCACCTCACCAGGACGTGTTCTGCCTCGACGGGGACGGTTCGATGCTGATGCACCTCGGAACACTCGCCGTAGCCGGCGCACTCGACTGCCCGAACCTGCGCTACCTTCTGTTCAACAACGGAGCTCACGAATCCGTGGGCGGTCAGGCGACCGTCGGCTTCGACATCGACATACCCGGCCTGGCCCGCGCGTGCGGTTTTCAATGGGTGGAGAGCGTCGATTCGCTGGCGGCGGTGGCGCCCGCGGTCGGACGGTTGCTCGACACCCGTGAACGCGGTTTTCTGGAGTTCAAGATCAGCATCGGTTCTCGCGGAGATCTCGGCCGCCCGACAGTGAAGCCAAGACAAGTCAAGGCGAACTTGATGGAGTTCTTCCGTGCCCGGCGCACCGATTCTCGAGCCTGATCTCTCCCGTCTCGCCTCCGTCCTCCGCGAATGGAGCTCGCGTCGCCCTCTGATCGTTGGTGGCAAGACGTCCTACGCTGCCAGCGGCGGCGAAAGGATGGTCCAGGAAGCTCTCGGCACCGAGACCGATTGCATGCTCTATCAGGAGTTTTCTCCGAATCCGAATCTCAGCGACCTCGCGGCGGCGATCGAACGGGTTGCGCCGTTCGGCGCCGACGCCGTCGTTGGCATCGGCGGCGGCAGCTCGCTCGACTTCGCGAAGCTCATCGCCGCAGGTTTCGAGTCTGCCGACGAATGCGCGACCTACTTGCGCGGACACGCCCAGCGAGAACTATCTCCGCTACCCATCGCCGCCGTGCCGACGACGGCGGGCAGCGGCAGTGAGTGCACACACTTCGCCGTCGTGTACGAAGGCAAGAAAAAATATTCCCTCGCTCACCCACGCCTTCTACCGATGGCCAGCTTTCTGGTCCCAACCTTGACCACCGGGTTGAGCGAGTACATGACCGCTTCGAGCGCACTCGACGCGCTCTGCCAAGCCATCGAGTCGCTGTGGGCCAAGGGAGCCTCAGCCGCGAGCCGCGACGATGCGCGCGAGGCGATTCCGCGCATCGTCCGAGCTCTTCCGGCGGTACTCGCTGGCGCAAAAGAAGGGCGTGGCGAGCTACTAGTCGCAGCGCACTACGCCGGGCGCGCCATCAATGTCTCCAAGACGACGGCGCCCCACGCGCTTTCGTATCGAATAGCCGGGCTCTCGGGGATCGGCCACGGGCATTCCGTTGCCATCACGATGGCACCGATCATGCGCGCGGCCCTGAAGATTCACCCGACGCCACTTCCTGAAGTCTGGGAGCTGCTCGCCCGGGTGTTCGGCGTCGCGGACGCGGCGAACGTCCCTTCGGCCTTCGACGACTTCTTCTCGGCGACCGGCCTGCCGACTACTCTACGCGCCGTGGGCATCGACGGTGAACACGAGCTCGTCGAGATCTCCGAGAGTGTGAATATCGAGCGCCTTCGGAATCATCCGTTTCCCCTGCGCGCCGTCGAGCTCCTCGACATCCTCCGCTCCGTCGCCTGAGCCATCCACCATGCAGACCGCAGCCACACCCCTCGTCTCGGTGCGAAGTCGGGCCATCGTGGTCGCGCTCGTCGTGTGGCTACTTCCAGGCGAGGCGAACGCATACCTCGACCCGGGTTCCGGCAGCATGCTGGTGTACGCGTTGCTCAGCATGCTCGCGGCTCTCGTGTATGCGCTCAAGGGGCTCTACTACCGGATGCGCGATTGGATAGCGGCTCCGTTCTCGAAAGACCGCAAGCTATCGCGCCGCAGTGGCAACCACGACATCGTGTTCTTTTCCGAGGGTGGCCAGTACTGGCCCACTCTCGGGCCAGTGATCCGCAGCTTGCTCGAACGTGGCCACGAGGTGACGTACTTCACCCAGGCGGAGAACGACGCGGGCCTCGCGGTCGAGCACGAGCGCTTGCAGGCTGAATACATCGGCAGCGGAGCCCAGGGATTCCTACGGATGAATCGACTGCGCGCGAAGCTCGTCGCCATGACCACGCCTCAGCTCGACATCATGATGCTGAAGCGCTCGAAACACGTGGGGCACTACTGCCACATCGTTCACGCACCGACCGACGCGCTCGTGTACAAGAAGTTTGCCTTCGACTACTTCGACTCTGTTTGTTGCTCGGGCCCTCACCAGGCAGAGTCGATCCGCGAGCTCGAGGCCTTGCGACAGCTTCCGCAAAAAGAGCTGCCGCTGACAGGGCTCTGTTACTACGACGTGATGCTCGAGCAACGACCGGACGTCCCGGTCGAGCCCCGGACGGTGCTGTTGGCACCCACGTGGGGCGAGCACGCGCTGTTCGCTCGGCACGGTCTGGGGTCGATTCGAAATCTCGTGGCTGGCGGCTACCGCGTCATCGTGCGCCCGCATCCGCAGACGAAAAAATCCCAACCCAAGATCTACGAGCAGCTGGTCGCCATCGCGGAGGAGCTCGACGAGGTGGAGCTCGACACCGCGCCGTCGGGCGCGAGCTCGATGGCGCGCTGCTCCGTGCTCATCAGTGATCTCTCGGGCATCATTTTCGACACGTTCTTCGTCTTCGAGAAGCCCGTGGTTTCCATCGAGCCGCGCTTCGACGGACGTGGTCACGAAGCGGAGGACCTCGAGAAACGAACTTGGGAAGAAGGCATCGTAGAGGAACTTTGCACGGTCATCTCCGGCGCAGAACTCCCCAATGTCGCAAAAATCGTCGACGACGCTGCCGAAGCGGCCGACGCTGAGCGGGTCGAAAAAATTCGAAGCGAATTCGTCGTGCACTTCGGCAAGGCGGGCGATGCGACGGCGGACGCGCTCGAGCGCTTCTTGGTCCCCGGCGGACCGAGCGTCAGCTCTCCGACCCCCACGGTCGAGGCCACCGAATGAGCGGCGAAGGAGGGGTGCTCGGCCCCTTGGTGTGGCTCATGCGTCAGGTGCTCGAGTGGTCGTTCGACCTGCTCGGCAGCCACGGCGTTTCCATCCTCGTTTTGAATCTCGTCGTCAACATCGCGTTGGTGCCGCTCTACATGCTCACCGATCGCTGGAAGCGACGAGAACAAGCGCTCCGGAGCAAGATGCAGCCGGAGATAGACAAGATCGACGCCTACTACACCGGGCAAGAGCGCTACTACTACATCCGGGCGATTCATCGCCGCCATGGGCATAGCGCGCTCGGAGCTCTTCGGGTTTCCGCAGGCCTGCTGATTCAGATTCCGTTTTTCCTCGCCGCTTACCAGCTGCTCGACGACTACGCGCCCCACTTGGGCGCGTCCTTCGGCTTCCTGTCGAACCTCGGCAAGCCGGATGGGTTGTTGTTCGACGCCCACGCATTGCCGCTCGTGATGACGGCAGCGAATCTGGCAACCGCAGCTGCCCTCGGCGGCGTCATGAGTCGGAGCGAGCGCATCCAAGCCGGCGCGGTCGCCCTCGCGTTTTTCATCGTTCTCTACGACAGCCCGTCGGGGCTGGTTCTCTACTGGACCGCAAGCAACGCCTTCGCTCTAGCCCGTGCCCTCTTCCGGTTGCGAAGGCAAGAGGCCGCTCCGGACGGCGCCGCGGCGGGAAGAGACCTACGCGCAGGACCGCGCTCGGTCGCCACGTGTCTCGCCCTGGCTGGCCTCTTCCCTGCGGTGTTTTTCATCGGGCAGAACCAGCTCTTGGTCGCGTCGTCGCGCGACGCGACGATCGTCGTCGCCGGCTACGTCGCAGCGGCCGCAACCACGTATCTCGTAGTCTGGCTCGCGACACCGAGGTGGCTCTCGACGGGAGAGGCTGCTCTCTTCGCCGCCATCGCGTTCGTGGTCTATGCGTTCAGCCCGACGCTCGTCGAAAACGAAATTTACAGCAGCGAAAAGGGCGGCTGGCTACAGAACGGCGTGCTCTACATCGGAGCGGTGAGCCTCGCATACGCCGGCATCAGTCGCGCGGTGTCTCGCCTGAGAACTGCTTCGTTCGCTCTCGCCGGACTCGCGGCGGTCGCGGGGGTGCAAGGCATCCTCAACATGCAGTCGCTGCTCGCCGAGCAGTACTTCGTCCACGACGCCATCATGCAGGCCAAGCTCGAACGTCGACCGAACATCTATTTCGTGCTCCCGGACAGTTACGCGAACGTCACGACGCTCAAGAAGCTCGGGATCAACGTTTCCAGCTTCACGAAGTATCTGAAGAACCGCGAATTCGAAGTCTACGACGACTACTACGCGTCCTACTCGGGCACCGGCAGGACGATGTCGTCCCTCTTCAACATGTCGCACCACTATCTCCGCAACGCTCGCGGGCACCAGGAGCTCGGTGGCGCCCGTGATATCGTGGCGGGCAACAACCACTTCAACGCGATCCTCCGGCGGAACGGGTACCGCAGCCATTTCGTGCAATCCGGGCACTACTTTCTCGCCGGCCGAGCGTGCCGCTGGGACTCGTGCTGGCCCGGCAGCGCTGTGCCGCTCCTGCTGCGTGAGACGCTGCTGCCGAAGTTCACCGAAAGCTGGTTCCGTGCCGGCGGCAAGTTCGACGAACAGGTGGACGAAGCGATAGATCGTGCGGCGACGGCCGGGTCACCGACCTTCACTTACATCCATCACATGAGTCGACCTGGGCACACGCACAACCGAGGCCGCTGCAACCACAAGAGGGAGAAAAAGAGCTACGCACAGCGCATCGCGAAGGCCAACAAGTGGATGCAAGATGTCATCGCGAAGATCATCAAGAAAGATCCAGACGCGATCGTCATCATCGCGAGTGACCACGGTGGATACGTCACGGAGAACTGCACGATACTCAGGCGGCACGCCAAATCTCCCATGAGCGTCGACGACCGGGTTTCGGCCCTCGCGGCGATCCGCTGGCGCGGTGATTCAGGCGCCTTTGGCAAGCGCATCCGAACCTCCGCGACGCTCATGTCGGTAGTCATCGCCTACCTCGCGGAGAATCCGAAGATGCTCGAACATCTCGCCGAAGACAGCACTTTCATGCGCATGGGGAAGGACACCTACCAGGTCACGGAGGACGGGAAGCCCCTCTGGCCCAACCTAAGGCAACTCTCGAAGGACGACCCGCATCGACGCGAGGTCGTGCGCATGGGCGCCAAGAAAAAGAAGCCGGGCGCGAAGAAGCCCTGACGCTGTGGCGCGGCGTGCTTGCTTCGCATACGATGCTCGTGGATCTCCCGGTTGGGATTGACGATGCGCGCCCCTTTCCTCTCGTTTGGCCTTGCCGCTTTAGTCGTCGCGACCACTGGTTGCGGCGACTCGGAACGGAAGATCGCCCCGGCACCCGACGGTGGTCCGACCGAGCCGCCCGAGGAGCCGCCGGTCTACACCGAACACGACCTCCACCCCGAGCCACCCGCGATCTTGCGAGACGTTGCTCTGGTGAACGACGACGTCGAGTTCACACGACCCTTCGTGCCGGGTCACCGCACGACCATGGACGGCCGGGTGGCGATTCGCGTTCAGGGAGGGCCACCAGGAACGCAGCGCATCGCCGAGAACCTGAGCTTCTTCTTGATGACACCCGAACGCCTTTCGGAACCGGTCATGGTCGGGCCACCGGGCGTTCAAATTCAGGCGGAGACGGCGCCGTTCGATGTGCCCTTCCCTCCGGCGCTAGATGCGGCGGTGGCGCGACTCGGCCACCACGCCATTTGTGATCCTACCGAGGAGTTCGCGGTCCCCAGCGAGAAAACCAATCCCTATCCCTGTGGCCCCAACACCGCGAACGACTGCTACGACATCACGATCATCAGCTCGACTAGCCCGGGGCTTGGCTCGCAGCTGTGGGGCACACCGGCGACGGTCGAGATCAGCGCGCCCAAGACCGCCGGCGCTCGCATCGCCGGCGTGCAACTCGGCGATGCGGTCGCCGGCCATTTCATCCCACTGACCAACGAGTGGACCGAGCCGGCGGTCACCACCGACGGGCGGCTACTGACCGGTCGGCTGGGCCGTGCCCCGCGCGATTGGACCAACCCCAACACGGGCGAGACGACCAGCCGTTTTTGGGATCTCGCGTACGCCGTGCTCCCCCAGACGTCCGCACCATGTGACGTCACCGGTTGGACGGACTTTCATCCGATGTCGCACGCTCCGTTCGATCCGCAGATGGTCGGCCGATACGGGTTGGCCGCGTACCCTTTTCGCGACAGCGAGGGAGAGCTCATCCCCGATGGCGAGGATCTGGGCGGCACCTACCCGTGGGTGGACCGCGAAGGGGCGAACGTCTTCATGTCCGGAGTACCCGGCCGCATGATCGAGCAATCCGAAAGTCGCTTCCCACGGCGATGCGTCACACCAGGATGCGAAGACTTCAGCGAGAACACCGACTGGGACCGCGGGTTTCTCGTCGGAGGGCTCTGGACCCACGGCAAGTTCGTCCACCTCGACGCGATGATCAACAACATGGATTGGGCCGTGGGCGTGACGCCGGCGGCGCACTACATGGTCGACCTCTACCGCGACGACAATGGCGACGCCGTCGAGATTCGTTTCGGCGGCGGCAGGTTCATCGACGCCGTGCGCGACGCCGGAGGCCCTTTCCCGCCGGGTTTCACACACAACGCCAACATCTTGGATTCGTTGCAAAACCTCCCGAACCACACCGCCGCGGCACGAACGATCACCCCGCGTGACGTGGTGTGGCTGATGAGCACTGGCGTCGCCACCGACGAGGTCGCATTCGACGATTTTCTCGATCCGAACGCGTTCATCGTGTCGAACATGCAGGGGTCGATCACTCAGCTCTACTCCGACAGCGGCGAATCGCTGTCGTTCCCGCACTACTGGAACGGACAGGTCCGCACCCTCACGATCCCGCTCCCCATTCCGAGCCTCTTGGTTCTCGAACCCGAGCTCGAC
Organism: Polyangiaceae bacterium; assembly: GCA_029261965.1. Taxonomy (GTDB): domain Bacteria; phylum Myxococcota_A; class Polyangia; order Polyangiales; family Polyangiaceae; genus JAJDAH01. The sequence goes on from JAJDAH010000225.1 coordinate 11,635, forward strand.
GAAGAGGTGCACGTGCAAAACGCCGCAACGTCGCTCGAATGGAAGGTGCCGCCTTTCGGCCGAGTGGAGGCCGCAACCGGTCGAATCGAGCCCGTGGCCCTCGGCGGCGTCCAAGGGAAAGGCTTTTGGCTGAGCGGCGAAAGCGAAATCCGCTACACCGTGCCCGCACAAGCGCGGGACGTCGCGGACCACGACTGGTACGTGGGCCTGTTCATCGACCCGCGTGACGACGAACGGCGCGTCGTCGCAAAATTCCCCGATGGCAGTGCAATCAGGACCGGTGGGCGCAACCTGGTTCAGTACGTGGTCGGCGACCGCGTCGTGCATCGCGTGACGCTCCCCGACGGCGACAAGTGGGTACACCTCGCGTGGCGACTGAGCGCCGAAAGCCGCGAGGTCACGCTGCTACACGACGGATTCGCATTCGACCGGTACTCGAGCGACGTCCCCCTGTTCCAACTCGTCGAAGGCGATCTGGTCATCGGACAGGCCACGGAAGACGAAGGCGGCTATCGGGGCTATCGGGGCTGGATCGACGATTTCAAGGTGTTCGCCTATGCGCCGAACCCCGAGGTGGCGTGCAACCACGCTCACGGCACCATCGTCGAGGTCGTGTCCGAGCCAGCGCTTGAAACCGCTGCGGCGCTCTACCCCGAGTGGGCGCACGCCGAGGTCGCTTCCGCTTCGGGCGCGGGGCCCAGCGCGCGTTTCGCCTGCTATCACGACTACAGCGGCGACTACGCCGCGCACCTCGGCAACATCCCGACGGGTGCGGTTTCTGCCCGCGAAAGAATCACGTTCCCAGAGGGTCCGCTTCGCGCAGGGACGCCGCGACCGGACTCGAGCGGCAACCGGTTCTGCTTGAGCTGCCACACCGACCAAGGACGCGGCGGCTTGACGCTGGCCGCCCTCGAGCTCGACGCCGGGACGTCCGCCGAGAACGACCGGCGCCGCCAACCGCTGCAGCCGCCGCGACGCGTGTTCGGCAACATCCCGCCGGGTTGGATCCCGAGCGGACCCGGACCCGGTAGCCCAGGGTCAGCGCTTCAAGCGCCGGCGGGCGGCCTGCTCGTCGACGAGTGGCTGCTGCCCGGTCCGGGACAACCCTAACGGTACAAGTAGCTCTTCGGGATCCGGTCCGCTCGGTAGACCGTGTATCCCGTCCGATCCGCGGGCGCGGTATCCGCCACGATGAGTTGAAAGACCACGTCAGGCGAGTCGGCACGAGTCACCTCGACGATCCGGGCGAACCGGTACGCGCTGTTGTCGCCCATCGAAATGAACGGAACGGAGAACATGCCCCCATCGGTGATCAACACGTTGCCGTTCTTCAATCGGTCGGCGTCTCCAACGGACGGAGCAAAGTAGGAGCCGTTCCGGAACTCCCACACCTGCTCGGCGAACCAGGTGCCGGGGGGCCCGTCGGTATTCAGTGCGTACTCGACGGCGCGCGAAAACTCCGACTCCTCACTCGACGACGTTCGTCCGTTGCCGTTGTCGTAGACGAGTAGGTTGCCGTTCGGTTGAAGCTCGGGCGAATGAGAATGAAACGGAAAGTCCCCGCCACTTCGAAGCTCGAAATCTCCATCTTCACCGAATCGCCAGATCACAGCGCCGGTCTCGCGATCGATTTTGAGCAACCAATCCTGGTGGCGCAAACACAAGATCAGCGAGTCATCCGACGGATCGTGGATCACGGAGTTCGTGTGGCTCCAATCTTTGGTGGCTCCGACGTCGCGCCAATACACCGGATCCCAATGCGGCTCTTCGAAGCCATCTCGGGTTCGGAGAGGATCCAGAAGGTCGAACAGGTGATGCTGACGGACGATCGTGCCGTCTCGGCGAAACTCGGCGACGACGTCACCGACGACGTTGTACTCGGTCCCCATCGCATCGTAGCCGGCGATTCGACGGAGCTCCGTGCCCAGTGAGACGAAGGTGCCGTGTGGCGTTTCGATGAAGTCGTGGTGGACCGTGTCCATGTCGAGGTCGTCGTGTGTCCAACGGCCGATTTCGCGGCCCAGCAAGTCAATTTCGACTGCACCGTCGAACCCGGAAACGTAGACGATGCTGCCGCCCGAGAGGCGCGCAACCTCGGTGATCGAGCGATCGGCGCGGTGATACCAGACGACCCGCCCGAGCTCGTCGACCACGAGGATCATCCCCCACTCTTCATCGATGAAGTCGAGCTCGAGGAAGCGCTTCCACCGCGACACGCTGAACATCGTCAACCCTGGCGCCGTTCGTTCGGGTTCCGGTGACAAGAGCCTCATCGTGGGAATGTCTTCCGGCAGCGCACCCGTCTCGTGCTCGAGGCGGTGCACGACCTGGCGACCGACCGAATCGGTGAGTGTCGCTTCGAGCTCGAAGCGAGCCTCCGCGTATAGTCCGACGACGGCGATGCTGTGCTCGGTGTCGAGCTCCGTAGAGGGCAACGTGAAAGTTCCCGACTCGTGGCTAACCTCGACCCGAACCGAGGTCGCCTGGTCGGTGCGCACCTCTAGAAAACCGCTCAGGTGGTTCTGGGGGTTCTCCACGAACTCGGCCGAGAGAACCCGGGGCGCCGCATCGCTCGGCATCGACCCCAGCGGTGCCGGCGGCGCCGTGGGAAGAAACGGTTCGTCGCTCGAGTGGCAGGCGGCGGCAGCCCACAGGAGAAAGAGCGTTTGTATGAGTCGGTGCGATTTCAACGGCTCTCTCGCCCGGATTTGCGGACAGGAACGATTATACGTTCGAATCGAGCGTCATTCACGCG
>JAJDAH010000226.1 GCA_029261965.1 Polyangiaceae bacterium
ACCTGCTGGCGGCGAAAAAGGGACGTCGGGGAGAGCACTACATTCTCGGGGGTGAGTGCGTCACGTCGCGCGAAATGCTCGAGCGCGTGGCCAGAGCCGCCGGTGGCCGTCCGCCGCGATTCACCGTGCCCGACGCCGTGATGCTCGGCATTGGGCGCGCGATGGACGCGGTGGCCGAGCTGAGCGGGCGACCCCCCCTCATCAGCACCGAGATGGCGATCCAAGCGACCTTCCGTGTGTGCGGCTCGAGCGCCAAAGCCGAGCGCGAACTCGGCTACCAGATGCGCCCTCTGGATGACTCGCTTCGAGAGTCCGTCGATTGGTACAGCGCCCAGGGTCTGCTCTGACGCTCAGTCAACCGGGCGCGGGTTTCCGCGGGCCACGACTGCGTGGGCGAGGCCGGGCACGAGCACCAGCGCCAGCAACGGCTGGTGCAAAACGCCCACCGCGACTCCCAGAGAGACGGCCAGAAGGGCGAGCAATCTCACTCGAGCGTATTTGACGCGCGCCGCTCGCGACAACCACGGCAGCGCTAGGTCGGTCGGCCAAAAGACGAGCATCGCTTCGTTCCATCGAAGCTCCGGTACGGTCGAAACGAACGCCGTCAGCCACACCACGACGGCAACGAGTCCAAGACTCGAGCCCACGACGACCAAAAGAGCCCGCTCGACCCGGGAGCGACGCGCGCCGAGCCAAACGAGCCCCGCCAGCGACGCTGCGGCCGCCGCCTCGTACGGCCATTCCGCGGTGGGAGCTTGCTCGAACTTGCGGCCCGCTCGACGGTGGATGAGCTCGGGAGCGACTCCGAAGCGGCTTTGCACCGCGCGCCGCAGTACCTGCGGCAGAAACATCGCATCGTACTCGGTGGGTTTTTCGTCGGCACGGCGTCCCACCAAGAGACGGCTCGCCTGACGAAACAGTTTCTGCTCGGCCAATCCGGCGCGTCCCAGGTCCCGGTAGGTCGGCCCGAGCGGCCCATCGGCTCCTTGCCGGAGGCGCCCGCCAGTTGCGTCGTCGATGATGTCTCTGACCCGCGTCGAGCAGTTGTCGTCGAAGTGGTGGTACACGTAGTAGCGATTCTCGTCCAAAGAGTCCGAGGCGAGCTTGCTCGCCACCCGACGGGCCTCGGCGTCGTCGAGCGGGAGGCGTTGACGCCAAATCGTACGGTCGGCGCGTTCGTACGCAGCGATCATCTTCTTCGGCGTCCAAACGGAAACCCAGAACCGCGACGTCCCGCGCAAGAACTCCCACCCGAGGCGCTCGGGCGGCGAGCCGAAATCCGTCGTCCCGTAGTTGTAGCAACGACTCTTGCTCGACGTTGAGTCGTAGACGACGCACACCGCGGCGTGGCCGAACCTCTCGAAGACATGCTCCCCTTGATCCATCGTGTAGAGCTCGATGATCGGGGGCCCCGAAGATCCGAGCGCCGCTAGAACTGCGAGATGGGGCAGCAAGGTCCGCAGTCATCGTGGCACATTCCCCGGTGCCGTGACGGGGCGCAGCAAGTCTGGTCCTCGGCCGGGCCGCTCACTGGACCGCAGTGGTCGACAGGGGTTGCGCACGAATATTGCGGACACATGTTGGCTCTTGCCCGGGTTGGGCCCTCTCGCCCGAACCCAGCTGCCCCTCACGCGTCGGCTCCGCCGACCGACCGGAACTGCAAACGCCCCTACCCCGGGGCGTAGTCGACCGGACAGAACCCTTCCACCCTCTCGAACAACAGGAGACAGCTCATGCTAGCTAGAATCAACCACTTCGCGCCGCTCGGGTTCGGACCTCGACGTCGAGCCGGCAACTCGATGTTCCACGTCCTCGAACAGGAAATGGATCATCTCTTTCGCAACTTCGAGGCGCGGTCCTTCGAGCCGGAAACCAACCGACTCGGTCCCGCCCTCGACATCGAAGAAAAGGAAGACTCATTTTTCGTGCGCATCGAGGTCCCGGGTTTCGCCGAAAAGGATCTCGACGTCAGCCTCGAGCAAGACCGACTCGTCATCAGTGGCGAGCGCAAGGCGACGGCGCCCGAGGGCGAAGAGCCTCGAACCCTCGCCAAGTTCAAACGAGAGCTCAGGCTCGGCAATCTCGTGAACGCCGCTGACGCCTCCGCGACGCTCGAGCACGGGATTCTGTCCCTCGAGCTCCCGAAGGTGAAAAACCCAGAGCCGCGGCGGATCGCCATCAAAGGGAGCTGAGACGACCGCCCGATGGTAGCCGCAGAGCCCGAGTCACCGAGCTCGGGTGCGCAAGGCTCCGACGAGGCGGTGTGAAATCTCTTCGTGCAGCGCCTGCATGCCGTCCGTCTTGTTGATGAACGAGGCGGAGGGCACGCGGGCGCGAAGCCCCTCGGCGGCCTCCTCATCCACGGCAGAAAAGAAAACGATGACGACCGCCGGATTTTTCTCGAGCAACAACGCCGCGATCTGCTCTCCATCTAGCGCGGGCATCATCACGTCGAGGACGACGACGTCGGGTCGATGCTCGCGAACCAAATTGGTCACACCGAACCCGCTCTCGCTCGTCATGGTTCGCAACCCTTTGTGCTCGAGGAATCTCGACGCGAGCCTGAGCACGTCAGCGTCGTCATCGACGAGTAGGGCGAGCGGGGCGAGCGGGGCGAGCGGGGCTTCTTTCACGGACGTTTCTCCCATCCCCCACTTCGCAACGCATCAGCATACGCCCGTTTCGAAGCTCCGGCCCAATCCGTGACGCGCCAAAACCAACGGCTCCACTGCCCGCATCGCTACGCAAGGCCTCGTTCGCGGAACCAAAGCACGGTGTCACGAATGGTGTCGGCCAGCGGCCGTGGCGAAAAACCTAGGTCGCGGCGAGCCTTTTGCGCATCGATCCGTTGATATCGACACAACGTGTCGAGCGACTCCGTCGTGAATAGGGGGCGTTCGCCACGCATCCTCGAAATCGCCGTCATCACCGGTGCACTCGCCCGCGCCAACCACATCGGCGAGCTGAACCGCGGCGCGACCGTGCCGCTGAACTCGGAAACGAGATCCGCCAGACGTCGCGCGGTGGCGTATTCGCCCATGAGTATGTAACGCTCGCCGGTTTTGCCTCGCCGCTCCGCGGCCAGGGTCGCCGCCACGACGTCGCGCGCATCGACCCACGGAAAGCCCGCCTCGACCAGGCCGGGAAGCTCGTTTTTCATGAGTCGACGAATCATCTCACCCGTCAGCGACGGGCGGTGGTCTTCGGGCCCGATGACTGCGACCGGGTTGACGACCACGGCATCGAGCCCGCGCGCCACACCAGCCAGCACGTGACGCTCCGCCATCGCCTTCGAGCTGTCGTAGGCCGCTGGTCGCGAGGTCAACGCCCGGCTTTCGTCGATGACTTCGTCGACGCGTTCCGGCTCGAGCGCGTGGATCGAGCTCATGTGAACCAACCGACGCACCCCGGCATGGAGACACGCTCTCACGATGTTCGCCGCTCCGCCGGCATTGACTTGCTCGACGAGCCCGCCATGCGGGCCGTCGATGGAGATGAACGCGGCCAAGTGAAAAACCGTGTCGACGCCTTCGCATGCCCTCGTCACCCGAGGGCCGTCGCGAATGTCACCGCGAGCGACCTCGACACCTGGCATGTGCCACGCGGCGTCCCCAGAGCGGACGAAAGCGCGCACGCGATCCCCACGAGCGAGCAGCGCCGGGACGAGGTGGGTGCCAATGTGGCCCGTCGGGCCAGTGACCAGGACGCTCAACGGGGTTTTGCCGGCCGGGTGCTCAGGCCGCGCCAGTGCGCGCCGAGCTGGGCTCGCGGCGCGATGCCGACGCCTCGCGCGACTGGACTCGCGAGGGAACGAGCCCTCGCCGGGCGAAGTGCTCGTAGGCCTCGTAGAATGCTTCTCTCACGTTCGTCGGCCGATAGCCGAGCTCGGTCTGCGCCTTTTGGGTGTCCGCACGGCGCCGCATCCGCAGAATGCGAATCGCCCCCGGCGTGAGCAGCTGATGCACGTTCGGAAAGAAGTTGGTCAGGACGAAACTGGCCACTTCGCTGGTCACTGCCATCACCGAGCCGGGGATCCGCATGCGGGTCGGGGGGCGGCCGGTGACCTCGTGCAGCAGCGCCATGATTTCGTCGATCTCCTTGTATTCGGTGCTGAAGATGTACTTCTGGCCGCCTCGCCCACGATGCATGGCGAGCATGTGGCCGTCGACGATGTCCTGAGCGCGCACCCAGTCGAAGCCGCCCGGCACGTACGCGCGCAAGCGGCCGTGCGTGTGATCGATGATCGTTTGGCCCATGCGCGACGGGTTGTAGTCGTGCGGCCCAATGAGCGCGCACGACGTGGCGATGATCACGTCGAGCCCGTCAGCGAACGCTTTGAGGCACTCGTGCTCGACGAGCACTTTGGTGTGGGCGTAGGGCAGCGACTTGTCGAAGGGATAGAACGGTCGTCGCTCGTGACCGGGTTTCGACGGATCGTCGAGATCGTAACCCACCGCGCTGAACGAGCCGGTCACGACCACCCGCGCGACGTCGGCGTCCTTCGCCGCGGACAGGAGGTTCCGCGTGCCGAGCACGTTGTTCTCGAAGATGCCCCGAGCCGCTCGCGCGCCGGCGTTGACTGTGGAAATCGTCGCCGCCACGTGGAAGATCGTTTCGCAACCCTCGACGGCCTTCTCTAGGCTCGCGGGCTCTCGCAAGTCGCCGTAGATGCGCTCGAGCTCGAGACCGTCGACACCAGTGTTGTTGTCCCCTGGGCGCAGAAGCACTCGTACGTCCCTGCCCTCGTCGAGCAGCCGGCGGACGAGATTAGCGCCGAGGTGGCCGGCGGCGCCGGTCAACAGCACCTTTCCGTCGAAGCGTCGATGTTCGTTCACAGCCATGAATTACCCTCTTGAAGAGTGCCCCGAGACGACAGGCGACGGGCTATATCACGAATATCCGTGGCGGCGGAGTGGCCCTCGCGAGCGCCTCGGGCCATGGTTCGGCGCAAATGCATCTGACTCAGCTCGATGCGGCCCCGCTGGCGCTGGTCATGGTCGGTCTGCCGGCACGGGGCAAGACCTACCTGGCCAGGAAAATCCAAAGATACCTTTCTTGGCTGGGGTATCGAACCCACGGATTCAACGTCGGTGACTACCGACGACGTCGGCTCGGCGCCAAACAACCTCACGATTTTTTCGACCCCGACAACCCCGCTGGTGCGGCGCTTCGGCGCGAGGTAGCCATGGAGGCGCTCCAGGCGATGCTCGACTGGTTCGAGGAGGGCGGAAACGTCGGCATCTACGACGCCACGAATTCCACACACGCCAGGCGCCAAGCCGTCTACGAGCGGTGCCACACGGCCGGCGTGCGCGTGATCTTCATCGAATCGATCTGCGACCGGACAGTGGTCGAGCAGAACGTTCGCGAAACCAAGCTGCGTTCACCCGACTACGCCGACTTCGAACCGGAGCGCGCCGTAGAGGACTTCAGAAAGCGCATCGCCCACTACGAGCGCAGCTACGAGACGCTGGCCGATCCAGAAAAGAGCTACGTCAAGATTATCGACGTGGGCCGCCAAGTCGTCATCAACCGCATCGAGGGGTACCTGCCAGCTCGACTCATTTCGTTCCTCATGAACGTTCACAACACGCGGCGGCCGATATGGCTGACGCGCCACGGGGAGGCCGAGTTCAACGTGCGGGGCACCATCGGTGGCGACTCTCCGCTGAGTCCTGCCGGCGAGCAGTATGCGCACTCGCTCGCCCAGTTTCTGAGCGAGCGCATCGCCGACGGCGAAGAAGTCACGGTTTGGACGAGCGCGCTCAGGCGCACGATTCAGACCGCAGAACAGCTACCGACCGAAACCTCGGCTTGGCGAGCGCTCAACGAAATCGATGCCGGAATCTGCGACGGCATGACCTACGATCAGATCAAGACCCGACATCCCGTAGAGTTCGCCGCTCGGCAAAACGACAAGTTCCGATATCGCTATCCGCAGGGCGAGTCCTACGCGGATGTGATTCAACGAGTCGAACCCATCATCGTCGAGCTCGAGCGCCAGCGCCGCCCGGTCATGCTCATCGTTCACCAAGCGGTAGCGCGCGTCCTCTACGGCTATCTGATGGGGCTACCTCAGGAGGAGTGCCCGCACATCGCCATCCCGCTGCACACGGTGGTTCAGCTCACCCCGAACGCCTACGGCTACGAAGAGCAGCTATTCCCGCTCGAACCGGATCTGGGAGCGGCACGCTCGAGCTCGTCGTCCTGACGAGCGACCAGCTAGCGCCGTCGCCGGCGGCGTCCCCACCCGAAGGCCAGGAGCGCGGTCAGGGCGCCGGCAACGAGCGACCGGCTGCTGGGATTTCCCGGCACGGAGCACGCGCAACCGCCGTCTGCCCCATCTCGATACCCCTGCTCGGCGTTCGAGCGAGACAGGCCGGTATCGATCGTCTGTGCGTTGTCGCTGAGAACTCGCAACGTGCCGTCGGGCGCGAGCTCTTCGATCCGCTCCACCCACGGCATGGTGCTCGGGAACGTCGGCCAGGTGTTGGCGTCCGGCATGGCGATCTCTCGGCCGTCGGGCAGCGTCATCACGTTCAGCCCGCGGCAGAAGGTGCGACGGTCCGCCATCGCCGGCAGTCCGACGTCGGACAGGCCCGACACGGCCCGAAACTGGGGATCGACGTCCATCTCCGCCGGCGAGACGGTGGTGAACATCCGTGTGAGATAGGGATTTCTCGCGAGCAGATCCTGCGCGTGCAAGCCGGGATCGATGATCCGTTCGGACATCGCGGCAGCGAATCTCGGGCCGTCCCACTCTGAAAGATCCGCCTGCGCCTGATAGCAGCTCAGGCAGCTGTAGTAGTCGTCGGCGCTCACGCCAGCCGGTCTCGGGAGAAACTCCTCGAGCAGCGGTGCGACGAGCGCGTGCGTGAAGGAGCAGAAGCCAGGATCGCAACTCGCCAAGCCCTGGACTTGCAGCTCGTCGACGATCAGCACGGGATCGATGGTCTCGAAGACACTCGCGTCCCAGTCCTGGCTGTAGATCCCACCGAGCCCGACGATGCTGCTCGGCCCGGCGTACTCGGTGGCGAAAGCGTGCCCGTCCGCGCCCTCGGTGTCCGCTGCGTTCGACACGACCTCGCCGTAGTTCGACGCGGAATTCGCCCAGTCGATCCGGAGCGGGTTGAGCACCATGTGTTTGTAGTTGGTCGGCACGACCCGATCGCCGCCCAAAAAGAAGGTGCGCACTCCCATGTCCGGCGTAGCCGCCACGGCGGTCAGACGTAAGGGGATCGCCGGCTCGGAACCGAGGTACCGGAAGCTCAACGGATGGATTTCGTCGAGCCCTGTCCCAGCAGTCAACTTGACGGCCGCAAAGACGAAGCCGTCCTGCACGTAGGGAGCGAGCAGTTCGACTCCGTTCTGAGCCGTCTGATATTGGTTCGCCGTCAGCCATTCGTCGACCTCGGTCGCCGTACCTCCTTCGAGCACGACCACGTCGAAGACACCGACCGTCTTTCGCAGCACGACTTCTGGTCCGCCCGGCTCGGACGGTGGAGAACCGCCGAACACGGCACCGTCGCCGCTGGTGTTTTCGTTCACCCCCCGGTTGCCGCAGGAGTCGATGGTCGTCGTGAAGCCGTAGGTGGGAACCGTCGAAGACAGCATGTTTTGAAACAGCTGATTCGAGCTCACCTGCACGTCGGGGATCGACGGCATGGGCACGACCCAGGCAAACCGCGCCGGATCACCCGTGTACTGAATCTGAACGTGAGCTTCGACCGAGTCGCCGTCGACCACGAAGAGGATATTCTCGCCGCTTTGGTCGACCGGCATGGCTGTCGGCCCGGTGTCGCAAAAGGTACCGCCGCACGCCTCGGCCTCTCCCGGTGCCACGAGGGCACACAGCGCCAACGGTGCAATCATCCAACGGTGCAGATTCTGATAAGTCATGATTCCCTCGCTAGGGGCTACTCTACAGCCGCGTTGGGGCGTCCGCCAATGGACGTTTCGGCGGGCGCCTCGCCAGCCGCGGCCGACGCCGCGCGCTTCGATCGCCCGGGTTTTGTGAGCACCGTCTCGTATCGTGCTAAGCGCGACCGATGATGAGGGCGACCGCACGATTGCTCGCTCTGGCGACGGTGGGCGCGACGACGAGCATCGGCGGGGTCGCCATCGCCCAGGCTCCCGCGAAGGCTCCTTCTGAGAGTGCAGCTCCCGAGCTCGAGAAGGAGCGGCTGCAAAATGGGCTCCGGCTGGTGATGAACGTGGACCGAACGGTCGCGACCGTCGCCATTTGCACGACTTTCGACTTCGGCATGAACGCCGAGACCGAGGACACGGCCGGGATGCTGACGATCGTCAACCGATTGCTACTCGCTGGACGCCGGACGCCGACCGGAACCGACGCCGTCGCTCTCGTGCATGCGCGCGGGGGGCGTGTTTCTTCCCACATCCAGAGCGACACGGCGAGTCACTGTGTCGAGCTCCCCGCGCACTCCATCGCCGTTGGATTCTGGCTCGAGGCCGAACGACTCAAGCCCCACTCGCTCGTGAAAACTGGTTTCGATGGGCGAGCAAAGAAAGTCATCGAGGAACTGAGCGCGGCGCTCGACGCCGAGCCCTACGGCAGAGCAGCCCTCAGGGTACAAGAGCTCGTCTTCCAGGGCATGCCCGGCTACTCGAACACGCCTCTCGCCGCCGTCCGCGGCTCTCCACCTGACTACGACGCGGCGCGCGACTTCCATCGCTCGTCGTTCACCGTGTCTCGTGGCGTGCTCACCATTTCTGGCGACATCGACCCGCCGACGGTTCGAGCGCTGGCAGGCGAACACTTCGGCGCTTTGTCCGCCAGCGACACGTCGTCGACGGCTCCACCGACCGGCAAGCTCCGCCAGACGAGTGAGCGATACGCCGCGGTGGAAGACGAGCACATCTCCTCTCCCGGACTATTCTGGGGCTGGCCCGGCCCGCCCAAGGACAGCGACGAGCATGCCGCGCTGCTCGTTGCTACCGAGATACTCGCCGGCGGCGCTGGCGCATCGCTGTCTCGCCGCCTCGTCGACCGCGACCTCGCGACCGCCACGCGGCCCCTGCACGCCGAGCTCGAAAAATACTCGCTCGTCGGGTTTCAGATCTTGCTGACGAAGGGCGCCATGGTCCGAAAAGCAGAGGCGGTGCTGCATGAAGAAGTTGCGCGCCTGAAGCGTCGCGGGCCGACCGCCGCCGAGCTCGCGCGAGCGAAGCGCCGAATCCATCTGAGGAGGCTCCTGGGGCTCGAGTCGAACCTCGACAAAGCACTCGCGATCGGCCGCTACGAGGCGCTCGGCCGCAAAGACTCGCCGTGGGAGCTCGCTCGAATCGATGCGGTGACGATCGCCGCCATCCGCGAGGCCGTGGCTCGAACGCTCGCGCCAGTTCGGCGAACGACGGTCGAAGCCCATCTGCCGCTACCACCAGCAGGAAAAGTCCCGACAACCAGAAAGCGTATCCACATCGTGCAGTCCGGCGAGAGCCTGATCGGAATCGCCAAGCGCTACGGAGTCGACGTGGGTCACTTGGTGACCAAGAACGGCATCGACCCAAAAAAGGCGATCCACCCGGGCCAAAAGCTCGTCATCGTGGGCGGCAAGCCGAAGAAAAAACCGCGGGTACACGTCGTGAAAAAAGGAGAGGCCCTGAGCATCATCGCCAAGCGGTACGGCGTGAGTGTGCGGGCACTGACGGGGGCCAACGGTCTCAGCAAACAGAAGCCGATCCGACCCGGCCAGCAGCTGATCGTGCCCGAGAAGTCCCCCTGAGCCCTAGATAACCAAAGCAACTTCCTGCACTTACGGAAGGGGGGCGCGCGCCCCATCAAAACCCCCTGCTAGACTCCGCCGCTACATGGACGCGAGCGACGCTTCGGCGGCCCTCAAAGAAGCGCTCGAGTCGGCTCGGGGCAAGTCGGTAGTCATCTTACTCAGTGGCCACCCCGACCCGGACGCCATCGGAAGCGCACTGGCGCACCAGCGCATCTGCGCCGAGTTCGACGTCGCGACCACGATTGCGCACGTGATGCCGGTCTCGCGGCCCGAAAACCGAGCGTTGGTCAAACTGCTCAACATCCCGCTGACGCTGATGGACTCCACGAAGGATTTCGAGCAGTTCGACTTCATTTCGCTCGTCGACACCAACACCGTGGAAAAGAAGGTAGAGCTCCCCGAGAGTCTCAAGCTGCTGACGGTGGTGGATCATCATCGAGATCAGGCGCAATCGACTGACGCGCCGTACGTCGACATTCGTCCGAGCTATGGCGCCACGTCGACCATCTACGCCGAGTTTCTCGAAAAGGGCTTCGCGACTCTCACCGGCGAAACGCAGGACGACACGAGAGTCGCGACCGCGTTGTTGTTCGGAATCGAGACCGATACCGACGACTTCTCCCTGGCGACTCGCGCCGACTTCGAGGCCGCTGCTTTTCTGAAACCCTTTGCGGACGCCCCTCTGCTCAACCGAGTCGGCCACCGCACGATGACCGCGGAAACGATGGGGGCGGTCGGACGAGCGCTGACGGACATGGAAGTCATTCGAGACTTCGCTTTCGCCGCTGTCGGCAGAATTTCGGCGCACGACCGCGACGCCATTCCCACCGCTGCGGACTTCATCCTTCGTCGCGAGGACATCGACACGGTGCTGGTCTACGGCATCGTCGGCGACCGCATCGACGGCTCGCTGCGGACCAACAGCGCGAGCGTGGACCCGTCCACGTTCCTCGAATCCGCGTTCGGAAAAGACGACGCCGGCCATCCCTATGGCGGCGGCCGTGCAGACAAGGGTGGATTCCAGATCCCGCTCGGTTTGATCGCGGAAATCGACGACGTGGAAGGGCTCGCCAAGATGGTGCGTCAAGTCGTCCGCAAGCGCCTCGCGCGGGTCATCCCCGACCTCGAGAACGGCTCTTAGCCTTCCGCTTGGACGCCTTTTTTCGCTTCTCGATTAGCCGAGGAAGCTCCCTCACTTCGTCGAGCACGCGGTCAGCAGCCTCGTCTCTCAGGCCGAGCGCCGTGAGATGCTCTGGTTCGGACAACAGATCCTGGCTCAGCACGACGTCGCGATCGAGCAGGGCCCGGACTTGACGAGTCTTCAACGAGGTCAAGCAAGTCACCGGATACAAGCGCTCGCGCTCGATGATGTCGCGCAAGCTCTCACCCGGTGGATCGTCGAGACCTCTCAGAGTGAGCCCCGCGCAAGCCGAATACTGTGCCGCCTCGGTCGTGAAGGACGTATTGGTCACCAACCAGAAGTCGGTAACGGCGCCACTGGCCTTTAGGTCGAGCGCTCGCGCGTGAACATAGAGCGCGACCTTGAGATCGGGCTTGCGATTCGGCTGACCATGATACTTGCACTCGACCCCGAGCCGCCGGTTGCCCCGTTCAGCCAAGACGTCGACCTCGTGCTTCACGCACCGCCCTGCCAGCATCATGTTGGTGGTTGTTTCGTAGCCGTCCGCGGTGAGGATGGCGGCCACGAACTTCTCGAACGAAAACCCCCCGGGCCCGAGACTCGTGACGGCGCGGCGCAACCCATAGCGCCCCGCCAGCGGTCGCGCTTCTGTGCGCAACAATCGAAACGCGAGGCCGTAGATCTTCCGCGTGCTCATCCCTGGAGTCAGGCGCTCGCGAACCTGCGCGAGGATGCGCTTGACGACGTCGGCAGAGGCCCCCGCGCGCTGGAGCGATTTCCTGAGCTTTCGCTCATCGTAGGATTCTATTTCCCCGGTGGATTTGACGATGTCGATGCGAGCCATGGTCTCGGCGGTCAACGATCCGCGACAGAAACGCTCACCGGTGCACTGTTGAGAGCCGAGGCTCCGCTCAAGCGATCGGTTCGTGCATCGTCCACGAGCTCGTTGACGCTGACACCAGCGTGTTTTCTGGCAACGCCCTGCCGAGCGCCGTCGACATCGTGACCCCAGCCGTGCGGCATGTTCACCGTGCCGCGCATGACTTCGTCGCTGAGCACCACGGGCACCACGATGCTTCCCGTACGCGATTGTACCCGGGCTCGCACGCCGTCTCCGAGGCCGCGTTCCTCCGCGTCCAACGGGTTCATCAACAAGGTGCAACGGTCCTTGCCTTTGACCAGTCTCTGACAGTTGTGCATCCAGGAGTTGTTGCTGTGCAGGTGTCGCCGACTGACCAAGGTGAGCTCTTGGCGGCGCCCTTCTTCGAGGCGAGCCCGCAGTCGCGTCAAGTCGTCGGCGATCGGCGTCGGCATCAGGCGGATCTTCTTGTCCGGCGTGTTGAGGATCCGCGGCAGTCTTGGCTCGAGGGGCCCGAGATCGACTCCATGCGGCGCCGCTTCCAGGTCCGCGATGCTCAACCCGTACGGGCCCAGCCGCAGAATCAAATCCAAGGCGCCTCGAGCGCCCCAGCGGCCGGCCAACCACTTGACCGCGCGAGTGCCAATCGACTGGAGCCCTCCGCGGCGGGCCCCAATCCGTCGCACGAGCTCCATCATGATTTCGTAGTCGCCACGCGCCCCGGGGGAAGCCGGAACGACCGCCGGCGCGAACTGCGCGAAGTTTCGAACGCCCAGACTGAAGAACAGCAACGGGTACTGCTCTTTCTCGAGCCCGAACGTCGGCGGCAAGATGATGTCTGCGTGCCGCGTGGTCTCGTTCAAATAAATGTCGAGACAAAGCACGAAGTCGAGCTTGGAGATAGCCGCGTCGAGGCGAGGCCCGTTGGGCAACGACAGGACTGGGTTTCCCGCATGGGTGATGAGCCCTCGAATTTGCCCCTCGCCCGCCGTCTCCATCTCCTCGGCGAACGCCGCAACTGGCAGCTCGCCATTGAACTCGGGTTTGCCGCTGACGCGACTCGTCCAGCGCGCAAACTCGCCGGTCTGACCCACAACTCGCGCGATGCCTGGCAGATCCGCTGCTGGCGTATTGAACATCGCACCACCTGGACGGTCGAAGTTCCCGGTGACGATGTTGAGCGCATCGATCAACCACGTCGCGACGGCGCCGAACTCCTGAGCGGAAATTCCCATGCGGCCGTAGCAAACCGCCGTGCGGGACGTACCGAACCTCTGGGCGAGCTCGCGAATGGCGCCAGCACCGATCCCGGTGATCGGCGCGACCCTCTCCGCGGTGAACGGATCCATCGCTCGTTCGAGCGCCTCGAGCTGCTCCAAATGCGGGGCCAGACGAGTCGTATTGGTCCAGCCTTCGCGGAAAATCGTCCTGAGCAGCGCCGCCAACAGCAGCGCATCGGTTCCCGGCCGAATGAAGTGGTGAGCGTCAGCGAGCTGCGCCGTCTCGCTCCGGCGGGGATCGATGACGACGAAAGTGCCGCCACGACGCTGGAGGCGCTGCAGACGCTTCTTGAAGTCCGGCGCCGTCATGATGCTGCCGTTGGACACGAGGGGGTTCGCGCCGAGGATGAGCAAAAAATCCGTGCGGTCGATGTCCGCAATCGGAATCGTCGCTTGGTTTCCGTAGAGCAGACTCGCGACGAGAGTGCGCGGAAGGCCATCCACCGACGCGGAAGAGAACACGCTCCGCGTCTTGACGACCTCTCGCAAAGCGCTCAGCCCGAGAAGTGCCGAATAGCTGTGACCCGTGGGATTGCCCACGTAGAACGCCACCGCGTCTTGCCCGTGCTCACGCTGAACCTCGACGATGCGCGCTGCCGCTTCGTCGAGCGCCTCGTCCCACTCGATCTCCTCCCAATCCGTGCCGCGCCGCCTGAGCGGTCGTCGCAAGCGATCCGGATCCTCGTGGATGTCCTTGAGCCCGAGCGCTTTGGGGCAAATATGGCCACGGCTGAAGGGATTCTGCGTATCGCCGCGAATTCCCGCGATTCGCTCACCGTCGAGCTCGACGGCCAGCCCACACGATGCCTCGCAAAGCGGACAGAGCGCGTATTGGGTTCGAGTCATGCGCCTAGCCTGGCGCTGATTGCCCGCGCCGAAAAGGCATTCGAAGCCTGTGGGCGGCGGCCGCCATTTCAACCACCGACGCGGTCACTTGGGGGGTCGTCGCCGGAGAGAAGCACCAGAGGCCGCCTCCCGGCCCGACGGCGTAGCCCGTTGACACCCGTCAGCACCGGACCCCACCGTAGGATCCGGCGCTGGATCCGACGCTTGCCCGGAAAGTCCACCAACATCGTCGCAGCGAGAATCGTCAGAATGCCTTGCCCCGGCAAGAACAACATGGCGACTCCCGCGAGGAACAGAAAGACACCCACCGCATTTTTGAGGCCGCGGATCGCCAACCGCCAGGGTTCGATCGGGCCGCGCTCGATTCCCAACTCCGAGCGTTCTTGTCGCGAAAAATAATCCTCCGGGACTCGCGCGAGGAACCAGGGGATCCCGACGACGTTGAGAACGAAGAATACCACTGATCCGCCGACGAGCGCGCCGAGCACTGCCGGCTCGAGCAACCAAGTGGCCAGCGGGTGCGACCAACTGGGTAACCATCGCTCGAGTGCCGTCGGCATGAGCCGCAAGGCTAGCGGCTCCAGATCCGGCAGGCGAATCAGCGCGATTTAGGAGCTCGAGCCGTGCGGCCGCCGCTGGGTCGAGCGACGCCGTGAAATGAAGTCGCTCAACTGCCGCGCCGCGCCGTCGAACGCATCGTTTACGGCGACGTAAAGGTCCGCGTGCTCGTCGCCCTTGTCCCTCGAGCGGCCCACCACCAGCTCCTCGCCTGGCAAGCGAAGGTCGATGCGGACCCGAAAATTGTTCCCATGCTGGTGGTGGCGATGGGGGGCCTCCAGAGTCACACGGCACCCGCTGAGCTCACCATGCAGGGCTTCGAGCTTTTTCGATCGCTCGCGAACCAGCTCCTCGACGCCGTCAGAATGCTCGATTCCGTGAAACGTGACTTGTACGCGCGATGTCATGGCTGGTTACTCGAACAAAGGCCGCGCGGCGCGCAACACGTCGACGTAGCTCACGATTCCCACCAAGGCGCCGTTGTCAGCGGAAACGACTGGAACAGCACCGATCTTCTGCTCGAGCATCAAGTCGATGGCGTCCTTGACCTC
Organism: Polyangiaceae bacterium; assembly: GCA_029261965.1. Classification (GTDB taxonomy): domain Bacteria; phylum Myxococcota_A; class Polyangia; order Polyangiales; family Polyangiaceae; genus JAJDAH01. Next base: position 14,985 of record JAJDAH010000226.1, read on the forward strand.
GGTCTCGGGGCCGATCGAAAGCACGTCGCCGGCCATCAAGCCGCTCACGGGCGACGCGAGCCGTTGTTTTGCTTCCTCCGGCGAGTCGAGGGCGCTCAGCTCCGGCAACATGAAACTGCGGAGATCTCGGTCACTGATGATTCCGACGAGATCCCCGTCGTCGAGAACCGGCAAGTGGCGAGCGTCGAGCTCGAGCAGAGTGGCCAACACCTCCTGCACGCTCTGCTCCGCCTGAACCACCACGGGGCTCTTCGTCATGACTTCTTCGACGACCATGTTGCGACTCCTAGACTGGTTGTTCAGGACACTTTCTTCGCCACGGCGGGCGCTGGTGCGCTGCGGACGGTCATCACCGGGCATGGCGCCCGACGGACCACCTTCTCCGCCACACTTCCGAGGAAAAGGTGCTGGAAACCACTTCGACCGTGGGTGCCCATCACGATGAGATCGTGCTCACCGCGAGCGGCCTCCTCGACGATGACGGCGGCCGCGCCTCCCATTTCCACCCGGGGCCGCAGGTTAGTCGTCAGCTCGAGCCCTCGCTTGGCCACCAGGGTTTCGAGGTCCTTTGCGGCTCGCTTCTGCGAGTACTCGGCGAGAGACGACGCCGCGCCATCGTCCTCCATCCACACCATCAAGTCGGGGCGAATGAATCGCGGCGGCTCCCACACATGAAGCACCTCCACCGCGGCATCGAAGCGCGCTGCGAGTTCGAGCGCCTGGCTCAGCGCGAGCTCCGAACCGTCCGAGAAGTCGACGGGAACCAGAATCTTCTTGAGCTGCGGCATGACGTACTCACACAGCAAGCCACGTGCCGGCACTGGCATGCCCGAAAGTCGAAGAATGCACCCGGCACCACGCAAACGTTGCGCCGACACCTGCCTCGACGCAGATTCTGCCATCGAGTTCCGCCCCGCCGCACCCCGAACACTGAAAGCGGAGCACTCGACGCGCAATGAACGCCGTTGCGTCGCTCGACGGCACGGGCGTTGCTGGTCGATTGCTCGATGGCATCATCGTGGACTGCGCAGCGAGTCTTGGTTCCTGTCGACCTCTCTGGACCGTCAGCTAGGGCTCTCGAGGTCGCCGGGTCGATCTGTGAAAGTGTGGACGGACTGCACGTCGTCCACGTTCTGCCCGATCTGAGCGCCACTGAGCCCGGCGTCGTTTGGGAAACCGTCACCGACGAAACCCGCACGGAACATGCGGAAAACGCCGTTCGGAAGTGGATGCCAGAAAAGCTTCGCTCGGTTCGAGTCAGCGTTCGCATCGGCAACGCCGCCCGGGAAATCACCGCACTTGCCGCCGAGCAAGCCAGCGAGCTCATCGTATTGTCGTCGCACGGACGTACGGGAACTGCCCGCCTGTTGATCGGATCGGTCGCCGAGCACGTCGTTCGCCTCGCGAGCTGTCCCGTGCTGGTGCTGCGAAGTTGAGCGCCTCGCGCAACCCGTGCGTGGGGGTGCGGGGCGACCGGCGCAGAAACCCGTCTTGGCACATCGTGTGCACCCTCTCGTTCAGCCCCTAGCGGGGAGGAGACAAGGCCATGAACAACCCAAAAAGCACCCATCCCTACATCGTCGTCGTCGGTGTCGACTACTCCGACACGGGAACTCGAGCGCTGCACCGCGCGTTCGAGCTGGCCAGCCGTGAGAGCAACGCCGAACCTCACGTCGTTGCCGTCGCGGGTGCCTCCGGACCCATGCTCCGGGTCGAGCTACCAGACGAAATCGCCGTCGTGACCATCGAGGAGGCGTCGAAACACCTAAAAGACTACGTTCAGAAAGAGCTCGAGAAGTTCCAGAAAGGGGGCGGTAGTCTGAATTTTGCTCGAGTCGTCACGCACGTTCGCGTAGGCGCGCCCGCCCACGAGGTTGCCCAATTGGCAGCGGATCTCGAAGCGGACATCGTCGTCGTCGGCACTCACGGTCGAAGGGGCGCGCAGCGCCTTCTGCTCGGCTCGGTTGCCGAAGGCACTGTCCGACTCACGCAATGTCCGGTCCTAGTCGTGCGGCCCAAGGACTACTCTGATGGCATCAAAGTCCCTCAGATCGCCCCACCATGTCCCCGGTGCGTCGAAGCGAGAAAGGCGTCAGGCGGCGAGAACCTCTGGTGCTCGCAACACAGCGAGCGACATGGCGCGCGTCACACCTACCACTACGTCAGTCGAAACTCCGGAGCCCGCGAGAACATGGGCCTGACGTTTCGATAAACCGGCCCTCTGGGGGGCGTCTCACTCGTCGGTGGGACCGCGCACGGTGAGCACTGGGCACGGCGCACGCCGAACCACACGCTCGGCGACGCTGCCGATGAGCATGTGCTTGATTCCCCGGCGTCCGTGCGTGCCGATGACAATCAAGTCGTAACCGCCCTCGAGAGCGAGGCGCTCGATCGTCTCATGGGGAACGCCGTCGAGAACTTCGTTCGAAACCTTCACCGATCCGGCATCGACCTTGGCGAGGAATTCCGCCATCTCGGCCCCGTAGTATTCGCGGGCAAAGTCCTCGATCGGAACGTGTTTTTGTTCCGCGGTGGTCACCATCATTCCTGGTTGAACGTACCGAGCCGGTTCGACCACGTGAACGACGTGGACCTCGGAGCCGAGCTTCGTCGCCATCTCGATGGCGAGTTGCAGCCCGGAGGCGCTACACGCGGAAAAATCGGCGGGAACTAGGATCTTGTCGATGGATCGCATGGGGGAATCGCCTGCATTGGGCATGCCAGCGCCATCTTGCCACACACGCCCGTCTCTTGCGCTCAGGCAGAACCCCGAGCATCGGCGCCGGACCGGTCGCCAGGAGCGGTCCACGCTCCCGCCAGCCGCCGGGTCACCACTTTCTCCAGCTCGCCTACCACGAGCGCGCTCGCGCTCACGGCGAGGGCGATGGCGACCTCTCCGGGCGAAAGCGGTTGGGTGCGAAAAACCTCGTCGACCACGGGGACGTAGACGGCGATCCCTTGCAGGAGCAACGCCACACCGAACGCCGCGAGGAGACTTCGGTTGCCGAACGCACCGAGGGCGAAAATGGAATCCGTACGCGACCGACAGTTGAACGCGTGAAATAGCGGCGCAATCGCGAGCACCGTGAACGCCATCGTGCGAGCGGTCGTGATGTCTCCAGATTGCGCGTGGTACGCAAACACCAGGAGGCCGAGCAGCGCCATCCAAATCCCGTGGCCCACGAGCCAAACGCCGTCCACGAAAGAAACGAATCCAGCGCCCGGATCTCGGGGCCCGCGGGCCATCGGGTCGAGATGGACGGGTTCTCGACCGAGCGCCAGCGCGGGCAGCCCATTCGTGATGAGATTGATCCACAGAATTTCCGTGGGAGTGAGGATCGGCGGCCAGCCGAGAAGCGACGCGAAGAAGACGGCAAGCACGAGGCCGGTGTTTACGGACAGCAGAAACAGAATGAACTTCTGAATGTTGGAGAAGATGACCCTGCCCTCTTCGATCGCGGCGACGATGCTGGCGTAGTTGTCGTCGGACAGCACCAAATCGGCCGCCTCCCGTGTGACGTCGGTGCCCCCCTTGCCCATGGCGATGCCGATCGTCGCCGCCTTGAGCGCCGGGGCGTCGTTCACGCCGTCGCCAGTCATCGCCACCGACATTCCCATCGCATCGAATGCCTGGACGATGCGCAACTTGTGGAGCGCGGTCGCGCGCGCCACGATCGCGACACGAGGCAACCTGCTAGCCAGCTCCTGATCGTTCATCTCGTCGATTTGGGCGCCGCTCAAGAGCTCCCCCTCGACTAGCCCAACCTCGTTCCCGATGGCCCGGGCCGTCTTCGGGTGGTCTCCGGTGATCATCATCGTCGCCACGCCAGCCTTTTTGGCCGTGAGTATGGCCGCGGGGACCTCGGGGCGCGGGGGGTCACTCATCCCGACGAGCCCGATGAGCGTCATCTCGGTTTCGAGAACGTCCAACGGCGTCGAATGCGCTGCTCGTCGCTCGGCAATGGCGAGCACGCGGAGGCCGTCCGCGGCCCACGCCTCCATTCGAAGAGCCAGCTCCTCTCGGAGCGCTGCCTCCAGAGGCACCGGCTCCCCCGCTTCGTCGAGCACGGATACGCACGCCGCGACGACCGATTCGAAGGCGCCGTGGGTGTACCCGACGACCCCGCCCTCACGCTCGGCGACCCGGACAGTGGCCAGCCGCCGCTCGCGATCGAACGGTCTCTCCCCCGTGATCAGTCGTTCGTCGGCGCCGAAGTCAGCCCTGGCGTACAAGTCGAGCAACGCGCCGTCGGTGGGGTTTCCAGCGATGTGGCGACCACCCTTCGCATCCACTGAAACCGACGCGGCCGGGGCGAATCGGCAGGCGGCAACGAGGCGCCGGAGCACACCGTGGCGCTCGGGTGAAAGCTCTTTGCCCCCTCGATATAGACGCAGCAAGGCGGTGTCGTCTCCAACGTCCGCTCGAAGATGGGCCGTCGCCAGTCGTCGAACCGTCATTTGGTTCTGGGTCAGAGTCCCGGTTTTGTCCGAGCAAATGACCTGCGCGGAGCCGAGAGCCTCCACGGCGGGGAGCCGGCGCACGAGCGCGTTGCGTGCCGCCATCCGCTGGACTCCGAGCGCCAACACGATGGTGGTCACTGCCGGGAGCCCCTCGGGGATCGCGGCGACCGCGAGACTCACCGCGGTCAGGAACAAGAGAGAGAAGCCGGCGTCGGTGCGCAACGCCTGCACCGCGAAGACGATCATGCCGATGGCGACGCACCCCACGACGACCCAAGCCCCAAAACGCCGAAGCTCCGCCTGCAAAGGTGTTTCTGGAGCATCGACGGCGCCGAGCATTCCGGCAATCAGACCCAGCTCGGTCTGCATGCCGGTCGCGACGACCACACCCGTAGCTCGGCCCGCCGTGACATGAGTGCCCATGAAGCACAGAGTCTCGCGCTCGGCCAGCGCCGTTTCGTCGGGCAGCTCAGCGGTCGAGTCCTTGCGGACGGGAGCACTTTCGCCCGTGAGTGCCGCCTCGGAGACAGCAACGTCCGAAGCCTCGAGCAGGCGCAGATCTGCCGGGACACGGTCGCCCTCGCCCAGAAATACCACGTCTCCAGTGACCAGCTCCACCGCGCCGACAGTGGCGCGCTGTCCGTCGCGCGACACGCGCGCCACCGGTGCTGTCATGCTTTGAAGAGCCTCGAGTGCGGACTCGGCCTTCCGCTCCTGCACGAAGCCGATGACGGCGTTCATCAAGACGATGATCCCGATCGCGATGGCATCGCCGTAGCGTGCGAGCGTCGACTGCGGCGCATCGTCGTACAGCGCGAGCACCACGGCGATGACGGCCGCCACGAGCAGCGCGACTACGGTCACATCGCCGAATTGCCCGATGAACCGGCGCACGGGGCCAGGCTTGGGCCGTTCGGCGAGCTGGTTCGGACCATCCGCGAGTAGACGTCGCCTCGCCTCGCTGGTCGACAAGCCGGCGTTTCCGGTTCGCAGCGCGTCACAGACGGCGTCGGGTGCCAGCGAGTGCCACGGGCGCTTCATTCGCGCAATCGATGCACGCGGCGTGCCTCGCCCATATTCTGCGCCCACCTCACCTGGAGGGCGCAAGATTTTCGCCCCGCCGTGGTTTGGAGTACGAAGGTGGCAGCCAAAGCCGCCCAAGTCGGCGGCATGGCGATTGCGTAAGTCCGAATCGATGGACCCCCAAAAGTACGCGAGCATCTGCGAGTACGTCGATTTCGACGAAACGACCAGCGCGACCCTCGCCACGATCCATCCACACGCGGCCCCCCACTTCGAACGAATCGTCGACGATTTCTACGAAGCCATCGACAGGCACCCCGAAGCCCGCGACGTCATCACCAGCCGGGAGCAAACCGAGCGGCTGAAAAAAACCCTCGTCTCCTGGCTCGATAGATTGCTGCGGGGGCCCCATGACGCGGCGTACGTTGAGGCTCGATCACGAATCGGGCGAGTGCACGTCCGCATCAACCTCCCGCAGCAGTTCATGTTCACCGCGATGAACCGCATTCGGACTCAGCTCCTCGGGGTAGTGCACGACACGCTGCCCAACCGCGAGCAATGTGTGACTGCCGCTCATGCTGTCAATGCCGCACTCGACATCGAGTTGGCGATCATGCTCGATACGTACCGAGAAGATCTCCTCGCCAAGCAACGCGCCACCGAGCGCCTCGCAACGATAGGGCAACTCGCCGCGAGCATCGGCCACGAGCTCCGAAACCCCCTCGGCATCATCGAGTCGTCGTTGTTCCTGATGCAGAAGCAAGTCGAGAAGGCGGCGATCGACGACGAAGTGTTCGAGAAACACCGCGCTCGAATCTCGAACCAGATCAAGCATTGCGGCAAGACGATCACCGACTTGCTCGAGCTCGCGCGGGATCGCCCACCGCGCCGGCGGCCTCTCGAAGTGGCGAGCGTGGTCGACAGCGCCCTCGACACCGCGGCGATCTCGCCTGAAATCACCGTGAAAATCGTAATCTCCGACGGGCTGACTCTCACCGGCGATGGCGACCAGATCCGTCAGGTGTTGATCAATCTGTTGAGCAACGCGGGCGCCGCGCTCGACGGAAGTGGCGGGATTGCCATCGAGGCCGAACGCGAGAAGGACGGCACGGTCATGCGAGTCCGGGACGACGGGCCTGGGATCCCCAAGGCCGACCACGAACGCGTGTTCGAAGCCCTCTACACCACGAAAGCGAAGGGCACCGGACTCGGCCTAGCCCTCTGTCGGCGGATCATCACCGCGCACGGCGGAGAGATCGGGCTCGAGCCTGCAAACCACGGCGCGTGCTTCCGTGTCTGGTTGCCCGACTAATTCCGTGATCCGCGGCAACCCGTTGCGAACAGGCATACGCGCTCTTAGGGTAGCGACGTGGCCAGCGCAACGACCATCCTCGTGGTCGACGATCAAGAGGAGCTAGCGGAGAACCTCGCCGAAATCCTCGAGGGCGCGGGTTACCGAACGCTCGTCGCTCACACGGCGGAGGACGCCGTCGAAGCCGTGCGCACACGAGAGGTCGCCGGCGTGGTCGCCGACTACCGACTACCCGGGCAGAACGGGGTCGATATGATCGCGTCACTCCGCGCCGCCGGCTCGACCGCGCCAGTGGTGGTCGTCACCGGTTTCGCCGACGACGCGGTCGTTGGCGACGCCGAGCGAGCCGGAGCACTCGAAGTGTTGGCAAAACCGGTCGACGTGCAGAAATTGCTGGGCATAGTGGGCGACGCCACCGAGAGAAAGCGGCACTGAAGTTGCACGTGGGAACCAGTAGCGCCGCCGGGCTAGTGCCATGAGCCGAGCGCGCGGTGGCCGCGCCATGTCCAGCAACCTGGTCCTCATCGTCGATGACAACCGCGACCTCGCGGAAAACATCGCCGAAATTCTCAGCAGCTCGGACACGTTGAAGATCGACTGCCGCGTATGCGGGGACGCAAAAACGGCGCTACGCGAAGCGGAGCAATCGGACGTCGATCTGGCGCTGGTGGATCTTCACCTCCCCGATGGAGACGGTTTCGAGCTCATCAGCGGGCTTCGCGAGCGCTCTCCGTTCGCCCAGGTGGTCATCGTGACCGGCGACACCACCCTCGAGAGCGCGATCGAAGCGGTTCGCCAGGACGCGTTCGGCTACGTCCTGAAGCCGTTTCACGGCGTCGACCTCATCGGCACCGTCGAGCGTGCCATCAAGCAATCGTCGCTCGAACGCGAAAGCGAGGAGCTCCGGCGCGCCCTCGAGGCCTCGGAGGACCGCCATCGCCAAGTCGTCGAGAACATGCCGGCGTTCGTGCTCGCACTCGACCATCGGGGCCAAATCCTATTGTGGAATCGGCGCTTGGAGGAAGTCAGCGGTTACCCTCACAGCGAAATGCTCGGCACGTCCGGCCGCGACCTCATTGGCGAGACGGGGGGCGAGCGGCGGCTTCCGATCAAGAGTGGCGGCCATCGGCTCGTTCGTTGGGTCCTTCAACAGGTGCCGGACGGTGAAGAAAACGAGGTCGAGACCTACGCCATGGGCGTCGACGTCTCCGTGGAATACGAGCGTCTGCGCGACAAGCTCCGGACCGAGCGCCTCGCCGCCGTCGGAACCCTCGCCGCAGGTTTGGCTCACGAGGTACGCAATCCCCTAAACTCGGCGACGCTACAGTTGCAAGTGCTCGATCGGCGAATCGACAAGGGTCAAACCGACGCGGAATCCCTGAAGAGCGTCACTCGGACCGTTCGAGAAGAAATCGCCCGACTCGACAACCTCGTCAGCGACTTTTTGGCGTTCGCACGGCCGCGCACACTCGAACTTCGCTCCGAAGCCCTCAACGATCTACTCACGTCGTCATGCGAGCTGGTCGCGCCCGAGGCGTCGGCCGCCGGCGTCGATATCGTGCGCGACTTCGACGACGCCGTCGGAAACGTGCGCCTCGACTCGGAACGGCTGAAACAAGTGTTGCTCAACCTCTTTCGAAACGCGCTCGAAGCGATGCCCGACGGCGGAACACTGACCGTGTCGAGTCGTCGAGCCGATTCCGCCGGTTTCGCCAGTATCGAAGTTGGCGATACCGGTCAGGGATTCGAAGACGACGCGCCGATCTTCGACGCCTTCTTCACGTCGAAGGAGGGCGGCACCGGGCTCGGCTTGGCGATCGTGCACCGCATCGTTTCCGAGCATGGGGGCATGGTCACCGCGGAGTCCGCTCCGGGTCGGACCGTGCTGCAGGTCCGACTGCCCCAACCTCGCTCGGCTTAGCCAGGTTTGCGCAATTTTTGCGTTTTGGCGCATTATTTACGCGTTTCGCCAGGATCCAGCACAGCACGGCCAGTGTTCACCGCTCTTTATCGAGCTACTTCGCCGGCACGACGCGTGCAGTCACACGGCCGGACGCGAGGAACTCGCCGAGCCGGGTCGAAGGACGGAGAGAGCACATGGGCAATCGGGGACGAATTCTGGTGGTCGATGACGAGTCGAACGCTCGCAACGCGCTCGCGGAGATCCTGAAGGAGGAGGGATTCGGCGTCGAAACCGCCGCCGACGGCTTCAAGGGCCTGTCGCGGGCGGCCGACTTCGGGCCAGATCTCGTGCTGACGGACCTCAAGATGCCAGGGATGGACGGCATCGAATTCTTGAGGAAGCTACGAGACGCCGAGCCCGACGTTGCTGTCGTCGTCATGACCGCCTTCGGCGCGGTGGACACTGCCGTCGAGGCGATGCGGGCGGGTGCCGCCGACTACCTCACCAAGCCACTCAACACAGACGAGCTCCTGGTGGTGCTCGATCGGGCGCTGGAGCATCGGCAACTGCGACGCGAGACCACAGAGCTCAAGACACAGTTGGCGGAGCGCTACCGCTTCGAAAACATCGTTGGGTCCTCCCAAGAAATGCAGCAGGTCTTCAAAACCGTGGCGCAAATCGCGCCGAGCCGCGCCACCGTGCTTTTGACGGGGGAGTCCGGGACCGGCAAGGAGCTCGTGGCCGCAGCCATCCATCATCGGTCCCCACGGAAGGATGGGCCGTTCGTCCGGCTGCATTGCGCGGCACTCGCGGAGAACCTTCTCGAGAGCGAGCTCTTCGGCCATGAACGCGGATCGTTCACCGGCGCGGATCGCCGGCGCGAGGGTCGGTTCGAACTGGCCGACGGCGGAACGCTATTTCTCGACGAAGTAGGAGAGATTCCCGTCGCGACGCAGGTGAAGCTGCTCCGAGTTCTGCAAGAGCACGAATTCGAAAGAGTGGGTGGCAACGAAACGATTCGCACTGACGTTCGCCTCATCGCCGCCACGAATCAGAGCCTGAAGAAGATGGTCGACGCCGGCACCTTCCGCGAAGATCTCTACTATCGGCTCAATGTCATCAACCTGCGCATGCCTGCTTTGCGCGAGCGCGCGTCCGACATCCCTGCTCTGGCTACACACTTTCTGCAACAGTACGCTTCCGAGAACGCCAAGTCGGTCGAACGCATCAGCGAGGACGCGCTATCGAGACTCGTCAACTACGATTGGCCGGGCAACGTTCGTGAGTTGGAGAACGTGATCGAGCGAGCTGTCGTCCTCGCCGAGAGCTCGACCATCGAACCTCAGCAGCTGCCCGCCGAGGTCGCACCGACCACGGACAACGGCGCCGCGCCACACATTCCCGGCTCATCGATGGCCGACGTCGAGCGCTTCGCGATTCTCGAAACCCTGGAAGCCATGGGCGGCTCCACGACACGCGCCGCCGAGATGCTCGGCATCAGTGTGCGGAAGATCCAGTACAAGCTGCACGAGTACGGCGCAGCTCCGAAAAGCGGCGTGCCCGTCATCGAACAAGACGACCCAAAGGAGGCCCCGAATTGAGCACGTTCGAAAAAATCTTGGTCCCGGTCGATTTTTCGGAAAGCTCCAAGGCAGCACTCGAACACGCCGCGTTCTTGGCGACAGAGCTCGGCTCCTCGATCGAAGTCATGCATGTCGTCGAGCCGCCCGATTTCGTCCCTCTCGACACGGCGCTCGCCGGCGTTGGCACCGGCGCCATGCCGCAAACGCTCGGAGAGATTGCCCGCCAGCAGGCCGAGAAGGATGTGGCGGAGCTCATCGATGGCGTGGACCGAACGAAGCTCAAGGCGATCGATGCGAGCGTGCGAACCGGGTACGCCCACGAAATCATCGTGGACGAAGCCGAGAAGCACGACCTCGTGGTCATGGGAACGCACGGCCGAACGGGTCTAGCCCATCTGGTCATGGGGAGCGTCGCGGAGCGAGTGGTCCGTCGGTGCAAGTCACCCGTGCTGACGGTGAAGGCGCCGTTGGGGTCCTAGAGTGCGGTGGAGCCGAGTTTTGCAAGGGATCACAGACCCGGGGAACGAGTGACTCGACGCACGCACATCATCGACTCCCTCGAGGACGAGCATCGCTTGATCGCGGAGGTGACGGATGCGTTCGGCCGATTTCTGAACGCCATCGACGAAGTCGGCGAAGTGGATCGAGCGGATCTATCTCAGTTCGCACGATTTTTCGTCGAGTTCGCGGACCAACGCCACCACGAGAAAGAGGAGGACATCCTCATGCCGGCGCTGGTGCACACCAGTCTCCGTTGGGACGAAGGGCCGCTATCCCAGCTACGAGCAGACCACGAGCAAGAGCGCTATTTCATCGAAGCGTTCCAGCAGCTCGCCGCACAATCGGCAGCGCTCAGCATGGAAGACCAACGGCACCTCGTGTCGGTCGGGCGCGAGTTCATCGAGCTTGGTCACCGGCACATGGGCATCGAGCAAGACCACGTGTACCCCATCGCGCGTACGCTGCCCGGCGAGCAAATAGAGGCGCTCACCGAGCGCCTGACTACCTTCGAGCAGTCCGTGGGACCTGAGGGTGCTTCGGAGCTCGAACTCGTGGCCCGTGGGCTCATCGACAAATACCCGAGTGGCGCCGCAGCCTGAGAGAACGCGAAAAGGGCGCGTTTTTTAGCCTGTCGATGCCGCGTGCCGAGCTGTGAATCGCGGCTGAAGAATTTAGTCGCACTGTAACCACCTCCGTCGTTATAGTGTGACTGAAATCCGGCTCAAGCCCGCGACCGAGCCCGCAAGAGTCCCCTTGGCGGGGAGGAGGAGAGATGGGTGTGGAAGTACCGTCGGTTCGAATCCTGATAGTCGACGACGACAAGGCCATCTGCGACTACATGCAGACGTTGCTCGAACGCGACGGGTTCGAGGTCAAGACGATCAGCGACCCCACCCTGGTCGAGAACGAGGTTCGGCAGAGCCAGTACCACGTCATCATCCTCGACCTGATGATGCCGAAGCTCGACGGGATCGAGGTGCTGCGACGGATTCGCAACATCGACAGCGACATCGCCGTGGTCATCTTCACCGCGCACCCGAACCTCGATTCGGCCGTGGCGTCGATGAAACTGGACGCCGTCGACTACATCAAGAAGCCGTTCAACGTGGACGAATTCCGCGAAGTGCTCGCGCGGGTGATGCGGAAGAAGGGCTTAGCCCGTACGCCGGAAGAGCAACTGCACAAGATCATCGGCGATACGATTCGCACGCTGCGAAAAGAGAAAGAGCTCACCCTCAAGCAGATGAGTCGCCGAACCGGGCTCAGCATCTCGCTCTTGTCGCAAATCGAACGCGCCGAATCGAGCCCGTCGATTTCGAGTCTCTACAAGATCGCGATCGCGCTCGACTCGCGGATCCAAGAGCTCTTCGGGCGCGCGTAGCGTTTCAACGAGGCGCAGCCGCGTGGCGAGCGCGGCTCGACTCGCCCTCAATCCGTCGTTTGGTCCAGCGACCGGCCTCGGCGCGGGCGAGGAGGAGCTTTTGTGTCTGAGGCTCGAGCCCGAGCGTGGCGCGAACGTGGGACAGTCGAAGATGAGTCGCTGAACCCAGCCACGGCAGGTCGCGAACGAGTAGATGGATGGCGACAGCCCGCCACAACGTCACGGCGTTCAGCCGAAGACCCGGCTCTGCCGCAAGACGGCGAAGCGACGAGGACTTCCGGCGCCGGGACCGGAGCGCACTCAGGTCTCCCCCATAAACGTGCTCCACGAGCAGCGCACCAATCCGCGAAGCTTCGGAAATCGTCTGCGGCACCGCCCACCCCCGCAGCCGGGCGACGGCCCAAGCGTGCAGGTCGTCATTCACCATGCCCACTCTAGAAGCCAACCTCGTGCCACCCCCGAGTCTCGCGAGGAAACACCCACCCGCCCATCAACCAGCCTATCCGGTTGGCACCCCACCCCCCCACCGCCAACCAAGTTTCCACCCGCAATCGATTCGTCAGAATCGATGCCAGAAAAAAAAGACTGACTGGCTCGCACCATGGCCAAGCAGGGGGATTTTCGATGCCCTCCCCCTGCGGGGGCATCGAAAATCCCCCGGCCGAGATCGAGACAAAAGTCAGTGCCGAAGGAGGGACTTGAACCCACGACACGACGCTTATGAAGCGCCTGCTCTAACCACCTGAGCTACTTCGGCGTTCGCGAGGACCGGGAATATGCTCGGCTTTCGCGCCGCCGGTCAAGGCCGTTGCCCGGCGGCGCGAAGCCTTTTCCTAGACTCGCTCGCCGCTTTCATCAGGCCCTTCGACGAACTCCGTTTCAGCGTCTCTTGCGACGCCTGCGGAGCCCCACCGCCCCAAGCGCGACAAGAACTCCCCACGGCGTGAGCTGGCTGACCGGAGCGCCCGCGGCTCGGCACGAGCATCCTCCCTTGGCTCTCACATCGCCGGGCGCGACTCCGGCGTCGGTGCCTGCATCCCCGCCATCCACGGGTTGATCCGGAAGGACGCAACGCCCGTCGCTGTCGACTGGCAGCGGCGCCGCAGCTCCCAACCGGGTCCCTTGATCGAGCTCGACGTCGACATTGCCGGTGTTGCGATTGTCGTGATGAAAGCTCTCCCAGTCGATTGTCCCATCCGACGAGCCATTCGTGTGCCAGGCGTAGAGCCACCCCGCCCTCGTCGGAACCACCACCTCGAGGGTGTCGTCACCATCGAGGTCGCCGACGGCGGCGGTCGATGCGACCCATTGTCCCGTGAACTTCGGCCACCCCTCGGGCTCCCGTCCACAAGCGTCGGCGGCGTGCACGTAGTAGCCACCGCTGCCGATGATGACCTCCGGATAGCCATCCCCGGAGACGTCGGCGATCACCTGGTTGTTGAAGAACGTGAAATCTTCGATGACCACCGGGCTCGCCGGCATCATCTTGCCCGTGCCGAGATCCCACATGCTGAGCATGAACTGGGCGGTACCGCCCCGCGTCCCGCTCGCCTGGAGATTCTGAGCCACGCTCAACGACGCCCCCGAGGCCGTCACGTCCGGGAGGCCGTCCTGATTCAAGTCACCGAGCGCCGGCTGGGCGAACAACGGGAAGAAGGTATCGGGCAGAATCGCCTTCGAGTCCGGCCCGAAGATCGTCGCGTTTTCCACGCCCCGCGTCGGCTCCATCGTGAAGGGGTCGATGCGCTCGGGCAGCGCATTGGAAGGTGTCGAGCTGAGGAGCCGCTGAGTGCCTGGGTCGGCGGGCACGATGAGCGGAGCACTCGCGTTGCCGTGGAACACGGCCTCGAGCTTCCCGTCGCCGTTCACGTCGCCAACGATGGGCGAGTTCGGCACCCCTTCGGCAACCAGCGGGAACAGGTTGAAAGACACGACGCCGACGGGCCAATTCGGGAAGTATGGCGTTCCGCCGGGCGTGTCGTTGCCCCGTCCGTCCACCAGATAAAACGCACCGGCGGTGCTCCCGGTGCCGAGTCGCTCGTTCGAGCCGACAACGAGGTCCGGGATGCCATCCTCGTTGAAGTCACCGACAGCCGGTGTCGTCATGATCCGGTTGTATTCGACCTCGAGGGTCGGGTGATGGATGCGCACGGGCCACCCTGGCAACACGCTGCCGTCGGCCTTGTACACGTGGACGAAACCATCGAAAGCGGCCTGAATGATCTCGAAGCCACCGTCACCGTCCATGTCGGCGAGCACCGGCGCGGCGAACGCCCCGCGAGTAATGCGAAACTCCGTATCCATGCACAGCGGGGGCCGCGGGCTGTCGTCGAGCGGACAAGAGGGCACCGCCGGAAGTGTCACGGGCCACCCCGGCAAAGTCTGGCCGTCGTTGCCGATGACGTAGATCGTGCCCTTGTAAGTGCTGAGCACGATGTCGATCGCGCCGTCTCCGTTCATGTCGGCTAGCGCGGGCGCCTGAGTGGCCGGCTCGCGGGCAACGTCCGGGTCGACGCCGTCGGGCGAGGTGTACCCGGGCGCTGCCCTGTAGTCCGGGCGGCTCGGATCCCCATCGAGCCCGTCGAGCAACTTGGTTCGAAACGGAAAGCCGGCAATTTGCTCGGGCGTTCCGCTCGCGAGGCTCCAAACGTTCACGACACCATCGCTCGTCGCGTTCACGATGTCCCGGACTCCGTCGCCATCGATGTCCGCGAGCTTCGGGGCGGTCTCACCCGACGCTCCGATGTAGATCGGAAAGCCGTCGACGAGATCCGGGTCCTCGTGAACGTAGTAGGCGCGACGGAGCTCACCAGGAACGTCGCCGATGCTTCCACCGTAGTGCGCGACCGAGCGCACCCGAACCGTAATCGTGAAATCGTTTTCTCCGAGCTGGCTGTCAGGGTCTCGCTCGTGGGTGACGTCGAGGTCTCGAATGTCGAGCTCCGCGAGCGGTTGTCCGTCCGAACCGATCGCGGGGTCGTTGCTCGGAACGTTGTCCATCTGCTTGATGACCTGAAACTCGCTGTCGGACGGCTCCACCCCTGGAGCCCACTCGACGATGACGTCGTAACTGTTGGCACGCCTCGCGCTGACCGTGCCCATGATGGGAACCGGTCCGGCGACTTGGTCCCGGTAGAGCACCTCGAACCAATAGGGCCGCGTGATGTCGACGTCCGGGGGAATGCGGCCGTCGCGAACCCACTCCACGGCTGTATTGGCGTTGACTCGTCCGTATCCAAACCGTTGGTCGAAGCCCTCCTTCGACGCGAACTGTCGAGAGCCCGGATCCGCGCTCTCGGGGACAAAAATGTCGTCCGCGGTCATCGTCAGAAGCTGGGCGACTTCTCCGGCGTTGAGCGGCGGCGTCAGCCCGACCTCGGCGCCCATGGAGTAGACGAGCCCGGCAACCCCGGAGAGACGGCCCACCGCCTCGCTCGAGCAGCCGGTGCCGGACGCCGAGAGGTAGTTTTGAGCCCCGTAGTTGGTGCACGTATTGAAGTGCAGAAAGCTCTCGGCCGTCGTGCTCTGTTGGTCCGAGCCCAGCATCGTGATCGCATGCACCGGGAGCGTGTGATTCGCCGTCGCCGGCACGTTCTGATGGCGCGAGTTCTCGTCCGCCATGCTCGCGATGATCACCGTCCCGTTCGCCCACGCGTAGTCCATCGCGCGTTGAGCGAAGCGACTCATGAACACCGTGCCGAGCGCCTCTTGCACGACCTTCGCCCCGATGTCGGTGGCATAGACCACCCCTTGGGAGTAGTCCTGAACGTCGGTGATGAAACTGTCACCGACGCGCAGCGGAACGAAGCGGCAAAGGGGGCATACGCCAATGTCGCCCATGCCATTGTTTCCTTGGGACGCCGAATCGTTCGCCTCGCCAGTCCCGTGACCGAACCGGGTGTCGTCGTAAGGATCGTTGTCGTTCTTGAAGAAGTCCCAACCCGAGATGTCGTCGACGTAGCCATTCGCGTCGTCGTCCGTCCCGTCGGAGAAGTTGAGAATGAGATCTCCGGCGTCGAGAATGCCGTTCCTATTGGCATCGCCCTTCGGGTTCGAGCCCGTGGCATCCGGCTGGAGCCTGGGGTCGTCGGCCCAATCCGACACGGTGACGATGCCGTCGCCGTTGCAATCGAAGCCGTTGATCGCGGTGCAGGCGCTACTGTCCGCCATCAGCGGCTTGTGCGGCTCGAGCTCACCGAGATTGAGGAACGCCTTCTGGGCGAGATCGGCGTGATCCCACTCGATTCCGGAGTCGAGCACCGCAATCACCGTCTCGTCTGTGCCGATGGTGTGTCGCCACGCGAGATCGATGCTCATGCCCGACGCCGTTTCTTCGGGACGAATGGGTGGCGCTCCGGTCGAGCGATCCGGAATGAACGAATAGAACTGCCAAAGGCCAGGCGAACGATCGGCCGCGCGATCGGCGGCGACATACCCGTAGCCTGGGTCGTTGGGCCAGTTCGTGCTGTCCGCGAGATCACCGGACGTCGCCGTGACCGGCGGCGGCCAGGCGGCATCTACCCGGCTCTCGAGTCCGACGACGCCCAGAGCTCCAGCGGCGAGCAAGAGCGCTAGCCGACGACCGGTGAACCGGTTCGAGCGAGCAAAAGCAAACGAAAAGAAACGAGCGTTCGACATCGGTCTCCTGGCAGCGATTGGGGCGCGGGCGGCGGCTCGCCGGAAGTACAACGGCAGGGGAAAAAGCGGTCTGGGGAGCGTTTTCGCGAGGTTAGCACGAACCCGCGGACCGCCCGAACTGGTACTCTTGTTCGTCTCGGCCATGCCTCCTCAAGATGCCCGCGCTGACGATCAGCTCGCCCGGCCGGACGCGCTCGTGGGGGCTCGGCTAGGGGGCCGGTACGAGGTCCAGAAACGCCTCGGCGCGACCAGCCTGGCGGGAGTGTTTCTGGCTCGCGACACCGAGAGCGGGAGCACCGTTCGCCTCGAAGTCATTCACCCACACTTGGCTAGAGATCGAAAGTTCGTCGAACAGTTCGAGGCGGCGCTCTCACCTGCGCGCAAACTCAAGCACCCCGGCACTCTGGGTGTGTTGCAACAGAACATCGAGCGGGTCGAAGGAGAATGGCTGGTCTATGCCACGACGAAACCGTTCGAAGGGGCAGCGATCGTCGACGCGTTCCGCCACGAGCTGCCGTCGCTCGACACCGCGGTGCAGATCGGCCTCGAGGTCCTAGACGCGCTCGATCACGCGAACAGCCAGGGCGTCGTGCACGGCGACATCTGTCCGGAGAACGTCTTGGTGGCCCGCGATGGTGGCGACGTGCGCGTCAAGGTTGCCGGATTCGGCGTGTCCTCGCTCGCCGCGTCGCTCATCCCCTCAATCGGATACGGCCCGGTCGCGAGCGGTCCGCCGTACTGGAGCCCCGAGCGCGCGCGCGGAGACGACGCGACCCCCTCGATGGACGTGTATGGCGTGGGGGCGCTTCTCTACGAGCTGCTCACCGGCTCACCGCCGTTCGAATCATTGTCGCCCATGGAGCACCTTCGGCTGCACACGGAGCAGACCCCAGAACCCCCGAGTCGTCGAGCGCCCGAACGCAACAACCCGGAGGCGCTCGACCATGCGGTGCTGCAAGCCCTGAACCCCGAGCGCACGGAGCGTTTCGCCGACGCCGCCGGGTTCTACCGAGCGCTAACCCAAATCAGCACCGAGATCTCGAAGTCCGGGGTCGATGCCGAAAGGGTGCTCCCGCTCCCCGGTGCAGTGGGCTGCGACGCCCTGCTCGACCGAATTCGCTCGTTCGCCGTTGCGCCCGCCGGACCCGCACGACGGGGCCATGCCGTGTTGTTGCTGGGTGCGGCGGGCTCGGGAAAAACGACGATCGCGCGAGCTGCGGCCGTCGAGCTTCGTGGAGGGTCGATACGTCCGATCTTGATGGACGGTCGAGCCGGCAACTCCGTATCCCTCGGCCCGTTCATCGAATTGCTCCGAGCAGTTCTGGGTGTTCGGCGGGGCGCCGGTCGCAAAGTGCTAAAAGCGGCCGCCGATGCTCTGGACCGGCTCGGGCTCGACGCCCTCGACACCGAACGCGTGCTCGATCTCACTTCGGCGAGGCCGCCGACTCGGGTTCTCGGACCGCAGATCGCACACCGCGAAGAATCGACGGCGCTCCGCCACGCCGTGACCGCCCTTTTGGAAGTCACGCCGTCGCTCCTCATCATCGACGACGCGGACTCCCTCGACCCGGCATCTCGTCGTCTGGCGGGCGAGCTGATGGCGCGTTCGTCGAGTCGACCCTACGGTGTGCTGCTCACGGCTCGATACGATCCTTGGCCCGAGTGGCAGCCTTCGCACGCCGTGCGAATCGACGTGCCCGAGCCGGACGAAAGCACCGCCATCGGCATCGCTCGGTCGCTGCTGCCCGCCGCGGCCGAGCAAGTCGTCAACCAGGTTGCCGACGTTTCGAAACGCTCCCCTTGGCTGCTTTCACTTCGGGCACGTGCCGTGCGCGCCGCGAGCGGTGACCCCGAGAAAGCCGCGGCTTCTCTCACGGAATCGCCTGAAGCACTGGTCAAGTTGATCCTCGACGCGACCTCGGCGCCGGCACGTCGATGGTTGATGGGGGCCGCGCTCTCGGGGAAGCGAACACCACTCGCCCTCTTGGATTCTTGGCAACCGGCCACGGGAAGTCACGACGAGCTGACCAAATCGTGCATCGCCACGGGCCTCGTGCGACGCGAGGGCGACTACCTGGTCTTCGAAACCGAGGGCACGCGGGTCGCCGTGGGAGATCTCGTCCCACCGGCGGAAGCCAAAGACATCCACCGCCATTTCTCGAGATGGATGTCGAGCGGCGAGCCACCGCGAGGAGAGATTCAAGTCATCGCGCGCCATCTCTTCGCCGCAGGCGACGTCCCCGGAGCCGCCAACCGATACGAACAGGCCGGTCGCGCACTCTTGGCGCGGGAAGACGGCGGAACCGCGACTCAGTTGCTGACATCGGCACGGGCGGCATGGCAGGAGGTCGACGAGCCGATCGGGGCCGGTCGATCCGGCTTGCTCCTGGCGGAGGCTTGCCTGCTGGCCGGCGACACCCGTAGCGCCGAAGAGGCTTTGAACGAAGCGTCCGCCGAGCTCAAACGCGCGCCTCCTCCGGCGGACGACAAGAAAGCTCGACGTCGACGCGCGATACTGGAAGCAGCAGCTCTCAAGGTCGAGGCCAGACTGCGCCGAATGCAAAAACGCAGCGACGAAGCCGCAGCCATCCTCGAGCGCGCCGTCGGTTTGATCGCCACGTCGGGCTACTCGCGAGAGTGGTACGAAATCGAGCACGAGCTCGTGAGCTTGCTGCTCGAAATGGACCGCCTGGAAGCCGCGCACCAGCACGCACTCGAGGCCGTCGAGGTCGCTCGCGCGCTGGACAAGCCGGTGGAAGAGGACTTGAGTTTGTCGTCGATGAGCGCAACCCCGACGACTGTTTCCCTGGCAGATGCCCTCAGTCAGTCCGGCAAAGTTCAACTGGAGCTCGACAAGGTCGAAGACGCCCGCGAATCGTTCGAAAACGCGAGCAAACATGCCGCCGCCGTGGGCAACGAGTCCGCCGGGGCCCGTGCCCTCGCCAACCTCGCCCACGCCCTGGCCACCGGCGGAAACGACAGCGAAGCGAGCGAAAAGGCGACTGTGGCACTCGCTCTGGCCACCCGCGTCGGCGACCGTGACGCCGCGGCGAGGATCGCGCTGAGCCTGGGCACCTACCGCCTGCGGCTCGGCCAGCCCGATGACGCACTCGAAGCGTTCAAGCAAGCGCGGCTCTTGGCTGCTGCCATCGGCTGGCACCAAGGCGAAAAACTCGCCAAAGAGGCCACGGTCCGCGTCAATCGGTGAGCCCGGTCACATGCCCCGGCGCCCCACGGCCGGGTTCAGCGCGTCGAAGGTGATGTTGACCGACAGCTGTGACTTGCCGAGCTTCGGCGGCAGAGGACCGAACGGGGAAGCACGCAAGACGGCGGCCAGCAAGTTGTCGTCGAACTCCTTGATGCCACTCGTGCGAACGACCTTCACCGACGTGGCGTGCCCAGTTCGCGTCACGGTCAGTGAAACGATGGCCAGTCCGCCACGTCCCTCTTCGATGGCCCAGTCGGGAAACGCGTTTTCCCAGTAGGGATCTACCTGCCGCTTGAGTGCACGAAGGTACCGCCAAAGCCTCGGATCGAGGCCCGAAGCTCGTCGCGGCCCGCCGCCGGCACCCGCCGCTTTGGATCGCGAGCCCGGCCCTTTCTTTCCCGCATTGCCCGGCGCGCCAGGGCCGGTCTTTCCCCCAGCGCCAGTGCGCTTGCGCCCGCCGGCGGAGCTCGCGTGAACGAGTGACCGGACGGCGTTAGCGACCTCTTGGGAGCTATCGGTCGTATCGTGGGGACGAGCGCGTCGATTCGCAGGCACGGCGGCGCGGGCCCGCGGAACCGACGCTCGAGCCAAAGTCACCCGAGCGCTCCGATGGAATCGCCGGTCCGGGGCACCATCGCGAACCCCCGCGCCGTCCCGCTGTCGCGCGCTCCCAACGCGCGCTCCCCCCGGTCTGTTCTCGTCGCCCCCGAGCTCGGCAGCGAAGCCTCCCAGCCGCGAGCCCTCGCTGGCCGCCTCGCTCCCAAAAAGAACCCCGCGAGACGGATCGTAGCGACTTGGACGCCGCCGCTCCTGCCGCGCCCCTTGGCCACTGGCGAGAAATGACAACTGCATCGGATTCGGCGTGGCTCGGCGGTCGTCCCAGCTCTGCCGGAGGCGGCTGGTTTTCAGGCGGTGGGCCTGGCTGCGGGTCAGGTCGTTGATGTCGTCTCGGTCGAGCGTCAGGCCGTCGATGTTGTCGGCGAGATTGAGCGCGCGCTCGCCGTCGTCGCCGCCGCGGCCAGCGCGGCGTGTATCAGGACGGGGCTCGTCCTGCCCTCCTCCGGTCGTTACTGGCTCGGGTCGTGTTTTGGCATCCGGATCGGGCTGTTCCGTTCCGCCCAAAAACATCGGCGGCAAGTCGAGCCCATCCGCGACTTCTTCGGTCGTCACTTCGATCGGGCTCGCGGGTTCTGCGGAGTCCGGCCGTGACTCCTGCCAGAACCAAGCACCGGCACCCAAGATGACGGCGTGGAGCGCGGCCGAAGCGATGACGGCACCCGGGGCGGCCAGCAGCTTACGCATCACCCTCCATCGTGACCCACCTCGATGGCGGCCGCCAGCGGTGCGCCGAACCGCGCCTGGGCGTTTGCAGTCGTCGCTTGCTCGATGTCGCTCAAGCTCTCACCGCGCAGCTCGGCCAGGCGTCGCGCGGTGTGCTCGACGAGTGCCGGCTCGTTCTTCTTGCCGCGTTTGGGAACAGGGGCGAGATACGGGCTGTCGGTTTCGACGAGAATGCGATCCCCCGGCGCCCAGGCCGCCACCTCGTGAACCGACGTGGCGTTCTTGAACGTGACGATGCCGGAGAAGGACAAATCAAACCCGAGATCGAGCGCTCGACGCGCAAACGCCTTGTCTTCGCTGAAGCAATGGATGACTCCACCTACATCGGCCGCGCGCTCGGCTTCTAGTATGTCGAGAGTGTCGCCGCGCGCGTCGCGGGTGTGAATGACCAGCGGCTTCTTCACCTGGCGCGCGATCGCAATGAACCGCCGAAGCACGTCCTGCTGAACGTCGCGAGGCGAGCTGTCGTAGTAGTAGTCGAGCCCGACTTCTCCGACGGCGGCTACGCACGGCCGGCTCATCAGCGCCAAAAGATCGCGTTCGAGCGCTTCGTCGGAGCTCGATGCCTCGTGGGGGTGAACCCCAACCGTCGCGACCACGTCGCGACGTCTCTCTGCGAGCTCGACGGCTTCGCGCGCAACTGCGAGTCCCCCGACTCCGACCGCAATGAACGCGCCGACTCCGCCCGACCTCGCTCGCTGGATGACGGCATCGGCGCCCTCGGGGAAATTGCCTCGGTCGAGGTGGCAATGCGTGTCGACGAGCATTCTTTCGGAGCCTAACGGGTTTTCAGGCGCCGCGCGTAGATGAGCACGACGCCCAGCATCAGTACGCCACCCCAGATCGCCGCTTCTATGGCCTGGGCGCTGATGGCGACACCGCCGATGGCGATCAGCGCCAGTGGCGTCGGCCACAAGTGGCTTCGGCGGAGCCCATGCTCACGTCGCCAGGCCAGAGCCACCAGAGCCGCCGTGCTCATCACGAATTGCGCCAGCACTGCGAGACTCGAGAGGACGAACAACTCGGTCAGCTTGCCTGAAACCGAGATACCGAGAGCAAGCGTGGCGGTGAGCCAGAGCGCGCGCTGTGGCACACGGCGTTTGTCCTCGACGCCCACCCAATCTCCGAGCGCATCCGCACCGTTGAGTGCGAAGAGGTAGCGCGGGCTCATCGCGAACATGCCAAACGCGATCCCGAGCGCCGACACGTTCGTCCCCACCGCTACGAGCCCTGCCGCCCAGTCGCCCCCGTAGACTCTCGCCGCGTCGACGAGCGGGGCATCGCTTTTCGACAACTCGGGCAGGGCGCGAACACAGACCGCGTGGAGCACCACGTAGAGTGAAACGGCCAATCCGAGCGATCCTACAGTGGCCACGGGCACCGAGCGGGACGAGCCCCGAGCGTTGCCTGCAGGAAGCGGAACGACTTCGAAGCCTTGGGTGGCAAAAACCGCGATGAGCACCGCTCTACCGAAGTCCTCTACGGTGAATGCAGCCGCCATGGAGGGTGGAGTCACCGCGCTCGACAGGGCAATTCCGAGCCCGGCCAGCAGGACGAGCGGAACGAGCTTGAGAACGGTGACGGCGGTCCAGGCTATCGCGCTCGGTTTGAGACCCGTAGACGCGATCGACGCCAACCCGACGACGACCAACGCGGCGAAGAGTCGTTGCTCGTTCAGGGAAACGAACCCGAGGCTCGGGCCACCGAACTTGGCGATGCCTGCGACTACCGTCGCGGCGCTGAACAACGCCGAAGCGTACGCAATCCAGCCCACCAGGTATGCCGGCGTCGGACCGAACGCGGCACGTGCCCAAACGTAGGGCCCACCGTCCTGGTCGAAATGGCCGCCGAGAGTCGCATAGATGATGGCGATCGGTGCGAGCGCGAGCGCGGTCGCCGCGTAGACCCCGACCCCGGCCATGCCGGGCACCAGACCGGCGACTTCTGTCGGTGTGAAAAAGATCCCGACGCCGACGATTCCGTTGATGCCGAGGGCTAGTAACGAGACGAGCCCAAGCGCCCGAGTATCCGTCGCGGCGGCGGGATCCTGAGCCATCGAACCGAGAAAACCCTCAGGTGAGAAGCTCGGCGTACCGCTCACGAAGCAACGCTGCGCCGGCGTCCTTGACCGAAGAGTCTTCGTACCCGAAACGCGACTTCATCTCGCCCACCAGCCCGTCGGCGGCTGAGCGGCGAGCGTCGTCGAAGCCACCGGTGTCGCCGGAAAGCACCAGCACCGCATCGCGGCAGAGCTTCGCCACGGCCACGCGCCTCTCGGAGAAGACGGCGTCCCGGAGCTTCGCGAGCTGCGGCTTGAAGACCCGCTCGTTGTCCATGGGCTCGTCGGGGTTGTCGATCGCCCACGCCGCTACACGGTTGATGAGCGAGTGGCGCAGTGGCTCGGCCTTGTCGGTGCTCCCGAGAAGCGCTTCCACCTCTTCCATCAAGCGGGCGTCCGGCTCTTCGTGGGCGCCGGTAACCTCGTTGCGCACTTTCTCCCCTTTCACCCAGTAGCTGACGTGAGTGATGTAGCGGTCGAAGAGGTCGGAGTACCGAGTCTCTTCCACGAGTCCGCTCGCCACCCGAACTTCGTCTTCGAGCATGTCGAGCAATCGGGCCTTCAACAGCTCGCGGAACTGGACGTGATCGTGGTACCCGCCGGGCAGCCTCTCCTGCTGAAGCCATTCATACTCGCTCGTGCGCTCGCAGAGTTTGTCCAGCTCGTCGAGCACGGCGAACGGCGAAAGGCAGTCGTAGTGCTCGCTCTGGGCCGCATCGAGGAGCACGGTCCGCATGGCCCTCGGACTGGCTCCGATGCTGCCCTCGTAGATTGGATACGGATCGCTCTCGCGAAAGATCACCGGCACGTTGGCGCTGAGTAGCTTCGCGGACTCGTCATCGAGACGTGCAGGCGTCGTGCCACTGCCGTAGAGATCCATCTTTTCGAAAGCCGTGAGCTCGGAAACGATGGCGGAGAGTGGCTTTTCGTAAGCGTCCGGGTCTGGACGCCGCATTCGCGTGAGCGTCGCGAACATCGCCGCGAGCTCGGTCGCGTGGGGCGCTACGTGCGTGCGGGCCTGCGGAGCAATCTGCGCGTCGTAGATCGCGAGCTCATCGGTCCAGCTTCGCAGATATGGGCAACGAACGAGCTCGAGGCGGCCGCGAAAGCTCGCGAACTCCGGGTGCTCGCGAAACGCCGCCAAATGGTTTTCGTTGCCGCTGCCGAGCAGCACGCAGTTGAGTTGCAGGTTCTGCGAGCGGAGCGCGACCTCGCCGGTCTCGGCGGTAATCTGGAGATACTTGAACGCGTCGATGGGTCGTTTCAGCAGATCGGAGAACTCGAGCACGCCGCCGGTAGCGTCGACGAGCTCACCGAACGCCTCGAACAGTGTCACCGCCTGAAGCGACGTCGGCAGAGCCGCCAGCGAACGATCGCTGGTCACCTGACGCTCCCCAGCATCGATGCTCAACTGAGGGCCGAGAGTCACGGCTCCCACGCGATAGCGGCGAGAGATGAAATATCGTTCGATTTGCACGTGCCGCAGCACCTCGCTGAGGTCGCCGTCGTAGCTCATCATCAAGGTGTCGAGGACTTGCCGGCCCTTGTGCGATACGCGGCCTCGGAGCAGCCACTCCGGCGGCTCTCCTTCGACACCAGCTCTTTCGTACGCACGTTCGAGCACGACTTGACGCTGCGGGGCGGGTAGCAAGAACAGGGGGTGGTCGCGCACCTCCATGTGCACGCGGGAGTCGATCTGGTCATCCGGTAGGTGCGCGTAGCTCTTGTCCTTCGCCCGGGCGCCGCGCTTGTCCGCAAATCCGATGGCGCCCTTGAGAAGCCCCTCGGTCGGGAAGACCCAGTGGAACCGATACAGCGGTCCGTCGTCGAGAGAAGAGTAGTGCTCGAGAGCGGACATGACCGCCGCCGCCACCGTGCTCTTTGCCGAGCCATTCGGTCCGTGAAGCAGGATGAGGCGGTTCGGCCGCCCCTCCCTCACGAAGTTCGAGAGCACGCGGTAGAGTTCGCCCTGGACCGATTCCTGCCCGACGAGTGCATCGCGCCGGCGCTCGCCGTCCTGACGCCACGGCAGGTCAAAAAGTCGGAACCGTGTGTGCGTTCCGGCGGGACGTTCGACGTCGGTGCGGCCGTAGTGGTCGAACATGTCCCGGACGTATCGGGCGGCGTCCCGCGTGTAGCGAACCGGGTCGGAAGCGAAGAGGTCGAGATATTCCTCGAACGAGAGCACTCGGCGCTCTTCGTTGAAGCCTCGCTCGATATCACGCGAGATTTCGCCCAGGTCGTCGAGGATGCCCACGGGGACCACAGGGTATCACCCTTCTCCTCGCACGCCGATTGGCGATGTAGCGGCGACCGTCAGTTCACGAGAACGTCGAGGGCGAGATCGCGCTTCTCGATCAGGCATTTGTCGTCGGTACACACCGAGAACGAGAACCGTCCACCGATCTTCTTTCGCCCGGCGGTTTCTGGCGTAAATGCCACTTTCATCACGACCTGCTCTTTCGCGATCGTGGCCGCATCCTTCTTGACGACCTGATTCGGAAACTTCACTCCGTCGGCGGGCTGCAACTTGAGCTTGTAGGGATACTTGTCATTGCACTTGAACACTCCTTTTGCCGCAAGCACGACTTCCACGAAACCCGACTCGCCAACCTTGTAGTCGCCGCCAGCGCTGCGGATCTCGAGGTTGAAGTTGTCCTCGGAAAACTTCGGCGCGGCCGCCGCGGCGGGCGCCGGCGCAGTGTCTGAAGCGACCTCTTTGGCCACGCTGGCCGGGGGGGACGTCGGCTCCGGCGTCGCACTCGTTTCCTTGCTGCAAGCAATCCCGGCGACGAGGGCACCGGCGAGTACGGCCACACTTAGATGCACGCGAGCACCTCGCTCGGCCACGGGTTCGTTCGAGCTATCATTTCTGTACATACGGTTCACGGCATCGAATGGTTGCGCACGAGGCTCAACTCATGATGAACAGCACGATGACCACGCCGAACACCAATGCAACCCCACCAACGACAACGGGAATCAGCCAGGTTCCACCCGTCGTCGGCACCTGGAGCGGCATGTCGTCCCCCGGCAGGGGCCCCGCCATCGGGGAAGGTCCCAGGGCTTGGGGTGGCGTGGGCATCGCCACCGGCCCGCCGACCGGCGGCGCAGGCGCTGCTGCTTGACCGGGCACCTGCGGTGAGTTTTCGAGTCCCATGCCGAGGGCGTCGCCCTCACCAAAAAATCCGTCGGTTGTTGCGTCGACCGGAGGTCCAACCGGAGCGGCTACCATGAGCTCCGGCATTCGCTGGTCGATTTGCGCTTGCAGATCTTTTTCCGGGGTCCTCGCCCATGAAAAATGATCCCCTACTAGACCGTAGGCCGTCCCGAGCGCATCGGCGAGAGCTCCGACGGAAGGCGTGCGCACCGCGGCACTCTTCTTGAACGCGTTGCTCATCACGGCGTCGACCGTCGGGGGCGCGGGGTACTTCTGATCCTTAGATCGCTCGCTGACCGGGACAGGTTCCTTCGTCAAGATCTCGAGCAGGATGCTGGGACCATTGTTGCCCTGAAACGGAACCTGCGCCGTAATGCACTCGTAAACGATGGCCGCGAGGGCCCACACGTCCGCACGATGGTCCAGGGTATCGAGACCCTGTGCTTGCTCCGGCGCCATGTA
>JAJDAH010000227.1 GCA_029261965.1 Polyangiaceae bacterium
CGAGGACGACGGTGCGCCGCCAACCGACGTCACGAAGAAGCTGAAGATCGCGCCGCAAATCTTCAAGTATCGCGGGCTGGCTCCCAACCAACCGCGCTGAATCCCAACCAACCGCGCTGAATCCCAACCGACCGCGCTGAATCCCAACCGCTGGGCGGCGGAGCCTATTCGCGGCGCAGTCGAATCAGTGCTCGCCGATCGCGCTTGCTCGGCCGACCGGCACCTCGGTCGCGCTCGCCGGGAAAGCCGCCGAGGGGCTCAGGTGCTCGCGGCTCGGGCGGTGGGGACCTGTCCTCGTAGAGCGCTCGGGCCTTCGGCGGCGACAGGCGCTTCGTGGCTAAAAACAGGACCTCGAGCACGACGCGCCCCCGCGGCGCCAACGCCACGATTTCGTCGCCGACTTTGACCGCGTAGCTCGCCTTCACAGCGGCCCCGTTGACCTTCACGTGACCGCCGACACAGGCCTGCTGAGCATCGTCGCGCGACTTGTAGAGGCGCGCGGCACAAAGCCACCGGTCGACGCGCACCGAGTCCATGAAGCAATTGTGTCGCTCGCCACGGGTCACGACAAGCTCGCGCGCGTGCGAACCGTCGCGCAAATGCACGTTGACGAAACGCGCGCGAAAAGGGAATCATGCGCGAACCGGCTGGGGCGATTCGAATCCTGGGCGGCAGACTCTCCCAGTCGGGGAGCGTCGTCTGAATCTCATCGCACCCCTCTGGAGGAGGAAAAATGGCTGAAAGCGTCTACAAAGTCATCGAGCTGGTCGGCACGAGCAAGACGTCGTGGGAGCGCGCCGCGGCGGAAGCTGTCAAGACTGCGTCGAAGAGCCTGCGCGATCTGCGCATCGCCGAGGTCTCGAAACTCGACCTGCAACTCGAAGAAGGCAAAGCCGTCTCGTATCGCGCTCGGGTGAAGGTCTCGTTCAAGTACGGCGACTCCACGCCGCCGCCCGCCCCGGCAAAAAAGGTGGCAGCGAAGAAGGCTCCGGCGCCTGCCCCCGCGAAGCCGGCGAAGAAGGCGAAGAAGAAGGCGAAGCGCCGAGCGAAGAAGCGCTAGCGCGGCATCGCGGCCTTCATGAGGAACCCCGGGGACGACTATCCCCGGGGTTTCCGCGTTTGTACGGGCGGCTCCCGGCGCGACGCGCCTTCGAGCCATTTTACTCGCGCGACCCCGCGCCTTAGCATGACGCCGTGTCGCTACAGAGGTCCGCCGGCGTGGCGCTGCTCGTCACACTCCCGCTCACCCAGGGGTGCTCGCTGACGGACCTCGGCGATCTCAACGGCGGCTCTCGCGGCTTCGCGGCAGACGCCGCCATCGATGGCGGCGGATTCGGCGGCACGAGCGGGGGCGGTTCGGGGGGAGCGTCCGGCGGCGGCGGAGCGAGCACCGGGGGCAACGGTGGCACGGGCGGTGTCGCCGGAACCGGAGGAGCCGCTGGTAGCGGCGGAGGGTCCGGCGACGCCGGGGTGGACGCCGGTCCGCCGCTGGTCATCACCACCCTAGCCCTGCCGGCAGGGAGGGTGCGCAGCGCCTACACGGCGACGATCGACGCGATGGGGGGGACACAATCGGGCTATTCGTGGACGATCTCGTCGGGCACGTTGCCCGGCTCGACGAGCCTGAGCGCGACCGGGACGCCTTCGGCGACGGTCTCCGGGGCCCCGAACCGAAGCGGTACGTTCGATTTCCAGGTGGAGATCATGGACGACGGCGGCAACACCGCGACCGCGGATCTGAGCATCGATGTGACAACCGTCCCGTGGCTCACCTACTCCGCCATCCAAGATGGCCTCGTCGAAGAGCTCTACGCGGTCGATGCCACCGCGGCCTCGCCACTCGGAATCAAACTCAACGGGCCGGTCGCCATGGGCGGCACGCTTTCGGCCTGGCGGTTCTCACGCGACACCACGTGGCTCACCTACCGCGCGGACCACGATGTCGCCGGCGATTTCGAACTCTATGCCGTCGATCTGCTCGGAGCGACCCCAGCGGCTCCGATCAAACTGAGCGTCCCGCTCGTCGCCGGGGGCGACGTCACGGCAGACCGGTTTTCCGAGACGTCGCAACGCCTCATCTATCGTGCGGACGGGGACGTCGACGACCAGTTCAATTTCTATCTGGTCGAATTCACCAATCGGGTCCCCTCGGCACCCGTCCCGCTGATCCCCACGTTCATCAGCGGCGCTTCGGCGACCTCCACGTGGGCATGGGCCCCCAACGGCCTCGCGGTGGCGGTCCGAGCGGATCTCGACACCGACGACATCCACGAGGGCTACGTGGTCGACCTCAGCGGCCCCACCCCGGGCGCGCCGATGAAGATCAACGGGGGACTGATCGCCACCGGCGATCTGCGCGACTTCGCGTTCTCGCCGGACTCCACCAAGCTCGCCTACCGAGCCGACCAAGAAGTCGACGAGATGATCGAGCTGTACGTCGTGGACGTGAGCGGCCCGACCCCCGCTTCGCCCGTGAAGCTGAGCGGCACACTAGTCACGGGCGGAAGCGTGGAAGCCGGGTACAAGTGGGCCTCGGATTCGTCTGGCATCGTCTACCTCGCCGACGCCAACGTGGACGACACGGTCGAAGCGTTCTACGTGAACACTTCGGGCCCGACACCGACGACACCGACTTCGCTTCACGGAAATGTGACGCCGACCACAGGAGACGTGAAGTCTTTTCTCTGGGCAAACACTGCTGCGAAGGTGCTGCTCTTCGGCGACATCTCGACGCCGCTCGCCGACGAGCTGTTCGTCACCGACGTGTCCAGCGGCACTCCCGGTCCAGCTCGCCGCATCAACAGCCCGCTCACGGCCGGGCGCGACGTGATCGACTACGACTTCGCCCCGGACAACAGCCTCGTCGTCTATCGGGCTGACGAGCTCACGGCGGGCGTCGTCGAGTTGTTCTCGGTGGATGTGACGAGCGCCACGCCGGGCGTCAGGGTCCGAGTCAACTCGCCCATCGTTCCAACCGACGGCGATGTCGCCCAGTTCGCATTTCGCCCCCGGAACGGCGGAAACACCGACCTCGTCTACTTCGCCGACCAGGAGATCAACGACGTGCTCGAGGTTTTTCTGGTCGAACTCTCGAACGGTGTTCCCGGCGCGCCGGTGCGCATCCATCCTCCCATCCCCGCCCTGCAAACGGCCATCGCCACCGGGGACCCCTTCGACATCGAAGGAAAATGGGCGGCCTTTCGCGGGTCGCTCGAAACCGCGGGACTGTCGGAAATGTTCTTGGTCGATCTCGCGGCATCGATCGGCACGGCAACGAAAGTGAACGGCCCTCTCGTGAGCGGCGGCGCCGTGCTTCAATCGAAGTGGGCGCGATGACTGCGTGGGCTTGATGTTGAAGAGCGCCGCCGAGGTGGTAGCCTCGTTCGCCACCGGGAGGGAAACCGGATGAAAAGAATCAAGACAGCCGCCATCTCACTGGGCGTCGCGTGGGCTCTCGCGGGTTGCGCGCCGCCCCACTACTCAGTCGGCGTCGCACATGGTCCCACCCACGTCACCTACGCGCAGCGACATCACGACGCAAAAGAGAACGACTACCTCGTCGACTGCCAGGTCGATGCTCAGGGCAATCGGTCAAACTGCGTCATCATCCCCCTGCCCGCACCTCCGGAGGAATGACATGAAGCACTCGATACTGCTTCTGGCTTTCTCCACGTTCGGGTGCGGCACCGTCACGTGGGTCAACGACGTCACGACGACGCCGGATGGACAAGTAGTCACGGTCGTCGGCGGCGAATATTCGACGTTCAGCAAGACAGTCGTGCGCCCAGTTCGGTGGACCTGCCAGCGCGGCGCCAATCGCCAGCTCGTGTGCGCCCCAGACGCCACGCCATTGCCGCAGCCGGAGTGACCGTGTCGGCCGAGCCCGAGAGCACTGCCGAAACCCCACGTCGGTTCTCGATCGAAGCCGTGATTTGGCTCGGCATCGTGTTGATACCGCTCGTGTTTTGCACGAGAGGATGCACAGTTCTGTTGGGCATCGACTAGTGGTCTGTCTCACTAGCAACAATCACAACCGTCGGCACCCCGCCGCTGGGGGTCCAGTATGAATCAGCCCGAGCACATCACGCACGACAAGATCTACGAAACCGTCGATCGCGACGACTTCGACGCCATGATCGACGTCGACCGGTACGCGCAACGGAGCGACGCCTTCGACGAGATCATCTCGTCGACCGTCGATCATTTTTGGGACCCGACGGATCCCGCATACGTGGACTTCGACCAGACGTTCGAGCTCGAATCCGACACGATCATGCCGCGGGATTTCATCGTGGAGCTAAACAGCGCCGTGGCCGACCGACTCGACGAAGGCCAAAAAATCCGGCTCGTCAACGAAGTGACTCGCTTCAACCTGTCTCAGATCCTGCATGGCGAGCAGGGCGCGCTCTCTCTATCCGCAAGCCTCTGCCACGTGCTCTGGGATCCAGGCGCTCAGGAGTACGCCGCGAACCAGGTACGCGAAGAAGCCCGCCACGTCACAGCTTTTGCCAAGTACATCGAGAAGCGCTGGGGTACGCCGATGCCCGTAGGACAGACCCTCGGCAACCTCATGAACGAGCTCGTCTTGGCACCTGAGGTCTACAAGAAGCTCATCGGGATGCAGATGCTCATCGAGGGTCTCGCCATGGGCGCGTTCGCGACGCTGCACTCGAAGACCCACGATCCGCTGCTTCGCCGAACTGTCCAGCTCGTGATGACCGACGAAGCGTTTCACCATCGTTTCGGTAGAATTTGGGCGAAGCGCACCGTGCCCAAGCTGTCGGAGGAGGAGCACATCAAGGTCGAAGACTGGGCGGCGCGGTGTTTCCACACCCTGTTCAACAACTTGGTCAACTCCGAGCAGAAACAAGCCATCTATCCGGCCTTCGGTCTCGACTGGGAGTGGGTGCGTGGCGCCGTGATGGAGGCATTCGGCGACGACGACCGGCGACGCCTGATGAAAGAGAGCACGAACATCTTTCGAGTTCTCATCAAGACGTTGTTGCAGGGCGGCATCATCACCGAGCGGACCCGAGCTCAATACGAAAACTGGGTTGACCTCGGCCAACTCGAAAAGGAGCCCGAGGGCGTCGTCGGAGACGCAATCGCCGCCGAGGCGATCGAGGAGCTGCGGGAGATCAACCAAGGGCGAAAAAAAATCGGGCGCGCGCTCCAAGAGATCGAGCGACAGCGCCAAGCCGAATAGATTGCGCGGGCTCCTCCATTGGGGCTTCCCTCCATGAAGATCGCTTTCTTCACGACCGAATACCCCTCGGTTGCGCCGACACACGGCGGTATCGGGGCGATGACTCAAACATGGCTCGCCGGCTCGCCAACGGCGGGCACGAAGTGAGCGTCTACACGTGGTCCGACCGCCCGGCGGACGAAGACCGCGGCGTTCGAATCGTCGCGACGCCTCGACGAGGGATGATTCGAGGACCCTTCGAGATGCGGCGACGGCTCGCACGAGATCTTTCCGCCGGAGCGTTGGACATCGTCGAGGCGCCAGAAAGCAGCGCACACGTGTTACCCGGCGGCTTTGGCACGGTAGTGCGCATGCACGGCAGCCATCACTTCTGGTGCAAGACACTCGATCAGAGGGTCAAACCCATGCGCATCGTACTGGAACAGGTAGGCATTCGGTCGGCGCACGGACTCTGCGCCGTGAGCCGCTTCGCCGCAGAGCTCACCCGAGATGTCATGCGCCTCGGGCGGCGAGACATCGACGTGCTCTACAACCCCATCGATACCGAGATGTTCCAGCCTCGCCCGGAGAGCGTAGTTAGAAACAGGATCGTCTTCGCGGGGTCGATCACCGAGAAGAAGGGGGTTCGGGAGCTCTGTCAAAGCCTTTCCCGAGTCCGTCGCGTGATTCCAGATGCCGAGCTCCACATCGCCGGACGCGACCAGCCGGGAACACGCGGCCACCCGTCGTTTCGAAAACAGATCCTCGAGTCCCTCGATGGGCCGACGCGGGAGCGAGTGCGATTCTTGGGCCCGCTCCCTCTCGAAGACACGGCCGCTCTCATGGCGACGGCCGCCGTGTGCGCGTTTCCGTCGTACATGGAGACGATGGGAATGGTGATCGCGGAAGCGATGGCCTGCGGGCGCCCGGTGGTGACGACGGTTCGAGGACCAGGACCCGAAGTCCTCGGCGCCGAAGGAGGTTGCGGCTACCTCGCCGAGCCGACGAGCCCCGAGGACATCGCCGACAAGATGGTCCGCGTCTTGTCCGAACCGGAAAAAGCCGAAGAGATGGGACGCCGCGGCCGGCGCCGCGCCGAAGAGCTGTTCAGCGCCAAGGGTTGTCTGGCCCGGAACGTCGAGTTCTACGAGCGGCATGCCTACCGCGCCTGACGTCTCGAAAGCTCAAAGCGGCAGAACGGCGAAGATACGCGCGGACCAAAATGCGTCCCAGTTGAGAGGCGGTGCGTCCAAGCTCTCACCCTCGGCGCGCTGAGTCTTGAAAAAGAAGAAGGTCGCCCACCCGCCGGTCGCACTGAGTCCCAGAAGGGGCGTGGGTTTGGTGCGAGCCAGTGGCTGGAGGTAGCCAAGGGTCGCGTTCCCTTGGGAGTAGCCGATGAACCAGTCGTCCGGCAACGCCTTGTTGAGCTTGAGATCCTTCGTGAGCTTGACCTCGCCTACGCCGAGCTGCGTCTCGAAGCTGGCAAAAAATCTATCCGGGACTCGTGGGATGTCGAAACCGAAGGCGAGCCCGATCCCGCGAAACCGAGCATCGAACAACAGCTCATCGAGCGTCGCGTCGCCGACCGTCACTTGATAGGGCTTCGCGTAGGACATGACCCCCACGCCGACGTAGAGGGGCGGGACCCAGCCCTTCATCTTGTCGCCCACGAGACCGGTGTAGTCTTTGGTAGGTTTGTAGCGAACGCCCGCCACGAGTGTCTCGACTCGCGAGACGATCTCGAGGGGTTGCCGTGACGCGGGGAACCGTTCTTCGCCGGTCGCCGGGTCCACGATTTCGCGAGGGTCGTCATTCTGACTCGCCGAGTGCGGAATGATGCGCACGTTCTGGGTCGGTTGCGCCTCCACCTCGTAGGCTCTCGACTCGTAGGCAACCATCGGCTCCCAGAGGAAATCCA
>JAJDAH010000228.1 GCA_029261965.1 Polyangiaceae bacterium
ATCTCTGTCGACATCCTGGATCACGACCCCCAGCCACCCCCGCACGACCTTCCCGCGCTTGATGAGACTGTTCATGATCGGCTCGGCCATGTTCGTCGGAATGGCAAAACCGATGCCCATGGACCCGCCGTGTCGCGACAAGATCGCGGTGTTGATGCCGACGAGCTTTCCCTCCATGTTGACCAATGCTCCGCCCGAGTTGCCCGGGTTGATCGCAGCGTCGGTCTGGATGAAATCTTCGTAGTCGACGATCCCCATGTTGGCGCGCCCCTTGGCCGACACGATCCCCATCGTCACCGTCTGCCCGACACCGAACGGGTTGCCGATGGCCAGCACCACGTCGCCAAGCCGCAAGCGGCTCGAATCGGCGAAATCGATGGGCTTGAGGTTGTGATTCGTTCCCTGAATACGGATCACCGCCAGATCGCTCTTTTTGTCCGTTCCGACGATCTTCGCATCCAGCTCGCGTTGGTCGTGGGTGAGCACACGAATCTCGTCGGCGCCCTCGACGACATGATTGTTGGTCAGGATGATCCCGTCCGAGGAAACGACGACGCCTGAGCCGAGCCCACGTTCGTCGCGCCTGGGCGCTGGCCCACGACCACGAAACATGCGCGAGACCGGGTCTTCGCCCCGCGCCGTCTTGCGGGAGGCAATGTTGACGACGCTCGGCAAGGCGCGCTCGACGATGTCCGCAATCGAAGCGTTGCCCGGAGTCGCGGCCTGCGCGCTGGCGAACGCCGGGTGCGGCAGGAACGAAACCGGCGCCCCACTCGGCTGCAGTTGGTCCGGAGCCGTCGCCGAGCTCGCGGGAGCGGGTGTGCTCGCCGCAGGCTGGGTTTTCGCGCACGCCGGAGCGAACCCCACGGGAGCGGCGAGCGCGAGCAAAAGGGCGGCCTTCCGGAAAACTTCGCGGAGTTTCATCATTGCTTCAATCCTGCGTTTGAACCGAGAGCCGAGCAACCCTTGGGGCGCTCGAGGTCAACAGCTGGGGGCTCTGATTGATTCCGGGCAAGCCAGGGCCCGCTGCACCGACTGCCCTCGGACCTCATCCGAGTGAATGCGCTCGAAGAGGATACCGTCGGACCAGAACCGCATCGGCCGAACGGCGATTACTCAGGGTGCGGCGCAGACGGGGAACATGTCGACCGGATCCGCCGGGGTCATCTCGCAATTGATCGGCATCGGGTCGGGCACCTCGCCGTGCATCTCTACGCGGACCTGGGCGAACGTGCCATCGAGCTCCGCCATGACGGGCTCGAACAGCTCGCCCTTCGTCGTTCCACAGCGGAAGTCGTCGACTTCCATGCAAATGCGCGAGGTCAGCAGCACTTGGCTTCGAATTGGCGCCGGGAGGATCGGGTTGCCCGCGATGGGAATCGTGACCTCACCCGGATCGACGACCAGAGTGCCGTCGGACTGGATGATGTAGTCGCGAGGATCCCCAAAGTCCTCGATGTT
The DNA here is from genome assembly GCA_029261965.1 of Polyangiaceae bacterium. Taxonomy (GTDB): domain Bacteria; phylum Myxococcota_A; class Polyangia; order Polyangiales; family Polyangiaceae; genus JAJDAH01. The sequence continues at coordinate 1,462 of JAJDAH010000228.1, forward strand.
CATACTGGGATCGCAGGCGGCGACCGGGCGACTTCGAATCGTGATCTGAACGGTCCCATCCGGCTGAGGCGTGGGGTCGCTCACCTCGGTCTGCTGCATCGTCGGGAAAAGCTCGGCAGTCGGAATTCCGCTGCTGATCGCCAAAAAAAACATCCCCTGAAGGCGTGCGAGGTGATCGGGATTGTTCCCGTCCGGCGGGGTGCAGTCCCCCGTCATCATCGTGGGACCTTCGTCCTTGATGCAGATGCCCTCGCTCGATTGCGCGCACCGGAAGTTGAACTTGTTGAACTCGTTTTCCGGGCCGTAACAGCCAGCGAGCGCCGAAAGCGCTGCGACGACTAGCGATGCATGTACGCGACTCATCGGTCCTCCACTCAGTGACCTGACCCGTACCTTAGCGCGCTCTCAGCCGAAAGCGGCAATCCAATCGGCGATCCCGGGCAGCGGCAGGCTCCTGGTCACGACTCCAGCACGTTTCGCGGTGCCTGGCATCCCGTAAACCACCGCGGTCTCCTCACTTTCCGCGATGATCGTCCCTCCGGCGTCGATGATCGCCTTGGCGCCCCGGACGCCGTCATCCCCCATCCCCGTCAGGATGACCCCGACGGCGTTCTCGCCCTCGGCCCGGGCGACGCTGTGAAACAGTCGATCCGCGCTCGGCACATAGCGGTCGGATTCGTCCGGCTCGCGCAGCCTGAGAATGAGCTCCGTGCCGGCACGCGCCAGCTCCATGCAGGTCTTGCCGGGACACACGAACCCCGAGCGCTCGTACACGAGCGCGCCGTCAGTGGCTTCGGTCACGGTCATCGAGCCCCGCTTGTTCAAACGCTCGGCGAAAGTTCGCGTGAACTTTTCCGGCATGTGCTGGGCGATGAGGAGCGCACTCGTCGGATTGCGGGGCAAGCGCGAAAAAATCTCCATCAGCGCGCTGGGGCCGCCTGTCGACGACGCCACCGCAATCACTCGACTCGGCCGCGCCTTCGACGGCTTCGGGCGCGTCACGTCGAGCGCAGGCATCGAGTCGAACTTGCGTCGCGCAGCGAACGCCTGCGGGCGGAGTGTCCGGACCAGTAGTGTCTTCTCGATGAGCTCCGAAGCGATCGTTTGAAGGTCCGCGTCTCGCGCTCGGTCCGGCTTGGCGACGAAATCCAAGGCGCCGAGCTCGAGCGCCTTGAAAACGTTTTCCTTCTGCGCGTAGCTGGACACCACGATGACCGGCGTCGGCATCTTACTCATCAAGATCCGGAGGAAGGTGAATCCGTCCATTCGCGGCATCTCGAGGTCGAGCGTGATGGCGTCGGGCTTTAGTGCCTGAACCAGGCGGAGCGCCTCTTCACCGTCAGCCGCGTTGCCCACGATGGACGCCTCGTCCGTTCCGCTGAAGATTTGGGCGATACTGCGTCGATTGAAGACGGAATCGTCGACAACCAAGACACGAAGCGGGGTTTCGCGGATGACGGGTTCCATCAAGACCCCCGAGGGCTCGGGCCACGGGTCGGAGGTTTCCTGTAGACCAGATCCTCCTCGAGGTGAACCAATTCGAAGGCCGTCGAGACGTTGAGAAGCGACTCCGAATGACCGAGCAGCAGGTAACCACCAGGCAGAAGTCGCTCGTACATCGTATCGATCACCCGTCTGCGGGACCGAGCATCGAAATAAATGAGCACGTTCCTACAGAATACGACGTCGACTTTGCCAACCATGGTCGCTTTCGATGCGTCGAGAAGGTTGAGCTGACCGAAGTGGCAGAGGCGCTTGATGCGATCGACGACATGTGACCCATCCTCGCGGTCCTCGAAGTACTTCGCGCGGGTGTGCGGGGGTGTGGTTCTAAAAGACGCCCCGGAGTAGACGCCTCGACGGGCCGACGCCGCGCTCTTCTTCGAAATGTCGCTGCCGATGACCCGGACGTCCCACCCCTCGAAGAGCTCCGACTCGTCGATGAGCATGGCGATGGTGTAGACCTCCTCGCCGGTGGCGCACCCGGCACTCCACACGCGCAACCGTCGATCCACGGCGTGCTCGGCGGCCAGCTTCGGCAATAGCTCGTCTCGAAACGCCCGGAGCTGGTACTCCTGACGGAAGAAGTACGTCTCCTTGACGGTCAGCGCCTCCACCGCGCTTTCGATCTCCGCCCAGCTGCGCGAGTGAAACCGCAAGTACTTGTAGTACTCGTCGAAGCCGTCGAGCTTGAGCGAGGCCAGCCGCTCACCGAGCCGACGGTCGAAGGCATACGCGGAAGAGTCGTCGAAGTACAAACCCGCAAAATCGTTGATCAGATCCCGAAGAAGCCGAAATTCATCCGGGCGGATGCGCGGACGCGGACCGAGCGGGCCATCGCTTTTCACGGACGCCAGCTCCCGAGTCCGGGCGGCGGAACCGTGCGGCGTTTCCCAATCGCGCTCTCGATTTCGGTGAGGCTGCGAACGATCGCCTGCTTGACCAATTCCTCGGACTCGCGAGCCAGCTTCGAGCGCAACAAATCGAGCGCGGCCTGCCCACCGATCTGTCCCAGCAAGTCGGCAGCGAGGCGGCGCACGTCCCACGCATCGTGATCGCAGCACACGCCCACATGCGTGATGACCCGCGGGTCGCGTTCTCGGCCGAGCTCGCGCAAGCTCGCTTTGACCACTTCCGCGTCAGTGTGGGACAGGGCGTCAATCAGGACGTCGATGCGCTTCGGGTCGTCGGTGCCCCCGAGCGCCTCGACGGCGGCGACGGCGCACATCGGCGCGCCGCTTCTAGCCAGCGGCCCGAGCACGGCCAGGGCCCGCGGATCCCGCGAATCGCCGAGGGCGCGGACCGCGGCGGCGACGAGGGATTCGTCTTCGGAGTTGCTCACGAGGTCGAGGAGGCGCTCCACGCCCGACGAGCGATTCCCCGAGCCTAGGCGACCCAGCGCCCGAACCGCCGCGAGCTGCACCTCGCGCTCCTCGTCTGTCAGAGCGAACGCGACGGCGTCGACCGCAGCGTCGCTCGAATGAGCCGCGAGCGCATCGATGGCGGTCCGTCGGACGGTGGTATTGAGATTGTGGAGCGCGTCGGACAGAAAGGCGATGTCGCGTTCCGGCGATCCGAGCACGGTGGCCACAAGTGCGTCGAGAATGACGGTCGCTGCCAGGGCATCGTTGGATTCCGGAGTCGCATTCTCGACGAGCTCTCGGGCGGCGTCGGGATGACGGCGCGCACATTCGCCGAGCGCGGTCGCCGCGGCACGACGGATCGGCGCGGCGGCGCTCGACTCCAGACGTTTCGCCACCGGCGCGAGGCACCGCTCGTCCCCAACGTCGGAAAGGGCGTTCAGAGCCGCCCGGACGACCTCGTCGGACTCATCGTCGAGTGCCGCCACCACGGCTTCGATGGCGCTCTCGTGTGTGGACTCGTCCACGAGACGGCCGATGAGATCGAGACTGGCGGTGCGCGACGCTTCGTCGCCGGTACGGATGCGTGCAACGAGCACGCCAACGGCGGCCGGGCCGATCATCGACAGCGCCTCCTCTGCCTCGGCAGCCACGCGATCGTCGACGAGGGCATCCGCCGCGGCAGACGCTGCCTCTCGAGTACCCAGAGCTCCAGCGAGGACGAGCGCCAACCTGCGGCCAGCGAGCTCCTCCGAGGGCCGCGTCGCGCGGAGCAGTCGGGTGTGGAGGTCTACTCCGGCCTCGCTGAGCGCTGTGCGGGCTGAGTCGAGGGTCTTTTCGCTGAGACGACAGTACTCCGAAAGCGCGGCCAAGGCATCTGTCCACCTGGACGGCGCGGACGCAACGAGCGCCGCCACCAACCTCGGCCCCGCCGCCGCGTTTCCGCTCCGTCCGGCCGCTGACAAAGCCGCACGAAACAAAATCGGGTCGTCGAGAAGTTTTTCGATGCGAGTCCAGAGGATCGGGACCTCGAGAGAGTTGAGACCGCCGAGCGCTGCGAGCTTGAGAAACCGATCATCGGACTCGAGGCAGCGCTCGAGCAGCGGCACCGCCTCGTCGATTGCGGCGGCGCCCACCGATGCGATCGCCTCGACGGTCGCTGCCCGAACGTTGGGATCGTCGTCGTCGAGAGCTCGCTTGAGCACGGCCAAAGAAGCCGGCACGCCCATCTTCGCGAGGGTGTCCACGACGAGCTTGCGCCCGTCGGGGTCGAGCTTCGGCAACTCGTCTCCGAGCGCCCCCATGACGGGGCCGCCAAAACCCGCCAAGGCTTCGACGGCCGCATTGCGCAGGCCGACGTTTTCTCCCGGATGAAAAACACGAACCAAGTCATCGACCAGCTTTGGCACCGGGCCAACCGCGATCGCGATGGCGGTCGCCTCTTTGCGAACCCTCCAATCCTCGTCGCCGAGGGCACGGACGAGGAGTCCGAAGGCCACTTCCCCCGCGTCCGGAAGGCTCGCGACGGCCTGTCTTCGCTCCTCTGGGTCCTTCGAATCTAGCGCGCGGGCAATCTCTTCGAGGTCGGTCAATGCTTCTCTTTCACGGCTTGATGCATTTGTTCCTGGTCGAGCGCGCGTGTCAGCGATTCGAACCGCGTCGTGTCGAGCACGAAGGTCAGCACGCCGTCGTGGGTCGTCACCCCCTGAATGCCGCGCCTATCCTCTCCCCCGCCGAGCGCGGGCGAGGGCCGCAGCTCTTCTCCACCGGTACCGAACACCTCCGTCACCTTGTCGACGACGAGCCCAATCGTGCGAGACGACACCCCCACCAGAATCCACTTCGAACGCGACGGGTTGTCACTGAGCTCGAGACCGAAACGCGTGCGAAGGTCGATGATGGGCACCACCTCCCCGCGGTGATCTGCGACGCCCGCGACGGCTGTCGGAGCATGCGGAAGCGCGGTCATCGCAATGGGGTTGATGATTTCTTTCACTTCCGAAATGTGCACGGCGTAGGCGACGTCGCCGACTACGAAGCCGACGAGGCTTTTCTGTGGATCGGTTCGATGCTTTGACAACATTTTCTTCTCAGCGGTTCACGATGGTCGATAGATCGAGCAGGATGAGGATGTTGTCGCCACCCGGGGAGCTCCCCGAAGTGAAGCGAATGTCCCGGGGGCGGCCAATGCCCACGACGTAGTCGCTCAGCTCTCCGCCGAGCGCCGACTGCGCGACCTCGATCTCGGATTCGGCGAGCCTGACGACCTGGCGGACTTCGTCGACGTACAAACCAATTGTTTCGTCGTCCTCGGTCGCCGCCAGAAGGATTCTAGTCTGGCGCGTGGGGGCAGGTTCTTCGAGGTGCAACCGGCGCCGTAGGTCGACGACGGTGACCAGGAGGCCGCGCACACTGCAGACGCCGATGACGTCCGCCGGGGCCCTCGGCACGGGCGTCAGCGAAGGCAGGCTGAGGATCTCCCGAATCCTCGTCAGAGCAACCGCGTAGTATTCACCCGAAAGCTTGAAGGCGAGAAACTCCCGGACCGCCTCGTCGGCGTTGCGAAGCACCCGTGACTGATTGGTCGCCAGGTCAGCCATTCGACCTCGCAAAATCTTCGCGGGTGTCGACGCCAACGAGCACTTCCTCGATCAGCGCAGCCGGGTCGAGCACGAGACACACTCGCTGGTCCCCGAGCTCGGTCGCGCCGGCAAAGCCGCGAACACTCGCGAGCGACTTCCCCAAGGACTTGATGACGATGTCTTGCTGGCCGAGCAAATGGTCGACGACGAGCCCGAGTCGCCGAGACCCGAGAGAGGTCACGACGACGAAGCGGCGTTTGTCGTCGGGCTGCCCCTGGGGGAATTGAAACAGCTTTCGCAGCCGGCAAAGCGGAAGTGTGGTGCCCCGAATCGTCATCACTTCCCGCCCATCGACGATCTTCACTGAAGACTCGTCGAACGCGATCGCTTCGGTGACGCTGTTGAGCGGAATCGCAAACAGCTGCCGCGATACACGAATGATCAACGCACTGACGATCGCAAGCGTGATCGGCAGCGTAATGGTCATCTTCGTCCCGATGCCGGTCTCGCTCTGGACGTCGATGACACCGCCGAGCTTGGAGATGTTGGTCTTGACGACGTCCATGCCGACACCACGACCGCTGTAGTCACCAGCCTCGTCGCGAGTGCTGACTCCCGGCAAGAACACGAACGCCAGGATCTCGTCCCGACTGAGGTCCGGCACCTCACCAGCTTCGACCAGTCCTTGAGAGACTGCTTTGGCGATCAAGGCCTCGTCATCGATTCCGGCGCCATCGTCCTCGATCTCGATCATCACGTGATTGCCCTTTTGGAAGGCGTTCAGCGCGATGGTCCCGGCCTCGGGCTTGCCTACGGCCTGACGTCCCTCCGCCCCCTCGATGCCGTGATCGATGGCATTGCGGATCATGTGCATCAGGGGATCGCTCAACTCCTCGACGATGAGCTTGTCGATTTCGGTTTCTGCACCCGTGATGACGAGTCGAATCTCCTTGGAGACCTCCCGACTGATTTGGCGAACGACGCGGGCAAGGCGGTCGAACACTTGGCCGAGAGGCACCATGCGCACCTCGAGGATGCCGTCCTGCATTTCCGCCAAACGCCGGTCGAAGTTGCGGTGCAGTCGCTGCAGCTCGGCGGCGAGTTGACGCTGCCCCTCACCGCGAAGCCGTTCAGTCAAGCGTGAGAACGAGCCCCGAACGATCGCCAATTCTCCGACGATGTTCATCAAGTGGTCGAGCTTGTTGATGTCGACCCGCACGGTCTGCGCCACCGACCGGAGACTCCCGGCCGGTTCGGCGGCGACGTCCGAAGAGTCCGCGAGATCGAGCGCCGACGGGCTCGGTGCATCCATCGACGAAATCTGCCGAGCTTCGGGCGCCGTCGTGAGCGGCTGTGACGGCGCGCGACTGGGCCGCCCCCGTCGGGGGATCGCCTCGATGACGACGTTGTCCGCACCCAACGAGCCGATCAGCGTGGCGAGATCGTCGCGCGACGCCATGAGCAGGTCCAGCTCGATGGTGTCGGCGCTCGTGGTCTCTCCGGTCGGCAGGTAGGTGATGATTTCGCCGTGGGTCTTCGCCCGCTCTTTGATGTCGTCTAGCGCCTTGTCGATCGTGGCGAGCTCGAACTGAACTCTGAGACGATACAAACCGAGGCCCTGCTCGATGTTGGTACGCAGACGGTGTTCTTCGTACTCGGTCAGCACCGCCAACATGCCGGGATCGAGGTCGTACTCGACCACCGGACTCATTTCTTCCTTGTCCTCGGCGCCGAAGTTCTCGAGACGGCCGACCAGGTCGTCGACGATCATCAACGGGTCGTCGAGCGAGTCACGTTCCACCTGGAGTATCCGGCCGTAGACGTCGACCGCGTTGAACAGGATGTCGAGAGTCTCGGGCGTGAGATCCATTCGCCCGAGTCGTAAACCGTCGAGCACGTCTTCGAGCCGATGCGACAGCGTCCCCATCTTGGCCGCGCCGAACAGTCCCGCAAGGCCCTTGAGGGTGTGGACCGCGCGAAAAGCCTCGTTGATCAACGATGGGTCGCTCGTGCCGGCTTTCAGCGACGCATCGAGGGCCAACAGGCTGCGCGAGAGGCTCTCGATGATCTCCTGCGCCTCCGAGAGGAATTCCTCGCGGGCCTTGTCGCCGCCCTCAGCCATTCGGCTCCGCTGGACTCGCGCCACCCCCGAGTTGGCGACTCGCCGCGGAACACAAATTCTCGGGAGTAAACGGTTTGGCGAGATAGTCGTTGGCTCCGAGGGCCAAGCCACGCTCGCGATCGCGGTCCGAGTTCTGAGTCGAGATCAACAGGACCGGGGTGGCCTTGTGACGCTCACTCTTGCGAATGAACTGCACGAGCTCGAGCCCGTTCACATCGGGCATGTTGATGTCGGTGATCACGAGGTCGTACGGACCCCGGGGCAAGAGCCTCAGGGCGTCGAATCCGCTCGAAGCTTCGGTGACTTCGACCTCGCCGACTTCGGCAGTTCCGGCTTCGAGCGCGTTGCGCACGAAGGACCGCATGCTGACGGAGTCTTCCACGACGAGGATGCGTCGAGCGGTCACTTCTTTCCTCCCCCTTTCTCGGGTTTGGCAGTCCCTTTCGCGGGGGCTTCGGGCGAAGTCGAAGGCGACGGCATTGGCTCGCTGGGTTTCGCATCATAGACCTGCTCGAGCCATGCTGCGAGGTCGTCCCAAAGCTCCGGTTGATCCTTTCCGATCCAGCGAGCGGAATGGAACTGGCCGTTATACGCCTTGATAGTTGCGTTTTTCGCCATCTTGCCCAGGGCGGCCACCGGATCGCGAGAAACGTTGTCCGCGCCCGCCGCGCCAATGAAGGCCGGCAGCGTGCGAACGGCCGCGAAAGGGTGATAGATATCGAAGCCGCGGATGGCAGCGCCGGGGGAAACCAGCCCAACCGCGCTGACCTTAGGCACGGTGCTCGCCGCCTTGGCCGCCAGAGCCGCCCCGAGCGAGGAACCGAGCAAGACCACCGACCGAGCCCGACCGCCGCTCGCTTCCATCCCGGTCTTGGCCGCTGCCTCCACGTCGTGAAGAAGCTGACCCACGTCTTCGGGCTTGCTCGTCGTCCAGTCGAACGATTTTCCGCCATCCTGACCGCCCCGCGACATGCCGTGGCCGCGGAGATCGACGTTGACGACGGTGTATCGCCGCTTCGCGCTCGCCAACTTTTCGACGAGGGGCGTCCACTCGGACCGGTCGACGCGGAACGCGTGCACCAACACCAGCACCGGACCCGTCGGCTCCTTCGGAACCAACAAGTCGGCCGCCAACGTCGCGCCGTCATCCGTCTGGATCGTCACGACCTTGGACGGGATCGGTGGAACGATCGGCGCTTCGGCCGACGCCGGCGCCGACGCCGACGACTGCGGCGAAACCCGGGGCTTTTCGTCATCGCAGCTACAGGCGGGCAAGAGCACCACCACCGCCGCCATCGAGTGAGCGAAGCGCATCGCGGGCATCCTAGCAGGCCGGCGGGTGCGTGAATCTCGACAAATCGTCGATGGGTTCCGGCCGGATTCATCCGTCGCGGGGCGCTCTTCGACGCACCAGCTGCCCATCGAATCTACCGCGTTCGCCATGGGGCGAATCGACACGCCCAATCGAGCGGGTTAGGACCGCTCCATGCTGGTGGGATTGGACGTCGGCACGAGTGGGCTCAAGGCCATCGCGGTGGACCCGGAGTCCGGCGAGGTACGCGCGACCGCGACTCACGAGTACCCACTGCACACGCCGCGACCAGGATGGGCCGAGCAAGATGGGGCGGACTTCCTCAGCGCGACCGAAAAAGCCCTCGCGGAGATTGCTAGCGCCCTCGGCGAGGATGCCAAGCGCGTCATCGGCATCGGCCTCTCCGGACAGATGCACTCGGCGATGTTGCTCGACGAAAAACGGCAGCTCGTTCGGCGAGCCATCTTGTGGTGCGACACACGAACGACCGACGCCTGTCGAACAATCACCGATCGTCTCGGAACCGCCGGCTTGGCAGAAACCGTCGGCAACGCCGCTCTCGAAGGTTTCACGCTCCCCAAGCTCGTCTGGCTGAAACGACACGAGCCGGAGGTCTACGCCCGCGTGTGCTCGGTGGTCATGCCCAAGGACTACGTTGCCCTCGCGCTCACCGGCGAGCTCGGCACCGAGGTCAGCGACGCCAGCGGAACGCTGGCGTTTGAACCAGGGAACAAACGCTGGAGCCCGACCGTGCTCGACGCTTTGGAAATCTCGCGTTCGCTGTTCCCGGACGTCGGCGAGTCGACCTCATTGGCCGGGGCCCTCCGGCCTGCGCTCGCCGAACGCGTCGGTCTTCCCGCAGGCATCCCTGTGGCTCGTGGCGCTGCGGACAACGCGGCCGGTGCGGTCGGATTGGGGGTCGTGCGCCCGGGCATCGGGATGGCGTCGGTCGGAACGTCCGGGGTGATTTTTGCTCCGACCCCCCGGTTCGAGGTCGACCGCCAGTTGCGATTACACAGCTTTTGCCACGCGGTGCCGGGGCGCTACTACGTCATGGGCGTGATGCTCGCGGCGGGTGGCGCGCTCAGATGGTACCGAGACGTGCTCTGCGCCGAGGCAATGACGGAGGCGAAGCGTACCGGGGGCGATCCCTACGAACGCATCGTCGCCGACGCCGAGCGGGCAGCCGTCGGGGCCGGAGGATTAATCTTTTTGCCCTACATCATGGGAGAGCGGACTCCACACAACGACGCCAACGCCCGGGCGAGCTTCGTCGGCATGACTGCGAGAACCACCAAGTCCGACTTCTCTCGGTCGGTGATCGAGGGCATCACGTTCGGTCTGGCCGACTCCATCGAGCTGATGCGGTCGCTCGACAACCCGCCGGAGCTTCGCGAGCTCAGGGTGACCGGCGGCGGGGCGAAAAGTCCGTTTTGGCGGCAGCTCATGGCCGACGTCTTCGGGCTGACTATCTCGACGACGAGCTCCACCGAAGGTCCGGCGTTCGGGGCGGCCATGTTGGGTGGCGTCGCCGCCGGCGTTTTCGACGACGTGGACCAGGCGGCCGATTCGCTCGTCGAGGTCATCGACCGCGTCGAGCCCGACCAAGAGCGGCACGAGCGCTACGCCGAAGTTCATGTGATTTACCGTCGCTTGTACGACGACCTGTCGGCTCGATTTTCCGACCTCGCAGCGTCGAGCGAAGCGGAGAGCGGGCTCAGCGAGTGAGGTCCAGCTGGGGAGCGCCCGTGGGCGCGGTTCCGTCGACCCGCGTCACGAACTCCTTCAAGCGGTTGATGTCCGTGCCTGTCACGCCGAATTCACCCGTCGGCAATCGAAACCAGAACTGGTTTGCCAGCGCTATCTGGCGCACGGCCCACCGTGAGATTGCCGCCGAATAGTCAATCGCGTTCTTGCCGTAACCCTTGCATTGGAACGGCGGCATCCTGGCGGGTGTGCCGTTGAGCAAACCGTGGGCCACGACCGGCTGCGACTTCGGCGAACAGGCGAACTTGAGGCATTCGACACGCTGACCGTCGAATTCATACGAGCACTCGTGGCGCACCTGAAGCGCCACGAAATCTCCGAGAGTAGGGTCGTGTAGGAACGTCACCGTCGCGCGGTTGACGATGCTGCGAGCGTTGCGATTCAGATCCAACGGTGGATGCGGGTCGACGACGAACTCGGCCTTGACGTAGGTCGTCGCTGTATACGGGTCGAATGCTTGCCCTACCCGACCACCAGTCGGTCCGCCGGAGCGCTTGGCACAAGCCAACAGCATTGATCCCGCCATCACCACGGCGACAGTCCCGACCTTCGATCCTTTTCGCATCGGCTCCCGAGAATACTCCATTCGGGGCGGTCAGGACTTGCGGAGGCGCTGATCGGCTTCGAGGAAACGTTCAGCCAGCGTCGTGACGAAGCGGCCGAGCCATGGGTTCCGGTCGAGCTCGCGTTCGAGGGACTCTTTCGTCACGACCCGGAGAGTGAGAGCCGTCAACGCGACGACGCCGGCTGTCCGCGGCGTCTCCGCGAGCACCGCAAGCTCGCCGAAAACGTCGCCGGGGCCCATCTCGCGGATGGCCGTGTTGTTGCCGTCGATCTCTTTGAAGGCCTCACACTTCCCAGAAACCACGATGAACGCGCTGTCTCCTTCGGCACCCTCGGCGAACACGAGCTCACCCGCGTGGTAGCTGCGTTCGGCAAACCAACCACCCCCGCGCAACAACTGCGATAGCGCCTCGGCGAGCTCCCGCACGCTTTGGTAGCGGTCGTCGGGCGAGTGCGCGAGCGCGCGCATGGTGATGCGGCACAACTCCGGAGGCAGCTCGGGCCACATACCCAGCTCGGTGGGCTCAGGAACAGTGCCAAGCAGGGCGCTTTCGAGCGATTCTTCGATCGATGCGGCCGCATGAGGCCCGCGCCCAGTGAGCAGATCGTAGAGCACACCCCCGATCCCGTAGACGTCGGTCCGCTCGTCGATTCTCGAGACAGCTCCGCGAGCTTGCTCGGGAGCCATGTGTGATGGGGTCCCGGCGATCTCGCCTTCGTCCGATAGGCCGGCAGCGTCCGAGGTCAGTGGGGCTTTCCCACTCTGCAACCGCTTGCCGGAGACCAACAACGCCACACCCCAGTCCATCACGTAAACCTGGCCGTGGCTTCCCACCATGATGTTCTCTGGCTTCAAGTCGCGATGAATCACTCCGCGGCTGTGAGCAAACGCCATCGCCTCGCACACCTTCAGGACGACCCCGAGCGCGTCCTCCAGGACTCGTGCATCGAGCCGCGCGCCGTGCAGCTGGGCAAAGTACTCGGTGAGCGTCGTGCCCTCGACACGCTTCATCGTGAAGTAGAGGCTCGATCCTTCCGCCACGACACCGAGATCGTGCACTGGCACGATGTTCGGGTGGTCGAGCTGACCGGTGATTTGGGCTTCTTCGATGAAGCGCTGAACGAGCCAACGCGAGGAGCTCCCATCGAGCACCTTCATTGCGACCGAACGGTGCAGCACCCGATCGGAAACCGAATGCACCACGCCCATGCCACCGCTGCCGATCGTGCCTTCGTCGTCGTAGCGGTCCCCGTCCTCCGACCCGGTCAACACGGAGGCGGCCACACCGCCACCGCTCTGCAGGGTGCGCTCGAGCCCGACGGGTTCGTTGCAGATTACGGTCGGCGCCTTCGTCGACCAGCGACCGACCTCGCGTATCGTCGAGCCACCGGCGCTCTTCGGGGTCTTCCGCTCCTTTTTCATCCAGCCGGTCGGGAGGCTACGACAACTATCGAGCCGTGCCTTGGGGGCGGAGTGTCTCGAACCCCCCTAGCTCGTTGAGCGCCTCGCGGACGTCCGGGTTCTCGGTCGGCGCCAAACCTTCGAGATCGGATTCGGGCACCAATTTGGAGAGCACCAACCTCAATGTGCTCGGATCCGCATCGAGGGCCTCGGAGAGTTGGGCCATGGCTTCGTGCATTTCGTCGGCGCTCGCGGCGCGAATGTTGCCGACGACGATTTTCGAATGCACGGTGCGATTGCTTCCTTCGACGTCGAGCAATAGCTCCTCGAACATCTTCTCGCCGGGCCGCGTGCCAGAAATTTCGATCGCGATGTCGACGTCGGGCTCGTAGCCGCTCATTTTGATCATATCGGTCGCGAGATCGATGATCTTGACGGGGGATCCCATGTCGAGCAGGAAGACTTCGCCACCTTCCGCCATGGCACCCGCTTGCAGCACGAGCTGGCACGCTTCGGGGATGGTCATGAAGTACCGCGTCATGTCGGGGTGAGTGACCGTCACCGGCCCGCCTGATGCGATTTGCTTGCGAAAAATTTCGACCACGCTGCCGGCGCTACCAAGAACGTTGCCGAAGCGCACCGCGACGAAGCGGGTTCGCCCGCCCCCCGTCATGGATTGCACGTACATTTCCGCGAGGCGCTTCGACGTGCCCATGATGCTGCGAGGGCGCACGGCCTTGTCGGTAGAAACCAAGACGAAGGTCTCGACCCCATGAGCGTTTGCCAGATCGGCTACGACCTTGGTTCCGAACACGTTGTTTTTTACCGCTTCGACGGGGTTGGCCTCCATCAAGGGCACGTGTTTGTGAGCGGCGGCATGCAACACGACGTGAGGACGAAACTCGCGAAAGAGCTCACTGATGCGCGTGGGGTCTTTGACGTCGGCCACGAACGCCTTGAAATCCACCTGTGGATGCCGCGCGCTGAACTCACGCTCGAGAAAGAAGAGTGAATTCTCGTTGTGATCCAGCACAGCGATCGCGGTCGGCTCGTATGCTGTCGCTTGTCTGGCCAGCTCGCTGCCGATGCTGCCGGCACCACCGGTCACGAGCACCCGCCGACCTCGTAGGAAGCGATCCATCATCGCCTCGTCGAGCTGAATCGGGTCCCGCCGCAAGAGGTCCTCGATGGCGACATCACGAAGAGCCGATACCGTGACGTCGCCGGACAGGATCTGTTGGAGGCCAGGTAGGGTCTTCGTCTCCAGGCCCGCAGCTTGGCAAGCGGCGACTATCTCGCGGGTTCGCGAGCCGGGCGCGCTCGGAATCGCCAACACGACCATGTCGACCTCACGGGTGTCCGTGGTGCGCCGGATGACTTCCTCGGTGACTGCACCGAGCACGCGGACCCCGCGGACCGAGACGTCGTGCTTCGAAACGTCGTCGTCGAGGATGCCGACGACTTGCATGTCGGCATCCGGATCGCGCTCGAGCTCACGCAAAAACAGCTCGCCTGCATCCCCGGCGCCGACCAAGAGCGCTCGCCGCGCTCCTTTTCGCTTGGCGGTACTTCTCTCCCCGATGACACGCACACCGAGGCGCAGGGTGCAGGCGATGGCAATGGCGAGGATCCATTCACCAACGTAGATCGAGCGCGGCAGCCCCAGCGGCTTGATCAATACGGCAAGCCCGACGTAGGCGATCGAGCCGACGCTGGTCGCGCGGATGATCGATTTCAGCTCGGGGATGCCGGCGTAGCGGAGAATCCCGTGGAACAGACCCGATGCCCAAAACGTCGCGACTCGAATCGCGAGGAGTACGGCGAGCCCCAAAGCCGCCGTGCGCAGAATGTGTGGCGGAACCGCGCCCTCGAATCTCAGCAAGTAAGCGCCGGCGAACCCGAGGCTCCACAGGATGACATGGGTGAAGATCACCACCGCCCGCCGCAAGAACGCGTGTTTGAGCAACTGAGGAGAAGGCCAGGACTTGCGCATGGGTCGAAAGGTGAGATGCCAGGATAACGCCTGGAATTCACCAGGCCATCCGCCACGGAACCCGGAACGAAAACGGGTACCTGGGTCACCCGCCCCCGGACGGCTGAGCAGCCTAGCCCGCCCGCCGTTCCACGCGCAAGACCCCCATCCAAAGCACAACACACGCCACACCGAGGCCCGCGAGCACGGCGACGGCGGCACCCTCGAGCCACAACGCCGCAAAGCCGACGCCGAGCACGGCCAGACCTCCATATAGAACCGTCACCGCGCGGTGCGACCAACCAGCAATGAGAAGTCGCTGATAGAGGTGTTCACGGTGGGGCCGGAGCACGTCCTGCCGGCGCAACAATCGACTCACGAACGTGGATCCCGCATCGAATACGAACGGCCAAACCAGAAGAGCCCCGGCCCCGCCTAGGAGCGGATCTCGCATCGTGCCGAGGACGCCCAAGCCAGCCAAGGCGAAACCCAGGTACGTGCTTCCAACGTCGCCCATGAAAATCTTCGCCGGAGGCCAGTTGTGCACCAAGAACCCCGCACTGGTGCCAGCCAACGCTGCGGCAAAGATCGAAATGTCGAGCGCATCGACCCGAAGACCGAACCAGAGCCAACCGAGCCCGGCCACCACCCCCTGCGTTCCTGCGATCCCGTCGATGCCGTCCATGAAGTTGTAGGAATTCGTCAGCCCCACGATCCAGAGCCCACCGAGCACGAGCGCCACGACGCCGGAAGCCTGGGCCGCAAACGGAAGCGCGACGGTGAGGGACGCGCTCGAAAGCGCAATCACCGCTATGGCCGCCGCGATCTGCGCGCCGAAGCGGATCTTGACGCCGAGGGACTTGACGTCGTCGAGCCAACCGATTGCCGCAATCAATGCGCCCCCGACAATGACGGCGACCCACGACCCGATGGGGTGCAACACGATGGCGCAAGCGCCAGCGATCGTCGAACCGACGGCAATGGTGAGACCCCCGCCCCGCGGGGTCGGCTGCGCGTGCGAGCTGCGCTCGTTCGGAACGTCGAGGATTCGTTTTTCTGCGACCCACCGGCGAAGTCTCGCCGTGGTCCAAGTCGCGAGCGCCGTCATGGCGCCGAGCACGATCAGCGGCGACCAGAGTGGGCTCATCCCACAGCAGCCGCGCTGGGGGTCGAGGAAAGACGCGAGTGCACCGCTTCGCGAATCGCTTGCTCGAAGCTCACCACCGGCTCGTAGCCGAGTCGCTCGGTGGCCAGACGGCAAGAGAACGTTGCCCCACCGACCAACTTTTCGAGCCGAGCAGTCGTCAAGGGAACCGGCACGCCCAGCATCGCGAGCGCGGACCCCGCGTGCCCCAGAGGACGGAGCAAGCTCGCCGGCACCTCGAGCGGTTGCGGTCGACCCTCCAATGCGGCAGAGACGGCTTGCACGAGGTCGCGCAGAGTGACGTCGCGACCGTCCGTGATCAAATACGTGCCTGCGGGGTCGCAGTTTTCGACAGCAGCCACGACGCCGGCTCCGGCGTTCGCCGCGGCGATCATGCTCCTTGGCCGGTCAGCAGGCGTGGGCAACACGAATCTGCCGCGGCGGATGGCGTCGATCAGCTTGCCAACGTTGCCGCGGTCCCCGGGTCCGTACGCGACGGGAAACCTGAGCACGACCCCGCCAGCGCTTCGCACGATCTGCTCGGCGGACAGCTTCGAGCGCGCGTAGGCTGTTTCCGGAAGGAGGCGCGTCGCTTCGTCTGCCGGCTCGTCGAGCGGACCGTACACGGCCACGGTGGAGGACAAGACGACTCGCACGTTCGCTGCGGTGGCCGCGTCGACGAGACGTCGGGTCATCTCGACGTTGATGCGCCGATATTGCTCCGGCGCCGTGACGTCCTCTCGATGCACGAGCGCCGCAAAATGCGCGACAGCGCTGCAACCCTCCAAGAGTGGCGCGAGCTCGCACTCCCCGAGATCTCCGCTCATCCAGTCGACGTCGCGAAAGAGCGCATCGCTCGGTTTTCCATCGAGGTCGTGGCCGCGGACCGAATGACCACGCTCGTGAAGCCGTTCGCACGTCGCCCGCCCCAAGCAACCCGCTGCGCCGGTCACGAGGACTTTCATGCTGGCGCCGTCTACCTCGGGCCAACGGGTTAGGCAATCTGCTCAGCGCAAATAGCCTCGAAGCCCAGGCGGAAGCGCGCTGGATTTCCCAGGATCCACTTCGATCGATTTGGTGTTGTGCGTGTTCCAGAACAACACTGTTTGCTGCTGGTGCCCCCGCACTCGACTCATCAGTGCCGCAAACGCTTTGGCCGTGTAGGTGCGTTCGAGAGCGACGTGTGTGTGTTCCCGAAAAACTCTCATGGCTTCCCGCCCGCGCATCGTTTCACGAGCATAGCCGCCTCCGAGTTGCTTCCCGTCCGTCTCGAGACCCGAGTGCTCGTAGTCGACCACCGGAAATTCCGGATCGTGCTCGCGGAGAAACAAATTGGTGGCTCGGTACGCTGCGCGCAGCTGGCGCTCACTCGAGGTGTTCAGGTTGGAGGCGCGCACGGCGACGACGCGACTCTTCAAGCCGGCCGCCCGGACACCGATGGCGAGCCCGACGGCACTGCCCATCGTGCCCATCGCGATGTAGATCGCATCCGGCTCGGGCAATTGGCCACGCTCCACCTGCCGTGCGAGCTCGAACCCTGCATTGACGAAACCCAGGTCACCTCGGGGTGAGGATCCTCCGGCCGCGATGCGATATGCCTGCTCGCGTCGCACCAAGTCCATCGCCAACCGGTCCGCCTGACGTTGGCTGCCGACGAGTCGGACTTCGGCGCCGAACGTCGCTGCCGCCAGGAGATTCACGCGAGCAGCAGGCGTCTTCGCTTGGTGCATCAAGTGCACGACGGCGCGCATGCCGAGCTCTTTCGCGTACAGAGCGGTGGCCACGGCGTGGTTCGACCCCGCGCCCCCGGACGTGACGACCAGATGGGCGCCGCGGCTGGCCGCTTCGCCGAGCAAGAACTCGAGCTTGCGCGGCTTGCCGCCGCCGTAGATGCCCCCAGTGCGATCGTCCCGCTTGACGTAGAGGCCGCGAATGCCGAGCCGCTCGGCCGCAGATCCGAGCACATCGACCGGAGTAGGCAGCCCACCGAACGGGCGATACGGCAGGGCCACCAGGGCCGGGCGCGCTTCGAACAGTGCCAGCTCGTCATCCGCCGGGCGCTCGTCGTCCGCACGCCGTTCGTCGCGCTGCTCCGTCACATCGCCGCGACCTCGGAATGATTCGTCGCGACGAGCGATCCCCAGCCGCTCGTCGGGTCGGGTGGGGCTGCGATCGCGGCCCGACGGCGCCGCGGGAACGATTCGGTCGCCGCATCCCGAGAGAGCGACGCCCAGACCAATCAGCGCTTGCCGACGTGATACGTACACCGCGCCGAGAAACGCCCCTGGTCGTCGGGCCATTCCCTCCTCGAACGCCTCAGCGCCACAGCGAGGTGTGGCGAATGACGCGCGCCGCTTCTCTGGTGGGCTCGAACTCGACGGTTCAGTCCAGGCCGGCTCGCCGGCGGTACGCGTGACACTCGTGGCTTCCGGACTCGACGTTCCGGCAGGATTCTCCCCGAGTCTCGTAGATCGCACAATCGCGCCGACGCGCTCCGGTGCCCAGGTGGGCGCAGCTCCCGTCGGGCTTCGACGGAAAACCCCGCTGCCCGAAATGGCCTGGCACGAGGCCATCGACGATGTCGCGACGTCCATCGCGGCGCCACCGGACGAGGTCTGAAGCCCCAACCAGCACTCGACCGTCGATGGCGTCTCGGCAGCAGGCCGCGCACTCGCGGCAGTCCAGCTCTAGGGCGACGTGTTTCATCGACTTGACTTCAAGTGCACTCGAAGTCGTACCATGTCGAAACCGTGCCGAGCATGACTATCGGCGAAGTCGCCGCCAAAGCCGGTGTGAAGACATCGGCGATCCGATACTACGAAGCCGAAGGGCTCATCCCGAAACCCGCGAGGTCGAGCGGGCGACGTGTTTTTTCCGAGAGCGTCTTCGACCATCTGGCACTCATCCAGCTGGCGCAAGCCGCCGGGTTCAGCATCGCCGAGATCCGCGGACTGAAGCGCGGCTTGGTGTCGCCGAGCGGTCCCGGCCCTCGGTGGCGAGAGCTCGCACAGCGAAAGTCCGTGGAGCTCGACGAGACGATTCGAGTTGCCACGCGAATGAAGCGACTGCTGAAAGCGATATCCGGTTGCGATTGTCCGACGCTGGAAGATTGCGCGCGCGCCGCTCGAGGCTCCCCGAGACCACGTTGAAGCCAGAGGCGTCAGGTAGGTGCCGCTGCCGCCGCAGCTCCGGCCTCTTCATCGGACTCGTCGGGTTCGCCTTTTCTCCGGCGCGGTGCAGCAACGGCCGCCCGCCTACCGATCGATGCGTTCAGCGCGATGGCCACACCCAGAACGACCGCCGGCACCGCGAGCCGAAGCGCCGCATGAAGGAGGTACAAGCCGAACCAAACCAACAGACCGGAGGTAATCGCTCGTTGCAGGCCGGCCCCCGAGCGACGGAACGCGCCCCAGCACATCGCGAATAGGGCGACCAGGGCACCGAGGCCGAAAATTCCGTGCTCGGCCAGCATGCGGGTGTACTCGGTGTGGGTCAGCATTCCCCGCACCGGCCAGGCCTGACCGACGCCGGCACCCAGGATCGGATTGTCCCAGAACATCTGCAGCTCTTTCAGCGCCAGCTCCTCGCGACCGGTTGCGCTCGAGTCGGAGTACCGAACGAACACCATACCGTCGGTTCGGTCACCCAGCCACGGGAGAACCAAGAACCACCCCACCACCACGAGGGCGACGAGACTCACCATGACCGCCCGACGCGTCGACTCGCGACGAACCATGAACGCGCCAGCCACCGCGAGGGCACCCAGCAAACCGACTACGCCGCCCCGGGAGAACGTCGTGACGGCTTGCGTGGTCAGAAATATGGCGAGCACCAAATAGGTCAGCCATTTGAGCGGCTGACCTCGGACTAGGAACAGGAGAATGAAAGCGAGCAGGGCGCCGAGGCCCAATACTGACGAGACCTGATTCGCCCCAAAGCCGCCTGCAGCGGCAGTGTTCGAGTCGTTGCTGAACTGGATGCTCGTGTTGGTCACGACGGCGTAGGCGCTGATCGTGCCCACGGCAATCGTCGGCCCCGTCATGCCGAAGAGTGTGCTGATCACTTCCTTGCCGGACACCCGAGCTGACGAAAAGAACGCCACCGCGCACGCGATGGCCAGGGGACCCGACATGTGGAGGCTCAAATCGCGGGTGGGGTTGGCCTGTTGAAGCAACGTCATCGTGGCGCTTGGAGCCAGCAGCACGAAGTAAAGGAGCGGTAGCCCGATTCTTGGCAACGGTCGCCGAGCCATGGCCACGAGGAGTACGAACGATACGGAGTACTTGCCGAACTCGTAGAAAACTCCAGCCTCGCTCATTCGCCAGAAGACGCCGCTGCAGCCGAGGTAGGCCACGATGTACATGACGGCCGCGTCGCGCTTGTGAAACATCGCGACCACGAGCCCCGCGGCCAACGCCAGCAACGCGTGCGCCGTAGCGACCTCTGAACGAAACTGCGCGGCGAGGCCGAGGGCAGCATGGGCCCCGACGAACGCGA
This sequence comes from Polyangiaceae bacterium, assembly GCA_029261965.1. GTDB lineage: Bacteria > Myxococcota_A > Polyangia > Polyangiales > Polyangiaceae > JAJDAH01. Next base: position 21,685 of record JAJDAH010000228.1, read on the forward strand.
TCGTCCGACTCGTCGTCATGACGACGCCGCGCGGGGCGACCGCGGGTTTGGTGAGTATCGGTGCCGTCGACTGCATTCGAACGCCCAGCCACGAGGTGTAGCGGACCGTCGCCGTGGGTGCCAAGACCCACCGTGTGGCGTACTAGGATGCGGGGCTCCGGGTGGGGGTTCACCCGTTCCGTAAGTCCCCCCTACTCCCCCTGGATCTGTGATCGCTCAAAAAACTCGGCGGCCCTCCGGGGCGAGGCCGCTGAGTCTTGACGGCAAAGGCTCAGATCTGATCCGTCTGCCGGTTCTTTCCAGAGTGTGGTGGACTCCTGGTCCACCACACTGCGCCGGCTACGCCTTCTCGGATCCTTTTCGTAGGAGTCGGCGAAAATAACCCCGCGGAAGCGCCTGCCAGGCTCGCTCGTGCACGTAGAACACGACGAACTTCGCCACGAACTCCACGCCGCCGATCGCAAAAGCCACCTGACTGTCGCCGAGCCAGAGCAGCGCGATGATGACCGTCGTCGAGCTGGCACAAACTCGCCAACTCAGGCTCTTGAGAACGCTCCGCGCGTGGGACTCTCGATACTCGTCGTCGCTCGCGGACGAAACCTCTCGACCGACGAGCTGGCGAACACCGCCCCGCGGCACGAGCTGCCAAACGCGGTCGTGCACGTAGTACAGCAGAATCTTCGCGAAGAACTCGAGCGCACCAATGCTGAGGGCGCTCCGCCAGTCCCCAGTCAAGAGGAACGCAATGCCGACCGTGGTCGTGGTGGCGAGGATGCGCCAACTCACTCCCTTGAGCAGGCTACGAAGATGAGACTCTCGCCGTATCGGATCTTCGCGCTTCATCGTGCACCGCGGCCGCTCAGCCGCGGTCTTATGACACGCGGAGCGCCAAACGGCCACTTCGCGCCCGGCGGGCTCGCTTGTCCGCCTTCGACGCTCGCGCGCGCATTGGGGTAACCTTCGAGCTCATCGGGCGATTGCCGCCCGCCGCCGGGAGGCAACGATGGCTCGTTTCACTTCGAGAACTTCGCTCAACGCCAGCATGATCGGGTCGGCCGCCATCACGCTGGTCGCCGCCGCGTGCTCGGGCAGCGAGTCCGCGGGTTCCGGCTCCGCCGGAGCCGCGGGTTCCGACGGCGGCCAACCGGGGACCGGCGGCGCGGCGGCCCGGCCACTGGCGGCGGTCCGGGCACCGGAGGCACGCCGGCAACCGGGGGCACCGCGGGAACTGGAGGCGTGGCCATGGGTGGCGCCGCCGGCACACCCGCAACGGGGGGCGCCGGGGGCGTGGGCACCGGCGGTGGCGCCGGATCTCCGCCCGTGATCGCCCCGTTCGACGACATCTTCGTCTGGAACACCATCACGTTCGACAACGCCACTTTTCTCGGCCACACCCCGAGCGCGACCACACCGACACCGACCGCTCCAGTCATCGATTTGGATCTCTACGACACGATTCAGCTCTCGAACGCCGGCCTCGGCAACGCGGTGGGTGGTGGCAACTCTCACGGGGTCGGCATTGGATTCTTCGACGTCAACGCGGATGGATTCGACGACATCTTCGTCGCCAACGGGACGAGCAACTCTGGCGCGGGGCAAACAAATTCGCTGCTCTACCTCAACGACGGCGACGGCACGTTCACGGACGTCACGTCCTCTTCCGGCATCGCCGCCATATTGGACGGATTGGACACCTATTCCGTCGCTGGCGGTGACTATGACAACGACGGGGACATCGATATGTACGTCGGCACGCACCCCACCGACATCCTCATCGCCAATCAGGGAAACGGCACTTTCGTGGTGTCCGCGCACACGGGCTATGGCGGTCCGCCGACGAGCTCGGCGGCAGCAAGCGACGGACGCAGCAAGATAGTCTCGTTCGGCGACTTCGACAACGACGGTTGGCTCGATCTCGTCTCGGTGACCAACACGGGAAACGATGTCTATCTGCTTCGCAACGACCGCGCCGGCAACTTCACCGACATCACTGTTTCGTCGGGCATCGAGACCGCTCCGAGCGGCAACCCGTGCGCCCTCATGTGGACGGACTACGACAACGACGCCGACTACGATCTGTGGATCTGGAACGACCGAGGCGGACGACGACTACTCCGCAACGAAATCGGATCGAACACGTTCACCAACATCACGACCAGTCCAGGCAACGTCGATGCCGAAGCCAACATCGGCAATCCGATGGGTATCGACGGCGCAGACATCGACCACGACGGCGACCTCGACTACTACATCTCCAATCTCGGCAGTAACAATCCGCTGCTCAGAAACGACGGCAACGGCTCGACGAACCCCGCGGATTGGAGCTTCACGAACATCGCGACGCCGTCGGGCACCCGCGGCGACTTCGGGTGGGGCCTCGGCTTCGAAGACTTCGACCACGACACGTGGGCGGACATCTTCATCGCGCAGGAGGGCAGCACGAACCCCGCCAACGACCGGCCGTACCAGGTCTTTCAGAACACGGGTCAAGTGCCCAGCGCGTTCAACGAGCTTCAGTTCCCGCACGCGCCACTCATCAGCAATGCGGCGCACAACGTCGCCGTCGCCTTCGCGGACTTCGACCACGACGGCAGAACCGACGTGGTCTCAGCGACCACCGATGGCTCCGCCATCTCGTTTTACCGAAACATCACGAACGTCGGCAACCGTGGATGGCTCGAAGTCACCATCCCGCGGGTTCCAGTCACGGGTGAGCGCGGCGGTATCGGCGCTCGCGTGATCGTCAAGACGCCCGACCTGGTGCAGTTCCGCGACATCAACGGCGGGTCGAGCCGCGCCTCGCAGAATGCTCACAGCGTGCGTTTCGGTCTCGGCAACTGGGACGGCGCAGAATGGGTCGCGGCGATCTGGCCCGATGGACGACAGCTCGTGGTGACCGGCGTGCCCGGTAATCGACGAATCGAAATGCCCTGATTCGGGCGAAGCGCGCTCAGCCCTTCATCGCGGCCATAGCGAGGCCGGGCACCTTGAGCCAGCTCGGCTTGGCTTCGAAGCCAACCATCTTACGACCCATGATGTGCGCAGTCTTGTGCCCAGCAAAGGTCGGGAGCTTCGGGAAGGGCTTGATGACGCCGTGCACGACGGCCTTTTCGATGTTCTCGAACATCGGCGTGTTGTGGACCCAACCAAGCCCACTCTGAATGTCGTCCAAGGTCGCGCTCGGGTGCCCGCCCCACGGCGGAGTTCCCAATGCGTAGACGAAGGCGGCCCAGAGATTGATCCCGATGGTGCCGTAACGAAGGTCGCGGATCGTGGCGTCGAAAGCGGGTTTTGTTGCAGCGTCGTTTTCCGTTTTCGGGTGAATGAAAATCATCGCGCTGAGCGTGCCCCAGAGCACGTCGTTGGCGAACTTGGTCGCCGCCGACATGTATTCGATGGGGTCGGCGCTACCGATTTCGGTTTGGCTGATGATCGCGCAGAAAGGCTCGTTGCTGAATCGACGATCGCTCGCGTCGCTGGCGTCCAATCCCGGAATCATGGTCCACGGGAGCTGGCCGTCGCTGGCGTCACCGATCTGAATGAGCCCCTGCCGCTCCTCCGTGAGGAAGGCGTAGCGACTCGCAGCGCCGGGGTAGTACGCCTTGCGAGTCGGCACTTTGCGCATCGCATCCGAGATACGACGGATCAGCTCCTCGTTCTTGTCCCAGCCCTTGGGTAGGACGAGCATCTTGGCCGCGTTGCAGTTGAACGACGCGTTGTTGGTCACCATGCCTGCGATGTTGTGCGCCATCGAGTCCATTTCGTCGTCGGAATACGGACCGGGAACCACCATCACCGGGCTCACGTTGCCAAGCTCGCTCGAGATCGGCTTCTTGAGGACCGGATCGTTGGCTTTCTTGCGGCGGTCGCGATCTTCGCCGGCCGGCCCCCACACGATGAGGTCGTGCGTCTTGTCGGATCCGGTGATGTGGATGTCGTCCACGCCCTCGTGCTGGCAGAGATACGCTCCGACCTCGCCGCCGCCGTAGACGACAGCGAGATAGCCCTTGTCCACCAAAGGCTTGAAGGCGCGCTCGATGAACGGGCCGAGGTATTCGTTGACGGGATTCATCTTCAGCACGCACACCATGCCGTCGACGAACATCTTGTAGAGCACATCCATCGGCGGGATGCTGGCGACGTTGCCCGCACCGAGCACGAGCGACACCCCGCCCTCGGGATCTTGCTTCTTGTAAAACGTCGCCTGGTTGTCGGCGATGTCTCCCGGACCTACGGGCTTCTGGAGCCAAGTTTCGCAGGTGATGCCACCGAACATGGCGCCGTCGAACTTGTCGTGGGGGATCACACGAATGGCCACGCCACCTTCGGCACGCTCACGCACCTCGTTTCGGTTGTAACGAGGCGTACCGTCTCGCTGCACATCGCCGAGAGATTCGATCAGGAGTCGAATGTTCCGAATCGTGACGCCGGGACCGCCCAGCCACTCTTCTCCCGCCATGGGGCTATCCATGTCGATGCCTTTGGCGCGACACTGAGCCTGCACACTCTCCGGCGCCACATCCACCGAACGCTTCATGATCTCTTGGAGCCAGCCAATCTTGTCGCCGATGGAGGCCCGGGCGAACTCCTTCGCTTTCGCCTGCAGCTTGCCGACGAGGGCGTCGAGTTCGCCTTCCGGCGTCGCCGGCAGCGCATCGAACGCCGGCGCAGGAATCTTGCCGACAGAAGGGCCCATGGATTGCTCGGAGATCGTCATGCTCGGCGTATAACGCTGTCGGTTCCGCA
>JAJDAH010000229.1 GCA_029261965.1 Polyangiaceae bacterium
GGGCGCCGGCGGAACTGCGGGCGCCGGCGGAACTGCGGGCGCAGGCGGAACTCCGGGCGCCGGCGGAACTGCGGGCGCCTGCGGAACTGCGGGCGCCGGCGGCACTGCGGGCTCCGGCGGAACTGCGGGCGCCTTCGGAACTGCGGTCGACGGCGGCACTGCGGGCGCCGGCGGAACTGCGGGCGCCGGCGGAACTGCGGGCGCCGGCGGCACTGCGGGCTCGGGCACCGGAGGATCCGGCGCGAGTGTGACGGGCGGAACCGGCGGGATGACTAGCGTGGGCGGTACGGGAGGACAGACAGCTCTCCCGGGGAGCGCCGGCGCCGAGACCGCCTCCGAGGCCGAAAGCACGTCGGGCTGCAGCGTCTCTTCGGGACGTTCGCCGGCCGGCAACGTGCTCGCTCTGCTGGCGCTCGCCGCGCCACTCGTCGTTCGGCGACGACGCGGTGCCGCAGGAGTCTAGTCCGTGCCGGCCTCGACTTGCTCGATTCCGCGCCGCAACGACCGATCCCAGCGAGCTCGATCGCGCAAGCGCCAGGGCACCACGCGCGCGCTCTAGTCAGCTGCGGACGCGACCAAACGGGCGCCCCCGCTCCGCCGAATAGTCAGAGCCAGCACGGCGAGCCCGGCCAGTCCGATCGGCGCCCGCGAAGGGTTGCCACCTCCAAGCCCACAGGCGTCGCACCCCTTTGCGTCACCGGCGGGCGCAGTGCCGGGGCCGAGTCGTGAGACCCAATCCTTCTTCGTCGACTCCGGGTGATAGTCGGTGCGATGGGTTCCGAGACAGAATGGCGCGACAACGCCGCCGTCGCTCATCTTCGTGAAAAAAAGGTATTCCTTGCCCACGACCCACACCGAACCCAACCTGTACGTCGATCGCACGGTCGCGCGAGCTCCGACCGTGCCTTTGTAGATTCGTCGCACCTCGACCGTAGCGTCCACCCCGCGCGCCTCGACCACCGTCCCGACGAAAATCGCCTCGGCTCCTTCTTGGGCAGTATCGAAACTGATCGGTCCACACGACGTCGCCCAGGCCCGCTCCACCTGCAGAATCGACAGCACCACCACCGCCAAACAGACCAAGCGAAGAGCCATCCGACCATCTTACTCGGCTTCGCCCTCCGAGGGCCTAGTTGAAGAAGAAGCGGACAGTCGCGTCAGCCTGTCGAGCGAGTGACGAGCTCCCCGAGTGCCGCGCGGAGCAGCGTTTCAGGTGTCGACTCTGCTCCCACGTGGGAGCGCACGGCATCGAGCGCGCCGCGGCACTCCTTCTCTTTGAATCCCATGTGCTTGAGGGCAGAGAACACCTTGGCGTAGTCGTCGGTCCGCCCAGCGCTGGGCACCGCGCCGTAGCGAAAGCCATCGGCGTGCCGGAAGCTGAACCCCCCGGACGCGCACCCGTCGATCAAGAGTCGCCCCGCGTGCACGGCGACGTGGTGGGCCGAGCAGAGCGGCAGCATGGTGTCCGGATCGTGGTCACCGCCTTCGGAGAGCAGCTCAACATGATGCACGTCGATGAAGCTGGCGTGCTCGCAGCCGGTCACGCCGCAGCGCCCGTGGTGACGACGCATCACGAGTCGTCGAGTCGCCGGTGGGATCGATTGCGTCGCCCGTCGCCGCCGAGTCGCTTGCGGCGGCGGATCCTCGGCTATCGTTGATTGCGTCGCTCGTCGCCGCGGAGTCGCTTGCCGCGGCGGATCCTCGGTTGCTGTCGCCGTCGCCGTTCCGGGCGTCGCCGCACTTCGTTTCGAACCTCCCTCGGGCACAGACTCCACGGCAGACACCGAGCCGATATGTTGCGCATCGCACTCGGCCTTTTCTCTCTCGGCATCGCCGACCGGCACGAGCTCGCCTCGCCCCTCCTGCCAAGTCTGCTGGCAATGCTCGCAGATGGTCATCGCTATTTGGTAGCTCGCGCGGCCTTCGTCGGCGGGGCCGGCGAGCACGCGGCGCGCCATCAACAGAAGCAGCTCGTCGTGATCGAAGGGCTCGAGTGACTCGCGCTGGAGCGCACCGACGGCCTCGCGGAACGTTGCGTAGGTTTCCGCCGACACATCGAACCGCAAGACGTGGCGCTCGGCTTCGGCCGTGCTCGGATCGCTCGGCGAGTCGCCTGGTCGACGGCCGCGGACCAAGCTCTGCACCTCGCGCACGCGCTGGTCTCGAGCGGCGTCGAGCCATTCGGACTCGGTCTCCGGCGTGGCGACGTGCGTCAGTTCTCGTACGGCCGACCAGCTCGTCGTCCCGCCCCGAAGCGCGTCGGCAGTCAGCGGCAGCGTCTCCAACGATCGGGCGACGCGCAGCCGTTCCTCGGTGGTGTGCGGCGAATAGCCAAACAGCCGATCCGCGTACTCGATGACGCTTCCAAAACCGAGTCGCGCGTGACAGCGCGCTCGGTCGGCCCGGAGCAGCTCGACGCCTATCTCCCAGTCGAGCCGCGCGGCCTCGTCGGCGAGCCGAAGCAGAGTGTGGTGGATCTGGCGCCATTCAGAGTCCGCAACTGAAGCGGCGTCAGCAGTTGCAGCGGCGTCAGCAGTCGCAGCGGAGCCAGCAGTCGCAGCGGAGTCCGAACCTGAGCAGGAGTTCGCACCAACGACAACATCGGAGCTGGGCGCCGACTCTTCCGGCGCAGCACGTTCAAACATCGAGTCCCCCTTCGTGAACGTTCTTCGTACCACGCGATTTTCGGGCAACTCAGGACGCTCGGAGCGAGGCGTTTGGTGGCGCGAGCAACATTTTCGATGCCGAGGCGACGGGAAACGCGCAGCGACTCGCGTGCGGGCAGCAAATGTATTCTGCGAAACGACCCACGTGTTCGAACGCACGTCGCCCAAAAATCTGTCCAGAGAAATCGACCGCGGCCAGTCCAATTTTTCGACAAGCTGTCAGCACCCCGTCGCCATCGCCCGTCGCCGCAGCACTCCCCCGTCGCCGCAGCACTCCAGACGGGCACAGGCGCGTCACGGATCGATGTCGTCGCGGACCCTTGCGAGGATCTTTCGGAACCGTGTCTTGAGATCGGCCTCGTCCGTCGCCACCTCCAAGATCGTGAGCACCTCATCGACCTGTTCGAGGTCGATTCTGTCGACTTGCTCAGTCAGCACGCCATGTATGTCGTCGAGGTCCTTCGGTCGCGCAGCGAGGATTTTCATGGCGATGAGATCTTCGACGCTGATGAGCGGCACCGTGAGTCCGCCGATGTCGACCGGGCAGGTACGCGCGAGGAACTCTTCTTGCAGTCCAGGCTGCGAAATGACCACGTCCGCGGGCATCTCGGTGGGCGTGTGAACAAGGGGCAGAAGGCGGGCCTGCGAGATGAAGTCGTCGCTCAGCTCGATGCGGGGTTCGAAGTCGTCGTCGGTCAATGCTCGAATGAGCACTTCGGCGGACTCTTTTCCGATGTCGACGGTCACGTCCACGTCCGCTGTCATTCTCGGGCGCCCGTAAGCGACGACGGCCTGCGCCCCAAAAACGTACCAGGGCCAACTTCGCGCGTGCATGAGCCGCGCGAAGGACTCGAGTAGCTCAATCGCGGCGGGGCGTGCGCTCGAGGGCATCGAGAACTCTGAGATGCGCGGCGTGGTCCTCGTCGCGCTCCTTTTTGCTCGGCCAGTCGGGCCTTTGGGCCAGGACTTGGCGCCGGAGCTCGTCCGCGATGCGCAAGCCACTCGAAGGGCCGCGCCGGAGCTTGAGCGTTCGCCAATACAGCGCTTTGGAACGATCGACGATGACGGCTCGCTCCCGGAGCTGGCGCACGAACTCGGCGGTGCTCATCGGGCGGCGAGCTTACCATCGTTCGCGACGAGCTCTACGGGCTTGCTGGCAGCGACGGCTTCGCTGGCGGCGGTGGCTCTGGCGGCGCCGGTGGCTTTGCGGCGGCGGGTCTTCGTCTAGTGATTTCCGCGAACCGCGCGCTCGGCGTTGATTCATCGCGCGTTCTGGAACGATTGTCCCGGCTGTATGCCCCTCCTCAGCACCGCGGCTCGGTCGGGCGCTTGACTCGAGAGGATTCGCGGATAGTCTTCGCCGCCTGCTCGACGAACATTGACTCTCGGCCGCAGAACATCAGAAGACATCGCCGCAGAACATCAGCAGACATCGACACGACGCCGCCACAGACGACCTATGAGCCCAACAACCGAGCCAACTCGGCACCCCGCTCCCGGTCGACCTTGGGCCGCAGTTCTCTGAGCCGCGTCCACTGACGCTGGTCGATCTCGGGGGCAGGGCCCGTTTTCGACCACCTGCCCGTGCGCTCGCACGCGGCTCGAGTGGAGGTGCACGATGGAACCGTTTCAGATCGATCAGATCCTGCGCGAGCACCCCAAAGGGCGTCTCGACTTCTCCTACTGCAAGGGGCGCTACGCGCTCATGTTGCTCAACTGGGCCGTCAACGACGGGCTACGCGCGTCCGACCATAGAATCACGGGCGACGATGGGATCCCGAGCGACGAGAAATCCGTAGGCCACACCCCAGCCGTCTCGGACGGGTCTACCGCCAACACCCGTGGGTCCCGGGGTGGCGGCAAGTCCGTGCACGAGCTCAAGGCGTCACGCTTCGCCCCGCTGCTCGACAAGCCCATCGTCCGGCGCGCCATCGCCCGCACGGGCGGCGTGGTGCACCCGGGCGTGCTCGAATCGGCCGCTTTCGATCCGAGCATCGTTCCCGCCGGCGAGCTCGATACCTACCGAATCACCTTCGGGCTCTGGGGCCACAAGAACCACGAGCACTGGGACGCTCGCTGGCACCAGACGACACGCCCCGGGCAGAACATCGTCCTTCAGCTGAACTTCACGCGGCGTCACAACCGCGCGTACTACGCGATGCTGCAGCCGACAGACCATCACTTGTTCATGATGGACGCCCACCCGAACGCCGACGACCTCCTGACGCTCGCGTGGGCACGCATCGACGTAGCGCTCGAGAACGGTGAGGCACTCATCGAAGAAGTGCAGAGCGACTGGGTGAGCATCGCTGAATGGTTCGTTGCTCACCTCGCGTCACACGATACGCCGGCCGACGACGCAGCCTGCGCGTGGATGCGCTCGTCTTTCGCACCGGGAATCACGGCGGACGACGTGCGCGGGTACGTGAAGACGGTTCTGCGCCCCTACGCAAAGACATGGTCCGAGGCGACTCTGAGCGCCGCGCTCTGGTTCCTTCGCGACTGGGTCGGCGTCCGTCGGATCTTCTTCAACACGTTCGATGGCGGCAACTGGCTCAAGCGCATCGGGGACGGTCGCGCGCCACCGCGGTGGATCTACAGCACTCTGCCGAAGCGGTTCTGTTTCGAGCAGACCGCTTCGCCGCCGCGCGCGCTCGCTCTTTCGCGCAACCCCGAAGTGCGCGCGCGCCTCCGTCGTCCTGGACTTAGCTGGTTCTTGCTCGAGCTCTGAGCGGCGCGCGTCACGGCGTCCGTTCCAGCAGCGCGGGTGGTCACCGAGGTTCGGCTCTTCACGGCGGATAGGTTGGCCGGAACCATCCTTGCGATGGGACTGGCACCGTGCAGCGATCCCGTCTCGATTGCCGACCGCCCACTAGCTGGGGGAGTCGTCAGCGCTTGGACCGCGCGGAGCGCCGACGCGATCGGAACCCAAGCGCCGCAGCGAGGGCGAACAGGATCGTCAGCGTGGACGGTCTCGACGCGCCGCGTCCCACAGTGCAGCCCCCGTCGCTGCCGACGAAGCTCACCCCCGCGCCTCCTGCGCCCGACGCCGTGTCACCGCCCATGTTGCCCGCTGCCGTGCCGCCGTCGTCGAGCGCGACGCCGGTGCCACCCGTGCCGGTACCCGGCGCGCCACCACTCGCCCCCGGCGCGCCACCCACGCCTGGTGCGCCGCCAGCGCCACGACCCGGGCGCTGTAACTCGTTCCACTTCCTGAGCTCCTCGTCGATGAGCGCTCGGTTGTCGACCAGCACCTGCACGGGACCCGCCGCCGGGACGTTTTCGATTCGCTCAGCGAAAGGCATCGAGCTCGAGAATGCCGGCCAGTTGCCGTTTTCGAGCTCTACATCGCGGCCGCCGGGCAACGTCATGAACGGAGGTGTTCCGCACTCGACAGTCGTCAGCGTGCCCGCTTGAGAGGTGAAATCGACGTTGCCGAGACCAGAGCGAGGATGAAACGAGGGATCGATGAACATTTCCGCTGGCGAGATCGTGGTGAAGAGTCGCGTGAGCGACGGGCTGGTGAGTAGAAGGTCTCGTGCGCGCTGCCCGGGGTCGATGACTCGCGAGCGCAAGTCCGCCGCGAATGCCGCGCCGTCCCACGTGGCGCGGTCGATCAGTCCAGAGAAACAAGTGAGGCAAGCGTAGTACGAATCTTCGTCCGGCGGCGCGCCGCCATCTTCACCGATGCTGGGGACCGGGAGGTACTCTCGCAACAATCCGAGGATCATCGGATGATTGTATTGGCACCGCGTGGAGCTGCAGCTGGCGAGTCCCTGCGCCGTCAGTGTATCGACGACGTCCTCGGCTTGTGCCGCCACGAACGGCACGTCGTCCCAGGTCGTCGAGAACAAACCTCCGGTCGGCACGATGCTGCTCGTGCCGGCATACTCGGTCACGAACGCCTGACCGTCCGCCTGCAGTTCGTCCACCGCGCGCGTCAGAGCTTGGGTGTAGTTCTGGCCGAACGACATCCAGTCGACCCTGGCGGGATTCAAGGTGATGTGCCGGTAGTTGCTCGGAAAGAAGCGATCGTCCCCGAGAAAAAACACCCGAACTGCCATGTTGGGAGTGGAGGCTACCGCGGTAAGCCCGAGCGGGATCGTTGGCGAGCTCGCGGAGTAACGGAACGTGAGTGGATGAATCTCGTCGAGCGTGGCATCACCCGTCAGCTTGATCGCCACGAAAAGGGACCCCGCGTCCAGGTACTTCTGGAGAATCAATGGCGCCCCGGCGCTCGTTTGGTAGCTATTTACAACAAGCCAGTCGTCGACTGTTTGTGCCGTACCGCCTTGCAAGACGACGATATCGAACGAGCCGACGACCTCACGTCGCACCACAGTCGGAGGAGGCCCCGCGTCGGCACCAGGTCCGCCGGCGGAACCACCGGCTCCAGCGGACCCAAAGGAACCAGCCGCGCCAGAGCTGCCCCCAAGAGCGCAGAGGTTCTGGATCGAGAAGCCGTACTGCGGCGTCGTGGACGAGAGCAGGTTGTCGAAGAGAGCCTGCGAACCGATTTCGATCTGAGGGATCGTCGGCATCGGAATGACCCAAGCGAACCGCGCGGCCTCTCCGGTGTATTGGACCTGGACGTGCGCTTCGACCGTTGTGCCATCACTGACGAACAGAATGTTCTCGCCACTTTGGTCGACAGGCATCGCCGCAGGGCCGGTGTCACAAAACGTACCTCCACATGCGTCCGCGGGGCGCGAGACGAACAGTGAAAGACACGCGACAAGTCCAGACGCAAAAAGTCGGTGGCCCACACACAAGGATTTGCAAGCCCCATGCCATTCGAGAACCTGCAGTTTTCGCGAGATTGTCTTCTTTGGAGGCTTCCAACCTCTGTCACACGGCACACCTTGGCACACCGGGTGTCCAACACCTTCGAACGGCCTGAGAATCTGATCAGTTTAACACGACGAGTGCGCCATTGAGGATCGTCGCGAACGTCACCCAGGCTAGATACGGCAGGAGCAGCAGCCCGGCGATCCGATCGACCTAGAGGAAGCGTGTGATCGTCAGCGTGAGTAGAAGAGCGAGCGCGACGATGACGAACAGAGCTGGTGCGACGGCTCGAGCCGCGAAGAAAATCGGCGACCAGATCCCGTTGAGGAGCAGTTGGCCGCCAAAGAGCCAGAGGGCCTTACGCCCGCCGACGCGGTCTCGGCGCTCGAAGACGCGATAGAGCGCCACCCCCATCATCGTGTAGAGGGCAGTACACAGCGGCCCGAAAATCCATCCGGGTGGCTGAAAAGCTGGCTTGAGCAAGCCCTCGTACCAAGCCGTATCGGTCGACGTGAACATCGCTCCGGCGATACCGACCGCATTGCACAACAGGAGGGCGAGCACGGTGCCGACCGCTCGCTGAGGCGTGGAGACCGGAGAGCCGGTCAATGAGGCTGCATGTCGTGTCATCGGAGTGCGCAGGCGTTCGAGCGCCCGCTCCCTCTACATCGACCCCGAGGCGGGCGCGTCAGGCAGTGAAAAAGGAGGCGCGGCCGCCCCCGCAGGGGCAGCTCTACTTTCGCAGCGCTGGATCGGCCAACTCCGAGACCGTTCTCGTCGGGGCTCACGGCCCGGGGTTCCGATCCCGGGCCGTCTTCAATGGGCACGTGGCAGCGAGAATCGGTTCTCGGGTGCTACGTGATTCCGAAGTCGAGAGAGGGCGTTCAGCCCGCGAGCTTGAGCTGCTCGACGGCAGGATGAAGGCTGGTCTTGACGCTTTCGCGTGAGCCGACACGCTCCTTCCAAGCGAGCAGGTTCTTCTGCTCGGGCTTGGGCGTTAGCCCGGTGCCTGCGATGAAGTCCATGGCGCAGTACAGGGCGATGTCGGCCGTCGTGAAGCGATCGCCGCAGATGAACTGCTTGCCTTGGAGCAGCGGATCGAGCCACTCGAATTTGTCTTCGACGACTTTCTTCAAACCTTCAGCGGCTTCCGGGAGGCAGCGAAACCGGTCCTTGAACATGTCCAGCCCCGGGCCGAAGCGGAAGTTGTTGAAGATGTTCTCGCAAACCTGAAGCTCGACGCGGCGATGCCACATGCGCGTTTCGGCTCGCTCTTCGGCTGTTTTTCCGATGAGCGGCGGGTCGGGATTTTTCTCCTCGAGGTACTCGTAGATGGCGACCGTCTCGGCGATCCAGGTTCCGTCGTCGAGCTCCAGCGCGGGGATCTGTCCACCGGGATTCTTGTCCGTGTATGGCTTCGCGCGGTTCTCGGCGGCGCCAATGTCGATCTGGGTGTTGGGGATCTCGAGCCCCTTTTCTTTCAGGTAGATGCGCAACCCTCTCGGGTTGGGTCCAAACGAGTCCATGACTTTCATTATTGGCGCTCCATTGTAGTCCGCTTTGATGTTTCGGCTGATCGCGACGACGAGGCCATCGCGATCGGTGGGATCGGCGAAGGTATCATGTGCGTGCTGCGCGCCTAGCGGGCAAACCCTGACGCCTCGGCTTCCGTGGTTTCCCGGGACAGCCCCTGTCACCCCCGCCAGGGTGACAGGGGAGCGAGAGGAGCAGAGGAGGCGACTCTTGGTGCGCCCACTTCCACCGTAACGCCCACGCGAAGATCTCGCCGAACCACTTGGGCGGATAATGCGAACATCATCGCTGCGACGAGTCGGTCAGCCAGCTCTCGATTCGGCGAACGAGGTCGCCGAACATGCCGCTGTCCTCACGGGGCTGCGCGTCCGGTGGACCGAGGGCGACGATTACTTCGACCGTCGAGCGTTCGACGAAAGCGCCGGCGCAGCTGCCGCACCGGGAGATCGTCGGACCGTCGCCGTCGTACCTCTCGTCGACGAGCTTCTTGCGGCAGGTCGGGCAGGTCCAGCGTCCTTCTTCGCCGCCGGCTCGACCCACTGGAAGCTCGGCACCTCGCACGGCGGTCGACAACTCGCCGTCGAACCAGTCGATCCAGACACCGCCGCAGCCGTCGCAAACGTCGACCACAGCGCGCGGCGTCGAGTGCTCTCGCATCGGCGCGTCACACTGGGGGCATTTGTTGATCGCCTCGCGGTACCTCCCCTGCACGCCGTGAGCTTACAACGCGCGGGCGCCCGTTCGCTGGAGTAACGTATCGGTCCCCGCTGCGAGCCCAGCGAGCGTGTGGGGAGTTCGCACCGTCGCAGGTCGGAACGGAGTCGCCTGGCGTCGGGAGTTCAACCGCGTCCCAGACCAAGCTGGTCCAAGAGAAAGAGTGCCGCGGCGCGCTCGATTTCGTGCGCTCCCACGTGGGAGCGGAGCCTATTGGGCCGCCGTTCAGCAAGGGGACCTCGTTGACCCGCACTGAGTGTGGCGAGGGCGGGCTCAGCTCTCGCTATCCGCCTTGGACGTTCGCGCCGACTGGCTGCCCCAGGGGGCGTGCTTCCCACTTGCGTGCCACGTGTCGCATCATTGCCGGGTAGACGATCGCCAATCGAAACGGGGTGATGAGCCACATGTAGAGTTGCCCGAGCAATCCCCTTGGTTTCACGTAGACCGCCATCTGTCCCGTGAAGTGGCCCGGCTCGAGCTCCACCCAACCCAGATGCATGAGCGCGTGCACCGTGCTGTTCGAGATCTCGTTGAGCACTTCCCGGTTCGTCCGGTACACCTCTTTGAAATCGTTATCGGAGTCGAGCCGCCCGGTCCCCGCGAGGTCAGGTGGGAGCCGCTGCTTCACCGATGTCTCCTGGCACCCAGGGATGGGGAGCGCTCGGGCGTCTTGGTCCCACCCGAAGACTTTGCCGAGCCACATTCGGAAGCGAAATAGAGTCGCCGCGGCCCCCTTGTCGGGAACGGCCGTGCTGACTTTCAGAACCTGGACGAAGGAATCGAAGTCGCCACCGTCGGCGGCGACTCCTTCGATGGGAAACCGCCAGACGTCCAGAAGCTGAAAGTCCGCCGCGATCGCGTGAACCCTCCACAACGCTTCTCGGTGCTCGTCATTTCGAATGCGCATTGAAATCTCCACTTTATATACTGGTTCGTATCTTAATAAGGCCTCGCTTGCCCATGTCAATACGGTGGCGTATAAAAAACGTCATGAGACGAGGTCGGCCACAAAAAACGTCGCGTTCGGCCTGGATCCAGGCGGCCGTCGAGCTTCTGGGAGAGGACGGGATCGACGGCGTCAGCGTCGAAGCCCTGGCGCGTCAGCTCGGTGTGACCAAGGGGGGCTTCTATGGCCATTTCGAGGATCGAGCAGCGCTGCTGAACGCCATTTTGGAGGCCTGGGAGAAGACGGGGACTCAATCCATCATCGACTCTGTCGACGCCATTCACGGGAAGCACGGAGATCGCACCGAGGCACTGTGGGACCGCGCGACGCGCGACGGCATCGCGCCGGAGCTCGCGATTCGTGACTGGGCTCGGCGGGACGACGACGCGCGCGCCGTCGTCGAGCGGGTCGACCGCCGCCGCATGGCTTACCTGAGGCAGCTCTTCGGCGAGCTCGGTTTCGAAGGCGTCGATCTGGAAGCGCGGTGCCTACTCTTCTACTCACTGCTGATCGGCGACCATTTCATCGTCGCCGATCACCGCCGGCTCAGTCGCAAGCGTGTCCTGGCGCGATCTCGAGAACTCTTGCGGTGTTGAATCCCACGGCGATCATTCTTGTAGCGCCTTCCGACCCTTGGCCAGCCCGCTTTGGGCGATTCGGTAGACCAGGCCGGGCATCCATTTGAATGCCCACACCATCAGCTTCCCATGCGCGGTCACGAGGATGACCGCGCGGTTCTTCTCGACACCGCGCAGGATGTCCCTGGCGCAATCGTCCGGCGCGCCGAAAGTCAGCGGAGCTCTCGCTATTTGCTCGAGCGCCGCCGCTTGGTCCATGTTCACGGTGTCGATGTTCTGAGTCAGCGGCGTGTCGATCACCCCCGGGCAGACCACGCTCACCTTGACGCCGTACTCGGCCGCTTCGACTCGCAGCGTCTTGCTCAATCCTACGACCGCGTGTTTGCTCGTCGCGTACGCGGCTAAACCGGGGCTCGGCAAAAGGCCGGCGAGAGACCCCGTATTCACGATGTGGCCCGACCCCTGGCGTCGCATGATGTCGTAGGCCGCGAGCGTTCCGTGAACGACTCCACGCACGTTGATGTCGAGGACTCGGTTCCAACCGTCGAGTGGCAGGTCGTACGCTTCACCCAAGACGGCGATCCCCGCATTGTTGAACATGAAGTCGAGGCTGCCATGGCGCTCGGCTGCCCCATCCACGAGCTTTCGGACCGCGTCGGCGTCCGTCACGTCCACGATCTCGGTGTCGACGTCGCCGAGCTCCGTTTTTCTTTCCTCGAGCCCGGGGCCGTCGATGTCCGCCAACACCACGCGTGCCCCCCGGGCGATGAGCGCCTTCCCCAAGGCTCTCCCGATCCCCGAGGCCCCGCCCGTCACGACCGCCACCTTGTTTTCGAACGGGGTCATCGTGCGCGGGACGAGCTTGGCGACGGCGCTCTAGGGACAGGGGATCTTCGTCATCGTGCACCCGAACCCGCGGGCGACGCGCCAGCGGCAGCTTTCCCAATTCGACAAGTCCATCTTGTACTTCTTGGTCGCTTTGGCGGCGTCTTCCATGCAGTTGCGCCAAGCCAACGCGGCGGCCATGTAGGCGGCGTGGGCGGCTTTGCGCTCCTTGTTGATCTTGCTGATGGCAGCTTCGAGAGCGGCTTCGCTCATACCCGCGAGTCCGTCGGCACCGATCACTTCTTCGAGGATCGAGCCGACCATGCCGTCGAGGGCCATCTGTCCGAGGATCCTCCCACCGGCACTTGCCGCAGCGGTTCCGCCACCGGCGGTGAGGATCGTGGTTGCGGCGGTGACCATGTCGCCCACCATGTCCGCAATGCCCTTGGCGAGCGCGCCCTTCTTGTAGGCCTCGAGCACGGCCTGCATCAGCGCCTGTTTCGCTTCGATCTGGCTGAGCTTGTCGAGCAGATCGTCTTTCTTCTTCTTGAGATCGCCGCAGTCGTTGGTCGGCGTCGCGGGCATCGGGCCGCAGTCCGGGCAGTCGAGCTTCCAGCACACCGGAATCGGGTAGGGGCTGCGCTTCGGGAACTTGGAGCCCGGGCCCGTGCCGAGGGAACCGCGCCCCCAGTTGTTCACGAATCCGTAGTGCACGACCGCCTGATTCACCTTCCGGAGCGCTTCGAGCTGCACAGCCGTGAAGGCCTTGTGCGCGCGCGGCGTTCGCCCCTTCTTGGTGACTTTGCCGTTCTTTCCAGCGGCGAGGCGTTTGAGCGCGGTCGCAACTTCGCCCGCCGTGGCGCCCCTAACCTCGATCACACTGCCTTTCTTGACGCAGGTTGCTTTGGTGCCCAGCTGAGCTTTCAGAGTCGCCGCGGCGAGAGTCGTGTTGTGCACGGTCAACGTCGGCTTGCTCGTCTTGGCCCAGCGACTCCCCTTGACCGTGCCCGGCTTGGTGCGTTCACCCTCCGCCGGGGCGGAACCAGCAAACAGAGCCACGGTGCATGTAGCGATGAGAATGACTGCGACTCGTTTGATGCGTACCAATGCCGACCACCTTCTCGAACAAGAACGCGGAACTATGCCACTACTCGCCCATGCGGGGCTAGCTATCATGGGGCGCGAGTGATTCGATGCCTCTGAGCGCACCCCCATCTCCGGGGGGTGTCTGGTCCCCTGACGGCGTGCGAGACTCGCTCGATGCGAAAAGTCGTCTTGCTTGCCCTGGGCGCGGTCACTTTTTGGGGGGGCTGCGGCCCATCGGATCCCGAGCCCAGCGTGGATTCCGCCGAGCTGACTCCAACAACCGTGCGTGCGTGCAAGGGAGAGCGCTTCACGGTGACGTGGGAGGCTACGGAGGTCGACTCAGCGAGCTCCCTTCAATGGGTTCGCTCGGGAACCGATGAGAGCATCGTCACTTCCAGCGATATGGATTTCGACGAGAATGGGGTCGTCGCGAGCGGCGCGTCGTTGCGGAACAGGCACGAGCTCGATTTCGATTGCCTCGAGGTCGGGTCCACGCACGCTACGTTCAACTGGCGTTTGCCGAGCGAGGACATCGACCGAATCACGGTTGCCGATGCCGTGCAAATGGAGTGCGTCGCTTGCGCTGACGCCGGACCCGACGGCAGCAGCGGCAGTGGCGGCAGCGGCGGCAGCGGCGGCACAGGTGGCTCCTCCGGAGCATCCGGCAGCGGTGGCGGCGGCGGGACGAGCGGCGGCGGAGGAACCAGCGGAGGCGGAGGCGCGGATGCAGGAGGTCCCGTCGATCCGGCAGCCGACCCGGTTTCTGCCACGGCCGCATGCCCAGCCAACGGAACCTACACGGCGGTGCTGACCCTCGCCGGTCAACCCTCGCCAACGGACGGTTTCGTTTACATCTGTGAGTTCTCGAACCCCGGAGGTGACAACTGGCAGATCAAGCTCCACAGCGACGGGGCTTGCGAGGCGATTTTCCTCATGAGCACGCCCCTCAGCGCCACGATGTTCGACCCGACCACGAACGGCCACTCCTGCGAGTTCGATGCAATGGGCAAGCCGTCGTTCGGCTTGAACTCGAGTGAGTTCCCCGGAGCTGCGACCGCGAACATGATGCTTTGTTCGGTTGAAGACGCCGCGGGGCGCGTTCGTCAATTGTCGCCGATAGCCTGCCTGTAGCGGCAACCGGGGCGTCGCTCTCGACGCGGATGACGCGATCGAGGGACTATTTCAGAGCGTCGATCTTACCGTCGTCCGAGAATCGAAGCGCGTAGTTCTTCTCGCCGCCGAACACTACCAGCACGGATTTGCCATGAGTGAACACTCTCAGGTTCGTCAGCGGAGGCCCGCCGCTATCGGCGCTATCGAAGAGCACGCGCTCTTCCGATGTGGCGATATCTGCCACCGGCGCCAGTCGCATGCGCGCTGCGCCCAAGTCGTCTCTCCACAGCAAGAAGAGCTTGTCGCCCACCGGCGCCGACGCAAACCAGCTCTTGGGGGGGCGCGTCTTGAATTCGGCTTTGCCGCCGCCGGCGCCGGTGCTCGACACTCCCACCTGTACGTCGTCGGCCTCACCGGTTGCCCAACCGATGGAAAAGTCCTTGCCATCGCAACGCAACTTTTCCGCGCGGCGCCCTGGCGGAAGCTCGAGCTCTCCGACCTTCCACTCGTCGCCGTCCACTCGCGCGTATCGGACCTTCGCCTTGCTCGCCACCTTTCCTCTAGTGAGGGGTGGCCGAACGACGACGACGGCAGACTTGGTATCCTCGCAGGTCTCGAGCGATCCGTTCCAAGGCCCGGGAAGCCTAGTCGCCTTCCCCGCGAGCCTCCCTTTCGCGCTGAGGGGTACCAGGTGGAGCTCGGACCGGTCCTTCTGTAGCCAAACCGCGTGGTCGCCAACGACGATCGGCGGTCCCGCGGGCTCAGCGCCCAGCGCCGCCTCCTTTTGGATCTTTCCCTCTTTGACGAAGACGGCTTTGTACACCCCGGTTTCGGGTTGGATGATGGCGAAGCCGTCGGTCACCTCGTTGCCCGCCTCCCCAGCTACAGGTACTTTGGTCCCGTCCTTGATACGAAACCCGGAGCGGCCCTCTTCGGTCAGCATGCCGAGCAGCGGCTCGGCGTCGTGCTGAACGAACTGCACCTGACGCTTGATCGACGAGTGAACTGGTTCGCAGGTCGCTTCGGCGTAGTTGCTCGAAGAAGCAAACGTGCACAAGGATCGCTCTGCCGTCTTCGATTGAAACAGCAGCCACAGGTCGCCTGCCGCCGTCCAACGAAGTGAGTTGATGCGCGCGTCACCCCCGACAATCGGGGTCCAGCTCTTGTCGTCTAAGAACGCGGCTTTCCCTTCCGGCGCCGGCACGTCGGGCACGTCGACGTTCTCGAGCGCCGCTTGCTTCGCGGCGCCCCAGAGTTCTTCGCCCCGCGGCATCATCGGGCCGTCGGTCGGGAATCGGCAACCTCCGGGTTTTCCACATCCCATGTTGCCGAGCTCCACCTCGAGCACCTTGGCGTAGCTCTCGCCCGCAACGTTCTCGAAGAGCTTGTCGCCGTACTTCGTGCAGCGATGCGGCCACGCGGCGTCGTCCTTGACGAACTTGCGCAGCTCGAGCTCGATGGGTCGCAATCGGCCGAGCACATTCTCGTCGGCGGAAAGCGGAGAGCCAATCAAACACTGACTGAAGGAGCTCCAAGACTTCGACGCCTCGGCCTTGCCCCCGCAACCCGTCGCCGAGAGCAGGAGCCCCGACAACGGCAACACGAAACCCCAGCGACGTCCTGTCATCGATTGACCTCCCAGAATGTTGACCAACGCCGGAGCGGGCCAAGCGCCACAACGCGGAGACGTACCACAGGCTTGACCGGGTCGTTGACACCTAAGCCTCGATCCGTCTCACTGCCCGCGTCGTTCTGCTAGGTTTGGCGCCGTCTCGAGCCATGGAGTCGATGTCGCAACGGCAGGGCGTGGCCCTCAAGGTCTTGCTCGGCCTCTCGACCCTCGGCAGCGTGGCTTGGGGGGTCACCCGCGTGACCGAGCGCCAATACGTCTTCGACGACGCGTTCATCACCTTTCGTTACGCGCAGAACCTCGCGCGAGGAAACGGTCCGGTCTACAACGTCGGCGAGCCAGTCGAGGGGTACACCAACTTTCTGTGGATGCTGTTCGCCGCCGCGGCCGAAGCGGCGGGCACGAGTCCTCTACTGGTGTCACAAGTCATCGGCACGAGTGCGCTCGTTTCGGCGATCCTACTGACTTCGTGTCTCTTGCTCCGATACGCGGAACCGAGTTTGGCGGGGCTCGCGGTCGTTCTCATTCCCCCGACCCTGGCGCTACCGAAGCACTACTTCACGTTCGCAGCCTCGGGACTCGAGACGTCGTTCGTCGCGGGCCTGTGTTTGGCGCTCGGTCTGCTCGATCACGTGTTCGAGCCCAAAACGCGGACCGGAAGGGCGCTTCGCTCGGCGGTCCCGCTAGCTGTCGTCACCACGCGCATGGACGCATCGCTCTTCGTTCTAGCGAGCATGGGCGTCGTCGCCACGCGAGTCTATCTCGGTGAGCGCAACCTGAGAGCGGTGGCGATCGAGCTTTCGAAACGGTACGCCGTTCTGGTCGCCGGCTGCGTGACCTGGCTCGGCTGGAAATACGCCTACTACGGCGAGTTACTGCCCAACACGTACTACGCCAAGGCGGGAGATCTCGTCAGTCTCGAAGCAGGTTCGCTTTACCTCGTGAGCTTTCTCCGCAGCTACCCAAACGTCATCATCGCGCTGCCATTCGCATTGATCGGGGCGCTGGCTCCGCCACGTGGTCTCCGTTGGTTCGGCGCGTGGGCCGGCGCTGCCCTCACGCTCTATGTCGCCTACATCGTGAAAGTAGGCGGCGACTTCATGCACTACCGGTTCGCCTTTCAAGCCTACCCCGTCTACATGGCGCTCGCCGCCGTCGGCCTCCTGACACTGCTCGAACGGGCTGGGGCCCTCGCGGTCGTGCTCGCTGCTCTCGTTTGCCTGTCGAGCCCAGGGCGGCCGGTGCTCGAGACGAAGTACGGGATGCAGAAGATAAAGGAGATGGACTACTACTACCGACATGGCAAACGGGTCGCCATCGGTCTGAAGAAGAGCCTACCCAAGGACACGATCATATCGACCGGCCTCGCAGGCACGATGAGCTACTTCTCGGAGCTCACCAACATCGACGAGCTCGGCCTCAACGATCACTATGTCGCGCGCCTACCGGTAAAGCAGCTCGGCCTACGGGCACGTGGGCACCTGAAGCACGCGCCGTTCTCGTACATGTCGGAGCGCGGAGTGAATCTGGTGTACATGCACCCGCGGATTTGCCGCTGCGCCAAGCTCTGCCGGCTCAAGAAGCCGACCGTCTTCACTCGACTCGACGAGCGGGACTGCGTCCGCGGTGAGTATCTGGTGCAAACCCCCGAGCTCACGCGCTACTTCTGCGACCGACCCGACGAGTTCGTGCTCGACCGCGTCGAGTGCCCGCAAGACACCAAGCAGAAGGGACTGATCGTGGCCGGCAAGCCGCATCAGAAACGCGCGAGGCGTAAGAAGACAAGGATACCCGCGCTGCTCCCCAGACATTGAACACACCACGAATCCTCGCTCTTCGACGGCGTGAAGAACAAATCTCCTCAGCGCCTTGGCGCGCGACCCGCACGTCAGAACGGTGGCGCCCCGCTTGACGCGCCCGGTGGATCTGCGAGCGTCGCGGTAATGCGACTCAAGACGCCCCGCGTCGCGCCCCTGCCTGAAGCCGAGTGGACCAACGAGGTTCGCGAGCAGCTCGGACTGACTTCCGGAGTCGGTAAGGGTCGACCGCTCAACATTTTCACGACGCTCGTCCGCCATCCCAAGCTGCTCAAGAGGTGGCTGGTATTCGGTAACCACGTTCTTTTCAAATCGACGATTGCACACCGCGAGCGCGAGCTCGTCATCCTGCGTACCGGGTGGCTCTGCCGCGCGGAGTACGAGTGGGGTCAGCACGCCATCATCGGCCGCGATGCGGGGCTGAGCGACGAGGAAGTTCGCGGAACCACCGAGCCGCTCGACGCACGAGCGTGGTCCACGCTCGACGCGGCGTTGCTCCGAGCGGCCGACGAGCTGCACGACGATTCGATGATTTCCGACGAGACTTGGGCCGAGCTTTCCAAGACCTACGACACCGCCCAGCTGATGGACCTGGTGTTCGCGATTGGCCAGTACACCCTCGTGAGCATGGCGCTCAACACCCTCGCCGTGCAGCTCGACCCGGGCATCCCCGGCATTCCCGAGGGGGCTCTTGCCTCGGCTGGAAAATAAAGTCGCCATCATCGTCGGCGGTGGGCAGACCCCCGGCGACACGATGGGCAACGGGCGCGCGACGGCGATCCTCTTCGCCCGCGAAGGCGCCAAGGTCGTCGTGGTGGACCGAGACCTCGCGTCGGCAGAGGAAACTCGAGCAGCCATCGAAGCGGAGGAGGGCACCGCCATGGCGATCGAGGCCGATGCCACGAAACCCGAAGACTGTCAGAGGGTCGTCGACCAGTCGGTCGAACGCTTCGGGCGGCTCGACATCTTGCACAACAACGTCGGCGTCGGGACCGGCGACGCGGGCCCGGTGCACATCCTCGAAGAAGCCTGGGATCGGATCATCAGCATCAACCTGAAGAGTGTGTTGATGCCGTGCCAAAAAGCCTTGCCGATCATGCGAAAGCAGAAGTCCGGGTCGATCGTCAACGTGTCGTCCATCGCAGCGATCTGCTCGGTGGGGATCGTCGCCTACAAAACGTCCAAGGCCGGAGTCAACGCCCTCACGCACTCTCTCGCCATCGGGAACGCCAAGTACGGGATCCGAGTCAATGCCATCATGCCGGGTCTCATGAACACGCCGATGGCCATCGAGAACATTTCGCGATCTCAGGGTGTTGCGAAGGAAGATTTGATCCGCGCCCGGGACTACCTGGTTCCACTTGGCGGGAAGATGGGCACGGCGTGGGACGTCGCCTACGCTGGACTCTATCTCGCGTCGGACGAAGCGAAGTTCGTCACCGGCGTCATGCTTCCCGTCGATGGGGGGCAAAGCTCGCGCGTAGGCTGAACTCTACGCTACCCGCCGCCGCCCGTACCGAGCGAAGCACCACTCTTGTCTTTGACGACGACGTCCATCTTGGCAAGGCAGTTCTTGTTCATGCTGAGGAGGCCGCCGCCTTCCATTTTCACTTCGAGTCGAACCTCGATGACGATGTCCTCCGTCCCGTCACGCCGCGGCTTCACACTGGCGGCTGTCTGATCGATCAGAACGGAGACGAACCTGGTGACTACGTCGCGCGTTCCGCTGATCTTGAAGCTGTGCCCATCTGCCTTGGTCGCGTAGACCTCGGAGACGCCCTCCAGGTCCAGCGCTACATTTTTGCCTTGAAGCCAACACCTGGCTACCCGCACCGGTGCATCGTCGCCATAGTCATTTGGTCTAGAAGCGCGCAGAACACTTTGAAGCATCGTTGCCGGTGGTATCGTCGCGACGTAGTCGACATGCCGATCGTGACCGTATCGGTTACGAAGTTTCGCGGGGCACGGCGACGGAGGTTGCGAAAATGGTGGAGCGAAGCTCGTGGACGCGATGGTTGAGATGGTCTGTCGTTGCGATGATCGCGGCAGCAATCTCGATTCCGAGCAGTGCAGACGCGCAGCGGCGTTCGCCCCCACCGAAGGCCGAGAGGCGCCCTCCGCGTGCTCCCGCGCCACCACCTCCGCGCGGTCGCAAACCCGCGCCGAAACCGGCGCCTAGAGCGCCGTCGAGCAAACCGAAGCCTACGCCGCGTCCGTCACCGCGCTCACGACCAGCACCAAAGCCCGCGAACAAGATCCGTGACCGGGCGTACGTCGCATTCATGGGCCGCGTCGCGCGGCAGTTTCGTTCCGGGCGACATCGGATCCCGTTGACGTTGGTTGCGGGAACTGTCGTCGATGCCGGATCCGTAGCGCCAGGTGATTCGACCACCGTTGCGGAGATCGACTTGGCTCGAACGCCGAAGGCGGGACCGCTGGCGACTCTCCGCGCACCGGCCAAGGGGACGTTGCGAGAGTATCTGGCAGTTTCGTTCGAGGCGAGAAAACGAGGGCGTTCCACGACCTACGTCCGTTCCGAACGCATTGTCGGGATCACGACTCAACCTGGTGGGCGCGTGACCGTTCACGAGTTCGAGAAAGGTCGTTGGATTCGCCTCGCCAGCGCCACCGCTTCGAGTCGCGCCCCCAAGCTGGCGGCGGACACTCCGCAGCTTCACAGCGGTGGTTGGCGACTCGTCGTCCTCAAGTCTCCGACGAAGGTCCATCGGCAGGTCGACAGAATGACCGCGAAGCGAGTCTGCATGCTGATCGGGTGCCCGAGTGAAGAAGAAACGACTGAAGACTCGAAGGGGCCCGGCACCTACTGGGCCTACGGCAAGTCGAGCTCGCCGGAGAACAGGCGTTGTCACCACTACTGCTCGTCAGGTGACTGCGTCGCCTGTTGCCTAGGCCACCAGGTCGCCGACGTGGCGAGCGAAGCGAGTCGCGCGGTGCTGTGTCATGCGACGGTGGGTGGTGCCGTCGCCGACTGGGCGATGCACGCGGCCTGCGACATGCAATTCGCAGTCGGTGTCACCGTGG
Source organism: Polyangiaceae bacterium (assembly GCA_029261965.1). Lineage (GTDB taxonomy): Bacteria > Myxococcota_A > Polyangia > Polyangiales > Polyangiaceae > JAJDAH01. The sequence continues at coordinate 20,739 of JAJDAH010000229.1, forward strand.
CTTTGGCGAAATCGGCCAAGTGCTCGCTCAACTGCAATCAGCGCTACAAGGCGAGCGGCAGTGACAATCCGCACCAATGCAAGACGAAGTAGTGTGGTGGAGCGAAGCTGTTCCCTAGCGGTGCTTGGGCGTTGAGCTGCTCGGTGCCGAGGCGGGCGCTGCCACGCGCGGCGGCTGGACAAACTGGAGAACCGGAGAACTGGAGAACTGGAGAACTGGAGAACTGGAGAAAGAGTGCCGGAGTCGCGGCGATCCGAGGGTACGACGCATGGATCGCAATCGAATCGCGTTCCTGCACGGCGGGCGCGTTCTTGCTTGCCTACTCCCACGTAGGAGCCGTACCCACGCGGGAGACGCCGCCCTCGTTTGAAGCCATGACGCGCTCCGCTAGGGTGCGTCTCGTGCCGAGTCCGCGCGCCGCCAGTCTCTACCTGCACGCCGCTGCCGCCGTGACGCTGCCCCTCGCGGTGACGCTGGTCGTCGGCTGGTGGCTACCCTGGGTGGGGTTCGGCGGCGGAGCGGTGATGGCCGTAGCACTGCTGTCGTCGTGGGCGTGGAGGCTCGGCGCGGCCAGGCTCGCGTGGCTTCCATGTTTCATCGGCGCCGTCGCCGCCTTCTGGACCGCGATCTTCATCGTCCCTTCGATCCAGATCCTCGCGGGTGCCGTGCCGCTGGTCCGCCCAGAGGACGCGGAGGCGAGACTCGGAGGCGTCACTTCGCTTCGAGACGCGACGACTCGCATCGACCTCTTGGGCACCAAGCAATGGAAGGTGCGGTCGAGGCAAGAGGATCCCCACGACGTCTTTGCGTTCGTGGCGCCGATCGTGTCGCCCGAGTGGAACAAGTCCTCCCCAGTTCCAGCTTGGGCGCTGTGTGTGCGGAAGGCCTACTTGAGCGACGGCGAGCCTTCGTTGCCGGCGGCGCGCGACGCGTGCATTCGAGAATTGCAATTGCCGACCGCCGTCATGCTGGACGCCGAAGTGCGTTCGGAGCTTCAGGAGAACGCGGCTCCCATCCGTGACGCGCTCACGCATCACGGCCTCACCCGGCGTGCCGACGCACCCGTCATGATGAACGCGAAAACACCCGAGACGAACGCCCGTCAGCAGGTCGCGGCGTTCTTCGTCGTCGTGTTGCTGAGCGCCGGCCTGCTGGTCCTCGTGAGTCGCCGCCGGTCCGGGTGATTCTCTAGCCCGGTCACTCCGTCACTTCGCGACCCCGCCCGCAGTTGCCGTCTACGGGGCATGGAAATCGATTTTCGTGCCGCCAGGGTCTCTGGCGGTCAGTGACTCGTACTGCAGCAGGGTCACGCCGGTAATGGCCCCGTCTTGCCAGACGACAGGCGCACAACTGCCACCTCCACTACAGATTCGGGCGGGCACCAAATCGCCCTCTCCCATGTAGGCCGCGCGATACGGGGTGTAGATGCAAGTCTCACCGCTTTCGCAGAGGTAGTTTTCGTTGCCGAGCAGATCGCCGACCAGCTCGATAGCGTGATCGAGGAAGGTCGTCGTGCACGTGTTGCTCGTCGCGTCGTGAACGCTGCCTGGGTAATTCATGTCGCAGAAATCAAGGCTGGCGTTGTTGGCGAAGACGTGCCGAATGACATCGTCACCGGTGGGGTGGAGCGGTTGTCTCAATCCGATGTCGATGAGTCGCAGATCGTACAACTGGCAGACCACGACGGAATCCACGCAGCCGACGTCCAGCGGATCGCAGATACACGCCACTGTGCCCGCCGCGGGGCAAGGGCCCATCCCGTCACAAGCGGGTTGCGCCAGGCACCCGCCGCTTCCCCACCCGACGTATCGGTGTGGGACATCCAGGATGTCCACGATCTGGTCGCGTGGCAGCGTCATGTTGAGCTGGATCTTGCCCACCGTGTGGCCGTAGTTCGCGACCCGCTGATCGTCGATGCGCGGCGGAGCATTCGCGGGATCGGTGTCGAGCACGCAGGCGTTGGCTTCTCCTCCAGCATCCACGCCTTCGAGGAGCCCCCAAAAGGGAGGGCCAGGTACGCCCGAGCCCGACTCGCATTCACACGCCTCGCACGTCCCTCCACAGGTGTTGAGGGGGTCATTCGGGAAGATCATGTTGTGGCCCCACGCCATCTGACCGCGGAAGATGTTTCCTGACCCCTGGAGCCGAAACCCAACGCGTGAGTTCGCTTGGGAGTTGGCGTCGACGAATTGGGCGCCTTGGGTAGAAGAGCCAATCACGTACCCGTCGCCCGCGTTGGTCGTGGACGCAATGCGCGCGAGCGTGCAGCCGTCGCACGAGTTGACCTGGAAGCCGTCATCGTCGTTCAGGGCCAAGGTCGCGTTCACCGCCAGTTGATTGCGACTGTTCGTAGCAAGGCCGGCGCCGTCATTGGAGATGCTCACTAGATCCACCAGCGTGAGCCCCGGAGAGGAAATCGACATCCCGTCGCCGTGACTACCGACGACGAACAGGTGCGCAGCAATGTTGCCGTGGAAGCCGTTGATGCTGATGCCTTGGGTCACGCTATCGGCGACGTACAGGTGGCGGATCAGGGACAGCTCGGCTGCGAAGTCGAGGCTCGGTCCTCGTCCCGGACCGCTGGTGGTTGCGGCACGAACGAACTCGTAGCGACCGTTCTTGCCCTCGAGTCGAGCACCCCGACCGAAATTGCGAACGGTGTAGTTGCGTAACGTATGGCGAGTCCCGACCGCGTGAATCGGCCGGGGGCCGAGGCCGCCCCCTTCGAATTCGCCTTCGAGCCATGAATCCGGCCCAAAAAGCGAGATCTGCTCGGTGCCCACGCCCGGATTACTCACGATCATGCCGGGCTGAACCACCAGGATCGTGTGGTCCCCCGCCATGTCGAACTCCTGGGCGCCGTTTTGGCGCACCACGTTGACCTCGAAAGGCTGGTTCAAGACTGTCGTCGTGCCCACGTCGACGGCCGCCGCCGCGAAAGTGTTGACCCACCACCGTTCGCTGGCGCTGACGTGAACGACCCCCGTGCCATCGGAGATGGTGAGGGCGTTCGGAAGCCAGCCCATGCCGGTGAAGTCGATGAGGTGCGACAGATGGCGGTCGTCCTTGAGTCCCGTCGACAGCAGCCAAGCCTCGGTCGAGCCCTTGACCTGGCGCTCGACGCATCGCCAGTTGAACGCGTCGAGCGCGTCTACCGCGTGGAGTCCGGCGCAGCTCGCGTGCCCAGGGGCTTCGAACCAGCGAAGCTCACCCGCGTGCAAGCAAGCGTTGTACGCGCCCAAACTGGGCTCCTCGAAACACGGTCCGCCGCTGCCCGTGTGCACTTCGGCGCCGTCGTTGATGACCTTGTCGGTCCAGCGACCGGCACCGTACCCTTCGGGGATCCCGACTTCGAGAACGACTCCCCGCGTCTCGACTTGGCACGCCGTCGTGCAGTACGTGCAGCCACCGAAGTCGGGGACACACTCCGTGTCGGTGTTGAACGCGCCGTCGTCGCAAGCTTCGGGCGCCTGCTGAACCCCATCGCCGCAAGACACGGTGGCATCGGCGGCATCGGCGGCATCGGTGGCGGCATCGGCTGTGGGACTGCTGTCTTGGACGGTCCCACCATCAGCGGGGGGACCACTGTCCTGAATGCCGCTGCCATCGGCGGCCGTTCCGCCGTCGACGCCGGCATCGTCCTGGCCATCCGGCTTCTTCGACTTGCAGCCGAGGGCCAAGAGGGCGAGCAGGCAAAAGGAGACGTATCGTGATTGTCGCATCGGGGGAACCCTACGCTGCTACCTGCGGTAGACGCGGAGCGAGCCTTCTTTGCCGATCAAGAATTCCTTGTCGGCATCGGAAACGCCGACGCTGTGACACTCTCCCACTTGCTCGAAGAAGCCTAGACCCAGCCCCACGTAGCGAAGGATGCAGATCGCCTTCGTGCCTTCCGCCGAATTGAACAGAGAAATGACGGTGAGCAGTCCTCCGCCATCCGCGCCCAAGAACTCCTGGGACGCGACTCCGGTGTTGGGAAAGTCCACCCGCAGTGCCGCGATGGCTACGTCGAGCGCGGCTTGCCCAAAGTCGGCCAGCGGTCGCGGTTGGTCCATCAGCATGGGGCTCGTGAAGATCACTTCGGAGGCGTAGAGCAAGCTCACGTTGTCTGTCTCCGCGTCGGCCGGATAGACCACGAACGAGTTGTCCGGCGTCCAGAAGAATCCTCGAAACACGTCGCCACCAGTCACCAGGCTTCGCGAGAACTTCTGCTGCAGGGTTCCGTCGGCTCTTCCGACATAGAGCTCGTTCTGGCCGATCTGAGTGGCGTCGGAGAGGAACGCCAGCAGCGTGCCGTCGGGCGACCACGCGATGTGATCACGATCGCCCCTCACCGGCGTCGTGGCGCCAGACACGTCGACTCGATTGGTGCCATCGGCCCCGATGGCGATGAGCGAGGGTCCTTCCACGAACGCCAATTTGGAGCTGTCTGACGACCAGGCCCAGTGTTTGTCGCTAGCGTCCATCGCCGCCCCGGAGAGAGTCACGTCCCCACTGCCGTCGGCCATCACCGCATGCATTTCTGGCGGCGTGTCGTCGACGGCGTACGCCACCCGCGCGGCATCCGGCGACCACATTTCGTCCAAATTCTGGAACGACGCTCCCACGACGTTCTGTCCGACCTTTGCTTTGTTCTGGCCATCGGCGTCGACCAAGTACAGCTCTTTGCCAGGTTCGGCGCCCTCGTCCGCGATGTACGCGATGCGCGTCCCGGAAGGCGCCCAGCGAAATTGCACGTCCCCACTGAGGAGCGTGCCCGAAACGAGAACAGGCCCGCTCGATCCATCGGCAGGGACGACCTGGAGCTGTTGGTTGTCGTCTCGGAACGCCAGCAGCGCACCGTCGGCGGACCACGCGAACACGACGCCGCTGCCGTTGTCTTCCACGCTCCCGACGCTGGTGAATCCACTTCCATCCGGCCCGACGGTGTTCAGCGAGCGAAAGCGACTCTCGAAAGCGATTCGACTCCCGTCCGGCGACCAGATCAGTCCACCACCGACCGCGCCCTCGCCATTTCCCTGGGATATCTCCCGAGGCTGACCGCCCGAGAGGTCCACGGCGAACAGCGTCTCGCTCGAGACATACGCCACCAACTGCTCGGTGGGCGAACCGATGACTTGGTCGACGACTTGGCTGGGCGAGCTCACGACCGTCGTGGTGTTGCGGGCGAGATCGTGCGCGTAGACGACGTGCTCGGTCGTGTTCGCGGCGAAACCCAGATGGACCAGAGCAAGCTCGTCACCCGTCGCACCCGCGGCGCCGGCCGCTCCGCCGCCGGCAGCACCAGCAGCACCGCCCGCGCCCCCAGTGGCTCCGCCTCCCGTACCTCCCGTACCTCCCGCGCCTCCCGCACCAGCAGAGCCGGCGGATCCTCCACCGGTGCCTCCGCTTCCTCCGCTTCCTCCGCTCGGCGTCCCCGCCCCTCCCGAAGCCCCACCCGATGCGGCGCCGGCGTTTGCAGGACCGCCACCCTTGCGTCCCGCGGCGCCACCGTCATTCCCGGGAGCCCCGCTGCC
>JAJDAH010000230.1 GCA_029261965.1 Polyangiaceae bacterium
GTACGTCGTTGCGCTCGGCCGATACCTCCGCCATTCGCTGGATCGTGCCGAGGCGCGCCTCGCCCTCGAGATGCTCGACGGCGCGCTGCAGCTCGGCGTACATGCTGTCGAGATCTCCTAGAGCTACGAGGACCTCGACCAGGCTTGTGTGGGCTCTCGGGTCCGCGGCGTCTTCTTCGATGATTTGGCCGAGGGTGCCCTTGGCGCTCTCGAGATCTTCGAGTTGGCTCTTCTGCACTTCGGCGATCGAGTGCATTAGCTTCTTCCGACGCTCCGGCGCGCAGGGTTGCTCGAGTGCCTGGCGGTAGAGCGTGAGTCGTTCTTCCGGCGAGCCCTTCGAGGCGAGCAGGTCGTCGACTCGTTCGAGCAGGTCCGCCGACGAGGGGTCGTACTCGAGCGCGCGACGAAGAATGCCGAGGGCCGAGTCGACTTGGTCCACCTCCGCCAAGGCGTCTCCCGCCGCCCGGGCCAGGCTCAGGATCTCCGGCGAGTCGATCGCTTGGCTGCCAAGCGCCTCGGTGAGCAGCGCTGCTCGGCGCTCGCGGTTGCCGGCGCCGTTCACTCTGCCGATCCACTCGGGAACACGTTCTTTGTCGTTCTCGACGCACTCGAAGAGCCCGCGAGCGGCCAGCTCGAGCGCGCGGTCGTGGTCCGACAGCGGCCCGGTGGCAATTTCGACGGCTTCTTCGAGGGAGGTGAGGCGGACGGCGCTTTCACTCGCTTCGGCGCGAGCTTCGAGCACGCCGAGCAGCGCCGAGTTGTCTCCCTCTTGCCGATAGACCGGGTCGAGAACGTCCGCCGCGGCGAGCACCGTTTCCGGCGTCGCGAGCATTTCCTGCAGCGTTGCGCGGCTGGTGCTTTCGCGGGGGTCGATGCTCAGCGCGTGTTGGAACGCTTCGACCGCGCCGGCTGCATTGCCGAGCTGCTCGACGCGCACTCGACCGAGTCGGGCCAAAACGCTGGCGCGATCGGGTTCGGGAGCGAGCTCCGCCTCGGATTCGAGAACCCGGCCCAGCTCTTCGAACAGGTGCAGGTCGACGAGCAGCGGTTCCATCCGGGCGTGAACCTCGCGCCACGGGCCGTAGCGTTCGAGCAGCGCGCGCCAGTGGCTCATGGCTTCCGTGGCATCGCTGGCTCTCGACGAGCGAAGGTCCGCGGCACGGAACGCGAGCTCTCGAGCCTGTTCTTCGTCGCCGGAGCGTTGGGCACGAAGCTCGAGCACCTCGATCAAGCCATCCTCGGAGCTCGATGCCTGATAGAGCGCTTCGAGTTGCTCGAGCGCTTCGTCGCCTCGTTCCGAATCGACGAGGGCTCGCCACGCGGGGATGGCGCGTTCGCTCTGGCCGAGCTCGCCGCAAAGCCCGATCAACTCTTCGGCGGCGCGATGTCGGTCGGCTGGTTCAGGCTCGTGTCGTGCGAGTGCTTCGAGCGCGGCTGCTCGTTTGTCGGCCTTTCCCTCGCGGTGAAGTTCGGCCAAAGCGCGTGCCGCTTCGAGGGACGCCTTGGCGTCTGCGCCGGCGTCGAGGGCTTGCTCGAGCGCGGCTTGGGCGCGGCGCTTGTCGCCGGCTTCGAGGAAGAGGGCACCAACTTGAGCGTTGATGCGTGCGGTGACACCCGGGTCTTTCGAGGCGTGAAGCACGCGAGCGAGCACCTTGGCGGCGTCAGGCACTCGTCCGAGCTCCCGCGCGAGGACGACGTAGCGATCGCGAGCGTCCGAGTCGGTGGGATCGCCTGCGATGACCGGCTCGAAGAGCGTGTAGGCGCTTTCCCGATCGCCGATCACATCCATGCGAATGATCGCGAGGCGCCTCTGCACCTCTCTCTTTCGGGGCCCACCGCGCACGAGCTCGAGCTCTTTCGACAGGATTTCGGCGGCGCGAGTCGTGTCGCCGACGGCGTCGAAGGCGTCCGAAAGGGCACTTGCGGCGCGCATCGCGACCGCGCGGTTGTCGAGCAGTGCTTCGGCGGCCCCGATCGCTTCCTCGTTGCCTGGATCGAGCGCGAGGAGCTGCTCGATGTGTGGTGTCGCCCGCTGTGGCTCGCCGAGATCGTTCGAGTAGAGGCGCACCAGCTTGAGGCACGCCGCCGCGGCGCGATCCGCCTCCGGGGGAGGTTTCGTCCCGAGAGACTGTTCGAGCAGCTTGACGGCTTCCTTGTGGCGACCGGCCGCGAGGTACAGCTGCTCGAGAGCGTCACGAGACTCCCCGTCGGTCGGATCGAATTTGAGGATTTGCTCGTGTAGGCCGGTGATGTGTTCTTCGGGGCGATCGAAGCCGGTGACGATTGCGACGGCGTTTCGAAGAACCGCGAGCTTTCGGACCGGATCGCGGATGCGCGACGCGGTCGTCGTGTAGAAATCCGCGAGCTTGGCCCCGTCGCGGGCGTCGATGAGCAGCTTCTCCAGCTTGTGAAAGGCGTCCTCGTTGTCGGGCTGGATCTGAAGCACACGGGTCAGGTGCGACGCGGCGCCGTCGGTATCTCCGAAAACGTCGCCGAAGAACTCGGCGGCGTGCATGAAGATCAGAGCCTGCTGCGACGACGACAGAAGCTTGATCCGTCGCGATCCGATCAGCCCCTCGTAGGCGAAAGCGAGCTCGCTGCCGAGTTGGTCGCGGCCGACGGCTTCGTGGAACTTTCTCCACAGCTCCCCCACGTCTTGTTTCTTGGCGATTCCGTTGACCAGCGAGTCCAGAAACGGTCCGGGATCCTCGATCGTTTGGTCCAGCGCTTCTTCGATGTGTTCCAGACGGATCGGGGCTTTAGCCATGGGGGCATTTCCCCTGCGAAGAGGAGAACGCGTAAACTATCAAAGTTGCGCCGGTAGATGCGTCGACGGCTGAGGGAGCGAGCACACCGGAGCCGCCGCCGAGGGCCTTGGCTTCGGAGCGCTGCTCAGGTGCGCAGCGCTGAGACGCCTGCCGCTCGCCGGTCATCGCTGTCGCGGTTCGGCGCTGCTGTCGGGGTAACCACCCACCGCGGTGGGGCCTGGAGCGACTTTTCGACGCGTCGCGTCTGAACGTAGCACTGACGAAACATTCAGGAAAACCCGGTCGCCGAACACTCGCGGGCGAGCCGAGACGGCTCAGAAACCGCCTGATGCACAGGGAGACACGAAAAATGTCGAGAATCCTCACGTCGACACTGGTTCTTGCTGCAATTACAGCCGCTTCTGCTGCCGCCGTGGCCCAGGGCGAAATCCCACCCGCGGCTCCCGCGGATGCTCCTCCGGCCGACGCCACGCCCGCCGCCGCGGCGCCCATGGAGCCGGCCCCGGCGATGGATCCGGCCCCGCCGCCGGTCGCCGAGCCGCCGCCGATGCCAGAGCCCGCCGCGGAGACCGCGTCGCCTCCGGTCACCACGGCGGACAGCGCCGCCCCCACGGCGGCCGCTCCGGTAGAAGAAGAGTCGAGCGGACCGTCGGCTTGGTTCCGCATCGACTCCGATGGCCTCGGGCTCCAGCTTTGGGCGGGCGCCAACAATCAGGTGGGCCCGCTCGACGTGGCGACCGACATCTACGTCACGGACTTTGGAGGCACGTCCTTCGGCGAGTTCGACATCGGGCTCGCGTTCGGCTTCGGCGATCTGTCTTTGCTGCCGATGGTCGGAGTCGGATTCGACTGGGGACAGCAGAAGCTGCAGACCCTCATCGTGCCGCAGCTTTTCACCATCTACGATGGTCCGGTCTACTTCGAGAGCTGGATTCAGGGGTTCATCAACTCTCCGACGACCGCCGGTGGTGGCAACAGCCTCTATTTCCGGACCTTCTTGCTCATCAAGGCGGTCGACGATTTGCACCTCGGCGTGCAGAACGAGCTCACGCTCGGTTTGAACGACAACCAGTGCGGCCCTGACGACACGCTTTGCAGCGCGCAGATCGGTGGCCGCATCAACTACAACGCGCTCGGCGACTGGGACGCGCTGATCGGTCTGTTCCTCGGCTACGAGCTCTTGGATGTCGCCAAAGACTTCGACTCCGACGGCGACGGGACGATCGACGGATCCCTCGACGGCATTGTCGGTCGCATGACCTACCTCCAGACGTTCTGATCGCTCACGGAACCCCGGGGCTCGATGTGGGCCCCGGAGCTTCCATCACTCGAGATAAGTGTACGAAGCGAGCCCGTCGCGGTAGCGCTGAATGAGCCGCCGCGCCTGCTCCAAGGTGAGCCGGCCTTCGTCGACGGCCACCTCGACGCGATCTCGGACTTGATTGACGAGCGCGTTGGGCTCGTAGTCGACGTAGCGGAGCACGTCGCTGACGGTGTCCCCGTAGACGACTTCGTCGATCTTGTAGCCACCGTTCTCCGTCAGCGAGACGTTGACCACGTTCGTGTCGCCGAACAGGTTGTGCATGTCGCCCAAGATTTCCTGGTAGGCGCCCGTCAGCATGATGCCGAGGTAGTAGGGGTCGTCGTTCAGCGAGTGCACGGCCAGCGTGTTTTTTACGTCCCGCACGTCGACGAACGAGTCGATCGCGCCGTCGGAGTCGCAGGTGATGTCTGCCAACACCGCGCGGCGGCTGGGTGCCTCGTCGAGGCGGTGGATCGGCATGATGGGAAACAGCTGGTTGACCGCCCAAGCGTCGGGGATGGACTGAAACATCGAGAAGTTGCAAAAGAGCGTGTCGCAGAGCAGTTGCTCGAGCACTTTGAGCTCCTCCGGCACCCTCGGCATGCGCGAGGCAAAATCGAGCATGCGCTTGCAGCTCGCCCAGAACAGGCGCTCGCAGACCGCGCGCTGGGCGAGGGAGAGATGCCCGAGGTTGAACAGCTGGAGGACCTGCTCTCGGTGTTCGAGCACGTCGTGATAACACTCACGAAGCGTTTTTCGGCTGACCGCCTTGTAGGTATCCCAGAGCTCGTGCACGAGGATGTGGTCGTCGGCCTTCGGCTCTTCCGGCGTGTCCATCGCGGCGGCTGCCGACACGCCGATGACGTTGACCACGAGCACCGAATGGTGGGCGACGACGGCGCGGCCGGATTCGGTCACGATGGTGGGTCGCCTCACGTTCTCCGGACCGCAGACCTGTTGCAACGTCCAAACGACGTCGTTGGCGTACTCCTGCACGGTGTAGTTCATCGACGAGTCGAAGTTGGTCTGTGAGCCGTCGTAGTCCACGCCGAGGCCGCCGCCGACGTCCACGTAGGACAGCTCGTTGCAGCCGAGCTTGACGAGCTCGACGTACATGCGACTGGCCTCACGCAGAGCGTCCTTCACTGATCGAATCGTCGTGACCTGCGAGCCGATGTGGAAGTGCAGGAGCTTCAAGCAATCCAGCATTCCCCATTCGCGGAGCGTTTCGGCCGCCTCGAGGATGCCCGTCGCGGAGAGGCCGAACTTGGCCCGGTCGCCGCCGGATTGCTCCCACTTGCCTGAGCCGCGAGTCGACAACCGCATGCGAATTCCGATGGTCGGGCGGATCCCCAACTCTTCGGAGACTCGACGGATCTGTTCGAGCTCGCTCGCCTTTTCGACGACGACGACCACGGTTCCACGCAACCTCGACGCCATGAGCGCGGTGCCGATGTAGTGGTCGTCTTTGTAACCGTTGCAAATCAGGAGCGCGCGATCGTCATCGAGCATGGCCATCGCGGCGAGTAGCTCGGGCTTCGAGCCGGCTTCGAGCCCATAGGCGTACTGGCGGCCGAACTTCGTGACCGATTCGACGACCTTGCGGCTCTGATTGACTTTGATGGGGTACACGCCCTGATACGTGCTGTCGTAGTCGTACTCGTCGATGGCTTTGGCGAACGCGCCGTTCAGTAGCTCGAGCCGAGCGTCCAGTAGCCCGGAGAAGCGAATGAGGATCGGCAGCTGGATGCCTCGGCGGGAAAGATCGTCCACCAGCGCTTTGACGTCGACCTGCGAGCTGCCGTCGGTGACGGTGAGGTTGCCGGATTTGTTGATCGAAAAGTAGTCGCGACCCCAGGCAGAAACGCCGTAGGTCTCGAGCGCATCCTTGGTGGTCCAACGGTGCAGCGGATCGGACCGGGTGGTGCGCTCGCGCATGTCGACCGTGCGGCGACTGCCGTTGGTGCCGGGCATGCGCGAAGCCTACGCCAAGTTGCCCGCCGCCGAGCCTCCATCCTCGCGCCGGCCGAAGCCGTTTACCGAACCGACGGAATCCCCGCAGAAAAGTCCTCTACCGGCGCGGCATTTTGCGCTGTAGAAGCAAGAGCATGCGCGCCACCATGCTCACGGCAGTGCTGGTCTTCTTGGTGGCCACGTGCAGCGCGAGGACCGACCAACGGATCCGCTCCAAGGCGACCGTGGACATCCGTTGCCCGAAAGACCAGCTGAAGCTGTTTCACACCGATCGCGACACCTACACGGTCGTCGGCTGCGGCCAGTCGGTGGAGTACGAGAGAAAGTGTCGGAGCGCCGGCGGATACGGCGCGCGCAAGTGCTCCTGGAAGGCCCTCGGCGAGCGACGGTGAGCTGGCCCAAGGCGTTTAGGCCTTGGGCATGTCGAACCAGTTCTGCTGAACTTGAGCGAACATCATGTCGCCGGTGAGCTTGAGCTTGCCCGTGAAGAACGCCTGGGTGCCGGCCATGTTGTTCGTGACCACACGGAGAAAGTCCGGCGCAGCGAGTCGCAGAGTCACGCGCGGACTGTCCGCAGGGCCGCGACTGAAGGAGCATTTTCCGTCGGACACACTGACCGTGTAGGTCTTCTGACCGTCGGCGGTTTGGATGTCGTACTGAACGACCGCACTCTGACCATCGGCCTTCTCCGCGAGGAACGCATCGGTCATGCCGTCGAAGACCTTGTCGAGGGCGGTGTCGATTCCGAGCTCGTTGAGCGCTTGATTGAGGTCGTCGTCGCTCTTGTCTTTGACGGCGGCCGCGAGCTCTGCGGGGGTGCTGACGTCGAGTTGCTCTGCCATGGGACTTCTCCTTCGATTGCGCCGTTTTCACTAAGGAAACTCGGCGTTTCATTGGTACGAGAACGTTTTGATGATACGCCCGCCATGGCTCGTGTCAAGGGAGTTCTCGCTCGAGACTCAGGGTGGGCTGAGGGTGTCGACGGTGACACGATTGCCGGGCACGTCGAGCGTGAGGGTGTAGAGCCGGCCGGCGCGCGGATCGATGAAACCCAGGTTGGGTGCGGCCGCCAGCTGCCAGCGCCCCGGAGGCTTTCGTTGATGACCTTCGCGGGTGAGCCAACAGATCCGTCGCGCCGGGTCGTTGGCGTCGGCGTAGGCAATGCCCCCGGACTCGGGATCGATGCCCACGAAGCTCGGAGTCGAGCCGCACGGCGCCGGGATGACTCGATTCGTCCGTGCCGAGATCGGGATGGTGCCGCCCGCGCCGAGCGGGCGCTGAAAGAAGCTCGTCGAGTGCCCGGCGCCGTCGTCGTAGGCGAGCTCGAACAGATCTGTCCCGCTGTAGTGCACGAGGTTCCGCACGGTCCCGGGCGCGAGTGACTCTATGGAGTGCTCGTTGCCTCCGAGGTGGATGAGCTTGCTCGTTCCAGCGGCGTCCACCACGAGCCAGAGGTCGAGCGTGCCGAGCGGATCGTCTCGGTCGAGGGGGAAGGCGGCGAAGCGTGGAGCCGCGGCGACAATTTGGTCGCCGACGTCTTGGTTGAAAACGGTGGTGCCCGATGCCGCTGGGCTGCAAGCGTTCCGCAGGTCGTAGGCGCGCACGCTCGCTTGCATCACGCTCCTCTGGATTTCGAGCAAAATGCCGCTCTCGACGAACGTGAACACCGGCAACTCGCTCGCATCGAGCGGCGTGGAGATCGTGCATTGGTCTAGCGGCTCGAATGTCGGTTCTCGGGGGACTTCCTCGGCGTAGAGCGCGTCGATGTCGTCGCTGCCGGCCGTCCCGAGCAGGCCGAGCCGCGCGGCGTCCGCCGTGAGCGTGTTGTCGGTCGAAGCGATCGAGGAAAAAACGTCCGCGGCGTGACCCGTGGGACCGAGTCGTTCGGTTTCGACGGCGGTGCCTGGCGCACCAGTCGACGCTTCGGTCACCGAGAACAAGACGTCGGTCGGCGTGGTCCCGCTGCCGAACACCACGAGCGCGTCGATGTCGTCGTCCGCCGCGAGACCGAGAGCGGCGCAGCTGAACACGACCGAGTTGCTTCCGTCGAAAGCCGACTCGAACACCGTGCACCCGCGGTCGGCGGCCGCCGTGGACGCTACAGCGGTACCCGCGCCACCCATCGCGCTCGGTGTGACCGAGAAAAAAAGTCGCGTCGCGAAAGAGCTTCCGACATCTAACGCGTCGACGTCGTCTTCGGTGGTGCCCGCGTCGCTGTCCGCCGTGGCGAGCCCGAGCTGCACTCTGTCCACGAAAAGCGCGTTCGCTCCGGGCAGCTCGTCGCCCCGCGACGAAAAAATATCGCTGGAAATCTTGCCAGTCATGGCCGATTCGGAAGCTTCGGTTCTCGCCTCGGCCGTGCCGCCTGGGGAGAGGGAAAAATGGAAGAGCGGGTCCGTTGGACGCACGGAGATCCTCGCGATGGCATCGACGTCGTCGCCCGGAGCGAGCCCGAGGGCGGCGCGGGACAGTTCGAGTGTGTTCACTTGTTCGAGTGGCGGGCCCGGGGCGTTGGCGGGGGCGTGACATTCGTGGCAGCCGGGAGTGTGCACGGCTCCGTAAATGTCGCTGGGGTCGGCGGCCAACTCCACGGCGGTGCCCGCGAGTCCGCGCGCACCCGGCGCGACGGAAAAGAGCGTCGTGCGGGTCACGCCGGCGTCTCCGCCGTCGATCGCAACGTGGTCGGACTGAGCGTCGCCGATGTTGGCGTCTGCGGTGGCGTCGCTCGCCGAGTCCGCGCTGGCGTCCGCGCCTGCGGTGCCTGCGGTGCCTGCGGTGCCGCCGGTCCCAGAGCCGCCGGCGGTCCCGCCCGCAGCTCCACCGCTGCCTATGGAGCTATCGCCGCCCGCGGAGCTATCGCGGCCAGCGTCTCCGGGTCCGGGCGAACGAGATCCATCGCTGCATGCCGCGAGCGCTGCCGCAGTCACGACGGCGCCGAGCAAGGCGCGCTCGCTCGGTCGCAGCGTACCACCCATGGACCTCGGTTCTACTCGATCGCGCTCCGGGACGCCCGTAGACTCCGGCGTGATGGATGCGGCTCAGCTCTCGAGTCCGGGCGACGTGCTCGCCAACCGATATCGCATCGAGGAGGTCATCGGTCAGGGCGGTTTTGGTGCAGTGTTCCGTGCCACGCAGCTCAATCTGAACCGTGGGGTGGCGCTAAAGGTGCTGCTGCCGTCCCTCGTCACCAGCGTTGGCAATCTGGATCGTTTCCGGCGGGAAGCGGAGCTCGCGCAACAGCTCGAGCACCCGAACACCGTGCGCCTCTACGACTTCGGGCAGCACGAGGGCATGCTCTTTCTGGTGTTCGAGCTCCTACGTGGGCAGGCGCTCGACGCCTTGATTTCGACGAATGGCCCCTCGCCGCCGGCGAGGGTGGCCCGGCTGGTTTCGCAGGTGCTCAAATCGTTGATGGAGGCCCACTCGCGAGGCATCGTTCACCGCGACATCAAACCCTCGAACATCTTCGTCACGAGCTTTCAGGGGGAGCCGGATTTCGTCAAAGTGCTCGACTTCGGCATCGCCAAGCCGGTCATGAACCGCGAATCCACGACGCTGACGTCGGATGGGCAGCTCATCGGCACGCCGAGCTACATGGCTCCGGAGCAGGTCGTCGGGGACCAGCTCGGTCCTTGGACCGATGTCTACGCGCTCGGCCTGGTGATGGCCGAGGCGCTGAGCGGCCAGGTGGTGTTCACCGGCCAGACCAGCATGAAGGTCTGCATGGACCAGGCGTCGAGCGATCCCGCGCCGCTTCCCGCGGCGGTCTTTCAATCGCCCCTCGGACAAATCGTGCAGAAAGCGACTCAGAAGGTGCCGGCGAATCGTTACGCGTCGGCTGAAGACATGTTCGCCGATCTGCAAGCGACGGCGAGCATGTTGACGCATCAGCCATCGCATGGCGCCGCCGCCTCGCATTCGGAGGGGGCCCACGTCGCCGGGCCGAGCATGGTTTACGGTGCAACCGAGGTCCCGACCGGTGACCGGGGCATGGCCCCAGGAGCGAGCTACCCACACGTCACGCCGCAACTGACCCCACCGGCCCTCGCCGCGTCCGCGAGCACCACTGCGGGGCAGGTGACGACGGGCTCCGCCGGGTCGGGATCGAAGAGCGGTCCGCTCGTCGTCGCGCTCGTGCTCGGGGGGCTCGTCGTCGTCGGGACGTTTTTTGTCGGACTCGCGGCGATTGGCGCCTCGATCGACGACGACGACATCGATCCAGCGCCGTTCGTCGAGGGCCCGGCCGCCCTGCCGATCTCGGTGGCGGGCCTCGAGGATCTCGAGAGCGAGGATGTCGAGCAGCGCATCCGCCGAGCGGGATTCGGTTTTACCGGCACGCCGAGTGTGCGCGACGAACCCGGCGTCCGCGCTTCCGTGTTCCCGGTCAGTGGAGCGGGTCGCAGCGGCGTGGTCACGTTTTTCGAGTACGAGGACGAGGGCTTGGCGTCGGCACACGAGATCGGTCTGCGCGGGCAGCCTGGCGCGGCGGCTCGCGAGGGGGCATCGCTCATCCACGTGTCCGTGACTCCGGACAAGCAGGCATCGCTCGAGCTGCTTCGAGCGATTCTCACGCAGTAGTCCTCTCGGGGGCTCAGCCCGATTGCGCCATTTTCCGGAGCTCCTTTTTCTGGATCTTACCGATGTTGGTTTTCGGCAGTGCGCCGAGGAACTCGACGAAGCGCGGCGTCTTGTACTTGGCGAGGTGTTGTTGACAGTGCGAGACGATGTCTTCCGGCGTCACCTCAGCGCCGGATTTTTTGACGATGTACGCGACGACTTCTTCGCCCATCTTGTCGTCGAGCTTGCCGACGACCGCGCACTCCTGCACGGCCGGATGCCGATAGATGACCTCTTCGACGTCCTTGGGGTAGATGTTCAATCCACCACGGATGATGAGATCCTTCTTCCGCTCGACGATGAAGACGTAGTTGTCCTCATCCATGAAACCGACGTCGCCGGTATACAGCCAACCGTCCTTGAAAGTTTCCGCCGTCGCGTCGGGCATCTTGTAGTAGCCGGGCACGATGTTCTCGCCGCGAGCGATGATCTCTCCCTTTTCTCCCCGAGGCAGCTCCTTGCCGGCGTCGTCGACGATTTTCACCTCGACGCCCTCCATCGGGATCCCCGTCGAGCCGGGTTTGCGCGGCATGCCCTCGCGTTCGATCGCGATGCCCGGGCTCGACTCGGTGAGCCCGTAGCCGACGTACATCGTGCCACCGAACTTTTTTTCGAATTGCGCGAGCTGCTCGGTAGGCATTGGCGCCGCTCCGACGAGCCATCGAGTCACCGAGCTCGTGTCGTATTTGTCGGCATCTGGATGCGCCATCATGTAGACGAACATCGTCGGTACGCCCGCCATGCCTTCGACTTTGTGCTCGTCGATGAGCTTGAGCGCCTCCTCGGGGTTGAACCACTTCATCAGGATCGATTTTCCGCCGTAGCGGTAACCGGCGATCGAAACGCTGAGCCCAAAACTGTGGGCAAGCGGTAGCACCAAGAGCGAAGTCGCCCCGATGGCGTCCTTGTTCGTGGCGGAGTTGTAGCCGTTCTCCGAGTTCGCCAACAGATTGTGATGGGTCTGCATTACGCCCTTCGGCTGTCCGGTCGTTCCACTCGTGTAGAGGATGACCGCGAGATCGTCCTTCTTTCGTTCGACCGCGTCTTCGAGCGGCGAAACCTCCGAGACGAGGGTTTCGAACGAGAGCGTGCCTTCGGGGACGGAATTCGAGTCGCCCGTGACGATGACGTGCTCGAGGGCGGAGGCGTTCTTGGCGCCGTCGATCACCTTGTAGTGGATCTCGGGGGAGGTGATGACGGCTTTGGCTTCGGAGTTTTCGAGGATGTAAGCGAGCTCGTGTGCTTCGAGCAAAAACAGCACGGGCACGACGATGAGCCCGGCACGCCAGATCCCCGAATAGCCGATCAGGACTTCGGGGCCGTTCATCATCATGATGACGATCTTGTCGTCTGGCCCGAGGCCGAGCTTCTGAAGCGCAGTAGCCAACCGCTTGCTCTTCTCGTGCAGCTCCTCGTTGGTGAATGTCCTGCCTTCGAACACCAGTCGGTCGTACGTGCCGAACTCTTCGATGTTCTTGTCCGCGAGAGATGCGAGGTTCATCGTGGCGTGCTCCTATGCTGTGGGCTGTCGCGCGTGGGCTTCGGCCTGGCAGACCTGGCCTTTTCCGGTCCGTTTGGCTTCGTACAGCGCCTCGTCGGCGCGACGAATCAGTGCGTTGGGAGTTTCGTCGGGGTCGTCGGGGTCGAACGTCGACAGTCCCAGGCTGACCTTGCTGCTCTGGCCGACGCCCTCGACGTCGGCGTCGGCGATCTTCTTGACCATGCGCTCGCCGATGACCCGGGATTCCTTTTCGTCGGCTTCGCCGAGCAGCACGAAGAACTCGTCCCCGCCCCAACGGGACACGACGTCGGCGTCGCGTAGCACGCTCGCGATTTCTCGCGCCACGCTTTGCAGCACTCGGTCCCCCGCTTGGTGGCCGTAGGTGTCGTTGATCTGTTTGAAGTCGTCGAGGTCGATGACGCCGATCGAGAAACGACGTCGATAGCGTCGCGCGTGAGCGAATTCGTCCGCGAGGCGTTGGTTCGCGTAGCGTCGGTTCGAGACGCCGGTCAGCTCGTCGGTGATGCTCTGGTGCTCGAGCCGTTCGTTGACCGTTTCGAGCTTGGCCATCGCTCGGCGAAGATCTCGGATGTCGCTCGCGCAAACGACGACCCCGACTGTTTCACCGGTGCTGTCGAAGACGGGGTTGCTCGAAAGAATCACCGGTACGGGGTCGCCTTGGGTCGGGACGAGCTGTGCTTCGACCTCGTCCGTGACGTCTTCGAGCACGTTGAACGAGCTCTTACGCACCTTCTCGCTGTGCACGACTTCTTCGAGCTTTTTTCCGACGATGGAGTCTTTAGGTTGCCCCAAGAGGCGGCTCGTCGCGGCGTTGGTCAACACGATCGAGCCGTGGTTGTCGACGACGAGCAACGCATCTCCCATCGTGCCGATGATCGCTTCGGCCGCCTGCTCGAGACTGACGCCGAGCAAGCCGTGTCGCCACATGGCGTAGGCCAGCAACGCAACGTTGACGGTCGAGATCACCTCGCCGAGCGGCAAGACGTAGATGTCGAGCACCGGCAGCCAGATGTTCGTCGCGCTTGCGGCCAAAACCGGGAAAAGGGTGGCGATGATGAGGAAGGTGAGCTGAGTGCGCTCGGCAGTACCGGTGGCGCTGCGGCGTGCCCGCATCAACATGCCGATGGCGAGCACGAACATTAACAGCGAGTAGGCGGCAAACGCTTTGTAAAGGGGACCCGGATGATGAGAGTAGCCCCAAGGTCCGAGCACCATGTGGGTGGCCATGGCCCCGGGAACGAAACACGCGAGGGCGAGCATCAATCCGACGCCGTGGGAAGCGCGCAGAATCCAGCTGCCGCTCGGCAGATCGCTCCGCCGCGTATAGGCGACGACGAAGTGCATGTAGAGGGACGGCAAGAATGCCCACCCCAACCCCGAGATCTGGAACAGGAGCAGAGCCGCGTCGTGGTCGTCGACCAACAACCGCGTGAATTTGAGCACGGACCAAAACGCGAGCCCCAGGCACAACAGGGCCAGAATGCGATTGGGTCGGTCGCGCGGGCTTCGCGCGTACACCACCGCCGCCAGAACGATGTTGGCCAGAAAGCCCGACAGGGGGAGAAGCGCGTAGAGGTTCACGTGACCGGCCGAAAATAGCGGTATTTCTAACGTTTTCCGCGTCGATTCGGAAAGAGGCAACTATACTCGCACGCTCTCGCGCGAGCGATAGCCATGCCCCCGGAAACGAGAATGACCGTGCAGCATCGTGAAGTCGAGGTCGGCGAGGTTCGACTCCACGTGGCCATTCAGGGGGAGGGGCCGCCGGTGCTGCTGCTCCACGGTTTTCCCGAGTTCTGGATCACCTGGCGAGAGCTCATGCAGTCGCTGGCCGACGCCGGGTACTGCGCCATCGCCCCCGACATGCGCGGATACAATCTGTCGGACAAACCCAAGGGGATTGAGAGCTACAGCTGGACCCATCTCGTCCGCGACATGCGCGGGCTGATTCTCGCGCTCGGTCATACTCGGGTGCAGCTGATCGGTCACGACTGGGGCGGCATGGTGGCGTGGTCGCTCGCTTCTCGGCACCCCGAGCTGGTGGAGCGGCTCGTCATCATGAACGCCGGGCACCCTCGACTGTTGGCGCGAAAGCTCCGCAAGCCCGATCAGATGAAGAAGTCCTGGTACGTCTTCTTTTTTCAGTTGCCGGTTCTTCCGGAGCTCTACGTGAAGCGGCGAGCCTTCACCGTCGGCTGGCTCCGAGACTGGGCGATGGACCCGGCGTCGTTCCCGGACGAGCTCATCGACGAATATCACGCGGCGCTTCTGCGTCCACGCGCCGCTCGCTCGACGATCAACTACTACCGAGCATCCTTCCGAAACGATGCGATTGCGTCTCGCGTGCCGACGAAAACTCTCGTCATCTGGGGGGATCGAGACAAAGCACTCGACGTGGGCTTGTTGGACGGGCTCGAGCGCTACGTGCCGGATCTCGAGGTCGTGCATCTACCGGACGCCGGCCACTGGGTCATGGCGGACCAACCCGACGAAGTGAAGCGCCTCGTGCTCGATTTCATTCCGGCGCCCAACGTGGCGTCCCAACCCTCCTCGACGGAGACAGGTTCATGACGACACATGTGAGGACCACTCTCGACATCGACGCACCCAGAGAAAAAGTCTGGGACGTGCTGGCGGACTTCGACAGTTACAACGAATGGAATCCGTTCATCCGCGACATCCGAGCGAAGATGGAGGCGGGGGCCGACGTCGACTTCAAAGCGGATGCCGGCAAGGGTCGACCAGTCAAGATCCAAGCGCGAATGCTCCGCGCGAGTCGTCCGACGGGTTTTTGTTGGCGAGGTCCACGCTCCGCAGTACTCGGCGCCATTTTCAATGGCGAGCACTACTTCGAGCTCGAGCGCATCGACGACGATCACACACGGCTGATTCACGGCGAATACTTCGGTGGCGCGATTCCTCGTGTGGCTCCGAGGTGGCTCACCCGCACGATGGTGCCGATCTACGATCGCGTGAACGCCGCGTTGAAGAAGCGCGTCGAAGAGGGCTAGACCTCGACGCGCGCCCGCGTGAAGATGGTATCGCCCGCGCGGACCACGAAGCCGAACGCCGATGACGATTCAGTCCAGGTGGCCACTTCGATGACATTGCCGGCTCGCGCCTGGTCGTCGTAGGCAATCCAGAGCTTTTTCGGCCGCGGCGCGACCCCTGGAGGGCCGTATGCCCCGGCTCGGCACGCGAGCCAGCGAGTATCTTCGACGAAATCGATGTAGCGCGCGTGATTGACGTGTTGCAAAACGTCTTGATGGCTCGGCGTCACGACGAGCTCGCGAGTCCAGGCATCCGACGGGGGCTCGCTCTCGAGCGCGGCGACGTTGGGGCTGGTTCCTTCGAGCACGGCGGCTTCGGCCCCGGGTTTGAGCGGCGTCGGTCTGGCGTCCTCTCCGATGTTCACTGCGGTCACCGAGGCGGAGACCAGCACCCGCTCGTCGGCTTTGCGACGGACCTCGTGCAGGAAGTCGAAGCTCGTTCGGCCGATGCGCCCGACTTGGGTGAGGATGAGCAGGTCGACGCCGTACTTGACGGGGGCCAGCATTTCGATTCTTTGGGCGCGAATCATTCCCCGTCCCCAATACGGCGACATCGCAAACGTGCCCTTGCGCATCGCCGACCATCGGGCGTGCTCCATGTGGCTGCCGATGACGCTCATCGGCACCGTGGCGCTGGCGTCCATTTCGTAGCCCCGCGGTGCGATGGGCATTTCGAGCTGCTTCTGCCTTTCCATCGCGCCAGGTTGTAGCAGGTAAAACGGTGCTTGCTCACGTCAGTCTCCCGCAGAAGTTTCCTTCTGGTCACGGCTGGACTACCTGCAAACGCGTGCGTTGGACGTTGGCCGCCGGCCTCTTCTTCGTGCTCGCCGCGTGGACGGGGTCCGCGCGAAGCCAAGAAGCCAAACCACCCCCGGCCGAGGCGAAGAAGGCCCGAAAGCCAGGCGACCCGCTCGGACGCACTCGCGAAGAACTCGGGGTCTCCGACCGTCGAAAGTACTCTCAGTACGAAATCGAAACGATGGACCTCATGCTCGAAGAAGCGGGGGGAACCATCGACCGAAACCCCGAAGGGAAGAGAATCGAGTCCGTCGAGGTCGTGACGCTCGACTTCATCGAAAAGCGGGACCCTGTTCCGGTGTGGTTCAACGTCTTTCACTCGACGACGCGGCCACACATCATCGAGCGCGAGCTGCTGCTCGAGAAGGGGGACCGCTGGAGCTGGGATCTGGTGGACGAAACCGAGCGCAATCTCCGAGCGCTCAGCCAGCTGTCCATCGTGCTCATCCTACCGCTCGAAGGCGAGACGGAAGACAGCGTCCGTCTTTTGGCGGTGACCAAAGACATCATCAGCTTTCGACTGAACTCGAACATCACGGTCATCGACGGCAAGCTCGCGTTTCTTTTCCTGCAGCCGAGCGAAGAGAACGTCTTCGGGCGCCACAAGAACGTCTCGACCCTGTTTCGCTACGAACCGGACACCGTGGCGGTCGGGCTCGGCTACACCGATCGACGCCTCTGGGGGTCGCGCATCGGCTGGAACGTGAACGGCAACGTCATCGTCAACCGCGGCACCGGCCGGACCGAGGGCTCGTTCGGCAGCTTGCGCTACGCAAAACCGCTCTATTCCACGCGGTCGAAGTGGGCGTGGGGGACGGCGGTCGCCTGGTTGGACGAGGTGAGTCGACGATTCAGCGGCATCACTCAGGTTGGCTATCGACCGAGCGTCGACGGGCCGACGCCGCTTCCCGCTCCTCCGAGAGGCGAGCGACCGGCCTGGGTCGAGCGTGCGTCGCCGAGCGACCTCGTGCCGTTCGAGTGGAGGACGAACATCGTCGCGTGGACGACTTCCGTCGCGCGTTCCTACGGCTCGAAGAACAAGACGAACATCGAATGGGGCGTCGAGGCGAACCGACGGAGTTTCACCGTGGATCATCTCGACGACTACGATCCGGTGGCGCTCGAGGCGTTTCGAGAAGATCAGGTCCCACGGAGCACGTTGCGCATCGGGCCTTTCACCGAGCTCACGGCGTTTTCCACGGATTTCTTGCGCACGGTCGACACCGAGCGTCTCGGTTTGCAGGAGGACCTGCGGCTCGGTCACGTCGTGTCGATGAAGGTATACACCTCGGCCAAAGCCGCGATGGGCACGCGGGATCTGCTCGGGATCTACAACGGCCTGTCCTACACGTTCCCCATGGGTAGCTCGGGCCTGTTGCGGCTCTATGGCTCCAATCGAATCGAGCTAGCGGGATCCATCGACGAGTCGGATGCCCAGGCCGAGGCGGGCCTCCGGCTCATCACGCCGACCCTGCTTTTTGGGCGATTCATCTACGACGGTGGCGTGCTGCATCGCTATCGCGATTTCCTGAACACACGCACGTCGATAGGCGGCGACGGCAGGCTTCGGGGCTACAAGGCGAGCTCGCCGTTTCGAGGCAAAGACGTCGCGGCGTCGAACCTCGAGTTTCGCACGAGCGGTGTGCAGATTTTCAGTTTTCAGGCTGGTCTCGCGGCGTTCTGGGACGCGGCGCATGCGGCGGACGGTTTCGGCAATCTCGACTTGCGGCACGGCCTCGGCTTCGGCTTCCGCGGGTTCTTTCCGCAGCTCGACCGGATCGTCGGTCGTCTCGACTTTGCGTTTCCTCTGAGCGAATTCACGCCCCAAGAAAGCAACGGGTTCAGCGTGGTGTTGTCTTTCGGACAGGCGTTCGGCCTGCCCCAGGTGGCGCCCAACGTTCCCGTGTTGTCGCAATGAGAGTCGCGCTCGGGGATCTCAGAAGCTTCCGGTGACTCCGGCGAAACCCCCGCGCGGCGACGCTTGCAGATCGACTCGTACTTGGGCCGAGTCCTTCGTTGGCTTTCCGGGGGCCGACGGAGCGAACCAAAAGTAGGCCGCAGCTCCGAGCGAAACGACACCCACACCGAGGAAGATGTCGCCGACCAAGCGTTTGGTTTCGACCGAATCCACGTCGGATTGCCGGCAAGCTGGCCGGCAGTCGAGCAGGGATTTTCTGTCCTTCCCCGCTTTGATCCAGAGCGCCGTGGACGCCACGAGGGACGCGGCTGCGGCGCCGCCGAGGATGTAGGTCAAAAGCGGCGGTTCGCCGATGCCGCCCCCGGGTTTCTCTCCCACTTTCGACGTGAGGGGTTTCTCTTCGACCTCGGAGCCCTCGCGTTCGAACTGCACTTCGATGAGTCGGTTCTTTTTTCCTTCGGGGAGAACGATCGTGCGTTCGACGGGTTTGGAGCCGGCGAGTTCGAGGCGCAGCTGATGAGAACCGGGATCGACTTCGAGAGACTTGCCGCTCAGCTCGTTGGCGAGCAGATCGCCGTCGAGAATCACCTTGACGCTCAGGGTGTCGTTGCCGTCCGGGTCGACGGCTTGGATGGTGATCGAAGGCATGCTGGCTTCGACCTCGCCGAGCCACTTGATGCAGTCGCGCTGAATTGCCTTCATGCAGGCCTTCTGTGCGCACACTCGGAGCGAAACGCGCGAGCGCAAGAGCTCGCTAGTTTGCCGCGCTTCTTGGGCGGAAACGTACGCGTCGGCACACTCTTGTTTGGCACTCGACCTGTCTGCGGCCGCCGCGGCGGGCCAGAGCAGCACTGCCAGCGCTCCGAGGGCGCTCGCGCCCGCCACGTGTCGAATGGCTGGTTTCATCGGAGCTCGTTGGTCCACATGCAACGGAAGGGTCGAGTGTTGGTCAGATCAGACCACGTCATCGACGACATCCAGAAACCGTCCAAGGTTTGGTCTACCCCCATCCAGTACAAAATGGAGAACCTCGGGGCCGGGGCGCCCGTCGCCCCAACGACGTAGTCCGCCGCGAAAATCGGCGACGAGGCGGCACCGTCGTCCGAGCCATTCGGAAGCCCCAGCCGAATCGTCTCCATCAGGTCGCGTTCGGTCGCTAGGTGGCCCCCGACGCCCCAGCAGGTACGAATGGCCTCTTCTGCGGTGTTCGGGGGCGCTCGATCGAAGGTGTCGACCCAGATCTTCGCGCTCGTGGCGCCGGGGAGGGTGAACTCGGTGCAACCCCCGCTGCAGTCGCTGTCGGCCGGACCCGTGTAGGTCGGGTCGATCGGGTAGTAGATGCAGCGGTGTCGGAAGGCCTCTCCGGCGCGCTTGTAACCCCACCCGTAGCTCGAGTCGTCGTCGTTGCGCATCGTGAAGCGTCGATTGCCGTCGCTCCAGCGGACGATCTGGGCGAGGAAGTTGACCGTGTCGAACCCCGACTGATCGGACGTCCACACCCATTCGCTGCCTGACTGCGTCGTGGGCAGTCCCGCTTGGATCATCTCCGCCATCTCGGCGCCGCGGGGGACGTGGCCACCCCGCGCCCAGCAGAGGTCGTGCGCGGCGGTCCAGTCGACGAGCGACGGCACCATCATCATCGACGTCATGTCGAGCTCCATGGTGTCGTCGCTCTCGCTCTTGTAGTGGCCGATGGGATCCACCCATTCGCCCGGGAACGTGTTGGGATTCGGGCCGGGATCGAAGCTCAACCCGACGCAGCGGAACGGCCGTAGATCCGAGGTCAGTCCCCAGCTCGAGTCGCTGGCCATGACGAAGCTCGCGGTGTCTGCGAACCGGATGACCCCGTGGCTCTGGAAGTTCACTGCGTCCGCGGTGTGCAGCCAAGCGTTCGTGGGGTTCGGCAGTCCTTGCTGAATCGCCTCCACCATCGTTCGGTACTCGGCGAGATGACCGCGAGCCATCGCACATTCGAACACCGCGCCCATGACGCCGACCGGAGCGCGGTCCTCGCTGTCGATGTTGTAGCGAGAGCCTTCGCCGGCGAGCGGAGCGCACGGCGAGTTCGGCTGACCGTGGCATGCTTGATCGTCGAACACCGTCGGTTCGCCACCGGAGCAGAAGCACCGGTAATTGCGAGGCTCGACGAATTCGCTCGCCGTCGTCGCCCCATCGCTCAACTTGACGATGATCTGGGTGGTGGCCCCGAAGGGAACCATGGACCAGAGCCAATTGGTGTTGATGGTCTGTCCGACAGTGGCGCTCTGGGTGGCACTGACGCGGTAGAGCTCCGTGGCGGTGGGCAATCGCCCGCCGATCCCGTCGCAGGTCGCGACGGCTTCGTCGTAGGATTTCGCAGCGCGTTCGAGGCCATCCCAACTGTCGCCCCACGGGTCGGTGATGGGCTGATTGAGCATCGTGCGGCACGCGACTCGACAAGTTCCGTCGACGCACTCTTCGGTGCTCGCGCAGGCGTCGTCGCAAGTCCCGCAGTGGCTGTCGTCGGTCTGCACGTCGACGCAGCTCCCCGCGCAGGCTTGCAGCACGCCGGGGCAGGTGAGCGCGCACATGCCGCCGCCACACACCTCGCCTGCGCCGCAGACGTTTCCGCAGGACCCGCAGTTGAGGTTGTTGTTGTCGAGGTCGATGCACAAGTCGTTGCACGTCGATTGTCCCGGGGGGCAGGACGTACTGCACGCTCCAGCCGTACACGCTTGCCCTGCGCTGCAACTGTTGTCGCAGGACCCGCAGTTCAGCGCATTGCTCTGCACGTCGACGCACGCTCCCGAGCAGTTCGTTCGCCCGGCCGCGCACGAGCCCATGCATGTGCCGCTACTGCATTCGCCAGCACAGGGGCTGTCACACGCCCCGCAATGCGCCGAGCTCGTTTCGGTGTCGGCGCACGTGGCGCCACATTGCTCGGTGTTTGCCGGGCACGAGTCTCGGCAGGTGCCGTCGAAGCACACTTCAGCCGAGTCGCAGGCCGTCCCACAGCCGCCGCAATTGCTCGCGTCGCTTTTCGTGTCGACGCAAACCTCGGAGCAGGTCGTCAGACCGCTAGGACACGCGCCGTCTTCGCTCGCGAATCCGTCGAGGGACTTTCCGATGACGCTGCAGCCCGCGACGACGCACAGACTGCACGCCAAGAGCGACCGGACGAAGCCTGGCATTTTCTCCCTAGAAATAAGCTCTGCTAGGACAAATCCTACCATGCCGAGATGGCGGCGTCCGGTTTGCCGCAGCGATCAGGCGAGTCGCTGAACCACCTCCTCGACGACTTGCGAGCGCGATTCGAGCATTCCCCCGTCGACGGTGACCGCCATGACGATGCCGACATCCGCCAGAATGCTCACGAAAGGTGCGTTCCAAGCGGGATCCTCGTAGACGAGCCGCCACTGAGAGCCGCCGGCGGGACTCGCCCAGAGCCGGCCCGCGGTTCCGACCCACTCCCGATCGAGCGCGTCCACCGCGGCGGCGGTCAGGCTCGGCTGTCCCTCGATGAGCACATTGGTCATGCCGTTCGGCTCGAGTCGCACCACCACACCTTGACCGCCCACGGCGACGGCGATCCCTCGGTCCATCTGGCTCGAGCACGAAATCAGCGCGCGCATCGGAGGCAGCTGGAGCGGACGGACCTCCCACTGGAGTGGTGCATAGACGGCCGCGTAGCCGGTTCCGCTCGTCGAGCGGCCAACGACGAGCCACCGCTCCTCGTCGAGCTGGGCGACAGCGCTGATGTAGCTCGCGTTCTCGATGGGCAGCGGCTTCAGCCAATGCCCGCCAGCGATTCCATATAGAAGCGGCGGCGCGGTCGCGTTCTGGCCGACGACGACGGCGAGGTCATCGAGGCTCCCGCTCACGGCGGTGAAGCCGACGGTGTCGTCCGGTCCATATAGAACCTCGCCCACGCCTTCTCGCGAGTACTCGGCGAGAGTCGCTCCGTCGCTGGCGACGATCCATCGCCCGGCTTCGGTCCGCAGCACGTTCCTCACGGCGTGCGGAGCCGGTAGCCCCTCGGTCGGCGCGGTCACCCAGTCGGTCCCGTTCCAATAGATGAGGCCGGTCGTCGTCGTCGCGAGGCAGTGACCGTCGCCGTCCCATGCGACACTGGTGATGACGCGGTCGTCCCCCGGGGGGTGGCGCACGTTCCACGTCCAGCCCGGCAGGGTGTCCGATGCGCGCAGTCGCATGTAGCTGTCCATCAGCTGGCGGTTCGGCCGGAGGGACCGCGGCTTGTCGGTCAGCCACGGGACGATTCCGCTCGTGAACATCTTCGCGTGGCTGGGCCTCTGATGAATGTCGGCGTGGGTGGCCTTCGCCAGGGCCACGTCGATGGCGTCACACGCCGCCCGGTTCGCTCGGAGCTCCGGCCAGAGGTATTCAGCGTCGCGCACGCTGCGTCGCGAGCCTGCTTTGGCCGCGAGTAGGGCTTCGCTCGCCGTCTTCGCGCTGAAATAGTGCCGGCCGGTGAGGATGTAGTAGATGACGCAAGCCAAGCTGAAAATGTCGGTGTACGCGCCGACGTCGACGCCTTCCTGGAAGGCCTGCTCCGGCGACACGTAGCCGGGCGTGCCGAGCAGCATGTTGCCGAACGTCGCGTTCAAGCCGACCGGTCGAGCGATGCCGAAGTCCGAGATCTTGAACATCTCGCTCGAACCCATTCCGCAGCACAGGACGTTGCCGGGGGTGAAGTCGCGGTGAACGACGCCGACTCGGTGGATTTCGTTCAATCCGGTTCCGAGCGCGTCGATCGCGCAAGCGGCGCGGTGCGCGTCGAAGGCGAACCCCGTCTGTCGAATGGCGTAGTCGACTCGCTGCTCGAGCGTCGTGCCCTCCACGCCCCCGTGCACGTATTCTATGGCGAGCCAAGGCACGTCCACCCGAGTAGAGCCGCGGTAGTACTCGACCGTGCCAGTATCGAGAAATCGAACCACGAACGGCGTCGGCGGAATGGTTTCGTTGAGTCGGCCGAGGGCGACGGCCTCCTTCTGGATGATCATCGTCGCGCGATCGCCGCACTCGATGGCGATCGACGGGAGGATGACTTTGATGACTACGGGTGACTTGCCGTCGGGCGCTTCCCGCATCGCGAAATAAGCAAATGCCGTTCCACCCTCTCCGAGCATTTGCTCGAGGCGGAAAACGACGCCGGGGTAAATTTGCGACTGAATCGTCTCCCCGATGAACGGCGTTTTATTGGCGGACGCGGCGGACCTCCCACCGGCGAGCGTAGCCCAGGAGCCAGGGCTCAGCGCGAAAAGATCGCCGAGGACGTGCCGTAGGTCAGCTTCTGCCACTTTGCATAAGTGGAAACCACTCGGCGTCGAAGCTGCACCTCGGTGGCATTGTCGCCGAGGGCTCGAACGACCGCGTCGAGCACGTAGCCCTCCGGCGCCATCAACGCGCGGGTCATGACGAGGGGTCTGGAGCCGGCACGGTTCAGAGATTCGGAAAAATACGCTTCCGAGTAGCAGGCCAGCACGAACGAGGGCATGGCCATCCGGCGACGATGGCGCGGCGCGGCGGGTTTGGGAGCGACCTTCGGCAAGTCGACGCCGTCCATGAGGCGGTTGTGCCCGGAGTATCCCGCGACGTGCACGGTCACCGTTCGTTTCTTTCCGCCGTCGGTGAAGGTGACGTCGCCACCGGTGGTGGCCAAGCTCCAGAACCCGTCGACCGCTCGGTTGATGTCGTCGCCGTGAACGGCATCGAGCACCACGAGCTGCTCGACCGGGGAGTGCTTCGCGCCGAGTCCCCAACGCTTTGCCGCCACGTAGCGGCGATACACGATGCGTTCGAGCGGGCCGTTTTGCGGTTGCATGCTGTCGACCCGGGTCCAACCGCTTCTCTTGCGGTCGAACATCCGTCTGACTCCGAAGATCGCTCCCCAATACAGGTTTCGGTCGAGGTCACCGGCGCGGCCCGCGGCGGTCCCTCCGCAATCGATCTGGTCGTTCGAACAGAGCGGGACGATGGCGCGGACGACCAGTGGGCGGCCCCGAGCGACGTCGGCAACGACGCTCGGGTGAGCGTGGCTCCACGGTAGTTTCTCGGTGCTCGCCTCGTCCGGGGCGGCGAATGCCGGGGCCGTAGCGAGCGCACAAGAGAGCGTCAGAGCGAGCCAGAGAGTTCTCGAAGTCATGCGGGTTTGACACGGGCAGGCGCGTCGGCCTTTGATCCTCCACCTGCCGATGAGAGCCGTCGTCCAGCGCGTGCAGCGGGCCAGCGTCACGGTCGAAGGCGAAATCGTCGGCAGCGTCGGCGCGGGACTCTGCGTCTTTTTGGGGGTGGGCGAGGGGGATGAGGCGAAAGACGCACGCGCGTTGGCGGAGAAGGTCGTCGGGCTCCGGATTTTTTCCGACGTCGACGACAAGATGAACCTCGGCGTGCTGGATGCGGGCGGCGCCATCTTGGCGATTTCTCAGTTCACCCTGTTCGGCGATGTGCGGCGCGGAAAACGACCGAGCTTCACGAGCGCGATGGAACCCGAGGGAGCCAACGTGCTTTTCGACCGTTTTTGCACTGATTGTCGCGATCTCGGGGCGAGGGTCGAAACCGGCACCTTCCGGGCTCACATGGATGTGGAGCTAATCAACGACGGCCCGGTCACAATTTTGCTCGATACGACGAAGGCGTTCTGACAGGTCGAGCGGTGCCCCGCTCAGGGCAGCACTCCTGCTGCTCGAAGCTCGTTGCAACGGCCGTCGGTCGGATCGGAGATGAGGCTCGGTTTCACGTCCATCGAAAGCAGCGTCGGGAGATCCGCCTCGTAGGCGGGCCAGTCGGTCTGAATTTTCGGGGCCCCGTCGCGAACGAAGGACGCCCACGCGTCCTGAGTGAGGCGCCGGACGTCGTCGGCACCCTCTCGGCTGGTGTGGCCCGCCGGATGGGTCCCGAAGACCGAAGCGATCTCGACCCCGCGGTGAGATCCCGCGAGTCGCCCGAGCAGCCCGCCGGGGGCGTGCGCGAAGTAGTAGACGTAGCTCGGGTGCGTTGGCGCGGCGGCGGCGCGTGCCAGCGCGAGCGAGGGGCAGATGAGACGGATCTCGGTGAGCGCGCGCAGGTAAGCGTTCTTCGGGCGGCCGAAGAGCTTGGGTCGGTAGATTCCGAGCAAGCGCTTGGCCTTCGCGGGACCGAAGAGCTCGGCCATCTTCCTCTTGTAGGCGGTCTTCGAGGTCACGAGCGCGTCAGGGACAAACAGCGAGGACGCATTCGCGCTGCTGCCCACGACAAAAGTGATTTCGTGTTTGCCCTCTCGAAGGACGGGTAGAGGGTTCCTTTTCAGAATGTAGCCGTCGAGAACGGGCGTGAAGGCCGTGAGCCCGAGCGGGCTTCGGGCGGCCGTGGCCCCGGCGCGAACCAGCGCGTCGGGGGCGAGCTTTCGCAGGCATGTGTTCTCGGACTTCTTGTCGAGACAGCCAGCTGCTTTGGCGATGGTCTTTCCGAGCTCGAAGGCCGCCGGGTGGGCGCGCGAGGCTTGGTCTAGACCCGGCAACGCATCGCAAGAGCCCGCGTCGTGAAGAATCGCCCGCCGAAACAGTCCCCGGGCTACCGGAGAGGAGGCGAGCGCGCACGTGGCCAGGGCGCCGGCGGCCGCACCGAAGACGGTGACGTTGTCGGGATCGCCGCCGAGCGCCGCGATGTTCGTTTTGATCCACTTCAGCGCGGCGATCTGATCGGATAGCCCATAGTTGCCGGCGCGCCCGGCCGCTTCTTCGGCGAGCTTCTTGGTAGCGAGAAACCCCAGCGCGCCGAGGCGATAGTTGAACGTCACGACGACGATCTGGCCCGAGCGGGCGAGGGCGGTGCCGTCGTACATCGGGTCGCTCGATCGGCCGACTTGAAGCTCGCCGCCATGGACGAACAGCAAAACCGGGACCGGTCGCGTCGAGACCGGCGCCCAGACGTTCAACGTCAGGCAGTTTTCGTCGCCAATCACCTTCGCGTCGTCGCGCGCTCGAGCGTTCGGATCGGCGAGCTGCGGGCAAGGCTCGCCGAACAGCCTCGCGTCGAATGTGCCTTCGATCTCCCCGAGCGGGTCGCTCGGCCGGAATCGGAGCTCACCAACCGGCGGTGGGGCGTAGGGGATCCCGCGAAAAATCTGGAGCGCCCCGGCGAGCTGCCCTCGGATTTTTCCTGACGGAGTCTCTGCGATGGTGGGTTCGGCGACCGTCGTCGGTTTGGGTGGACCGGCGTCGGCCAGCTCGTCTCTGGCGAACAGCTGGCTGCACTTGAGGTCGCTACACGCGGTCAAGAGCGTGACGGCGCCGAGTAGTCGAATCGAACGAACAAGCCGAGGCCAGCGCATGCCGCCCGAGACCATAGACCACTGGGCTCCGGGCGGCGCGCGCTTCTCGGCGCCGAAGCGTCGTGGTAGGCGAAGCGTTCATCACTCGTGCAAGCGCGAAGCATTTTCGGAGGCGCTGGCTTGGCGGCAGTGATGGCGGCGATCGGTTTTGGCGTGAGCCCGGCCGTCGCTCAGCCGGGTGAGGTGCTCGTCGAAGCGGACCGTGAGCTCAACCCCACTTCCGGCCGTGATCCGACAGCTGCCTCGCAGGTCATCGATCAGAAGGCGCTGAGAGCACCGGGTACCGATGCCGCGGATGTGCTCTCGCGGGTGCCCGGCGTGCAGGTCAGCAAGAGCGGTGCTTCTTCGGATCTGTCGACGGCCTCGATACGCGGCGCGACGAGTGCCCAGACGCCGATTTATCTCGCCGGTGTGCGCCTCAACGACGATGTGACGGGCACCGCCGACCTTTCGATCGTCCCACTGTGGATGCTGCACCGGGTGGAGGTGTTTCGCGGTAACGCCCCGGACGAGGCCGATCGACTCGGCATTGGTGGGGCGGTGTTCTTCGAGCCGCGTTTGCCTCGGAGATCCGAGCTCGGCGCGGGGTTCGAGGTGGGCAGCTTCGGTGCGCTCTCCACCTGGGGGGCGGGATCTGCCGCAGGCCAAACCGAAGATGGGGGAGGCGCGGCGGCGCTCGTGGCGATTCGCCGATCGCAAGCCGACAACGACTACACGTTCGTCGACGACCGCGGAACGAGATTCGACATCGGCGACGATACGACGGCCCGCCGCGAGAACGCGGACTTCGAAGCCTACGACGTCTGGGCCATCGGCCGATACCGCACGAGCGGCGGCGCAAGGGTCACGACGATCTTCAATGGGTTCGACCGCGGACAGGGACTGAGCGGTCTCGGGGTCGTGCCTGCCCGAGCTTCGAGAGCGCGTGTGCGAAGATTGCTTGGCGCCGTTTCCGCGAAGCTTCCGTGCTCTCGTTCTTCGCGTGGTCGGTGCCAACTCGAAGCGTCGAGCCTCTTCGTCACCGCGTCCAACGTGATCGACGACCCGCTGCTCGAGCTGTCTCTACAAACGACGCAGGTGGCGAGCCGCGGTGAAAGATTCGCTCAACGAGTCGGGATCGCGCATCGCTTCGGCGACACGCTCCGGTTGCGCGTCGGAGCCACGCAGGCGTCCGAGCGGTTGGCGCTCGACCGGCTCGGGGCCGACGGCATTCGCGCCGTGCGGTCCACGACTCGGCCGACTGCGGCGGCGGTTTGGTCGCCGACGCGTCGCTTCGACTTGAACGCGCTCGGCGCCGTCGAGTGTCACAGCACCCGCGGCCCGACGGGCTCCGACAGTTGCGGAGTGCTCGAGCCGAGCGGGCGCCTCGGGTTTCGCTATCGGCCGCACGACGCGCTGGACCTGCTCGCCAACGTGGGGCGCTACGCTCGGGCGCCGACGTTGGGAGAGCTCTTCGGCGTCAGCGCGATCGTGCGCGGCAACGAAAATCTCGAAGCGGAGCGCGGCATCAATGCCGACGCAGGTTTCCGGCTTC
>JAJDAH010000024.1 GCA_029261965.1 Polyangiaceae bacterium
CCGCAGCCGGGCGGTGACCGTGTCCTTGCCGCCTGCGCGATCGACGCCGACTTCACCGAAACGCCGGAGGAAGAGGCCGTACGCCCAAGCCGTAGCCGCGCGGCGACGCCGCTCGTCGAGTCGGCCCTCATCGACGAGTCGCGACCGGTGGACCTCCGCAGCGGTGAGCAACTCGTCGATCCCTTCACCCGTGGGCGTGCTGGTACGAATCACCGCGGGCATGTCCGCGGCCGACCCGGCATAAAGAGTCGCCAAAGCCGCGCGCAGATCAGCGGTGGCCCGATCGGCGATCGCGCCGAGATCCGACTTGTTCACGACGAACAGATCGGGGATCTCGAGAATCCCCGCCTTGAGAAACTGCAACACGTCGCCTGAGCCCGGCTGAATGACGAGCACGACGGTGTCGGCGACGTGCTCCACGTCCGTTTCACTCTGTCCGACACCGGTCGTCTCGGCGATCACGACGTCGTACGCCGCGCTGAGCACCTCGAGGGCGGCCTCTGCCGCCCTCGCCAGCCCCCCGAGGTCGCCGCCGGAGGCCATCGAGCGAACAAACAAGCCCTCGTCGGCGGGATCGACCTCGATGCGCGCTCGATCTCCCAACAGTGCGCCGCCGCTACGCGGGCTCGATGGATCGACGGCAAGCACCCCGACCGTATGACCGCGCGCGCGAGCAGTCCGTGCGAGCGCCGAAACGAGCGAGCTTTTTCCGACACCGGGTGGACCGGTAATCCCAATTCGATGACACCGAGACCATCCCCCGAGCCGACGCAACTCGACGAGCAGCTCGACGATGGTCTCTTCGGAAGCTGGACGGCGGTCCTCGACGGCAGAAATCGCCCGAGCTACGGCCACCGGCTGTCTCGCGACCACGCGCTCGGCGAGCGAGTCGCGAGCGGGCGAGCTCATGCGGCGTGTGCCTTGCGAACGCAGGCCACGAGGTCGCCGAGAATTCGCGAAATCTCGAAGTCTTTGGGGGTGTAAACGGCTGCAACGCCGCGCTTTCGAAGAGCCTCGGCGTCGCTCTCGGGAATGATGCCCCCGGCAACCACCGGCACGGCGCCGAGGCCCCGTTTTTCCATCTCGCTCATCACCTGGTCCACCAGGTCGACGTGGGCACCGCTCAGGATGCTCAGCCCCACGAGGTGCACGCCCTCGTCGGCGGCGGCTCTCGCCAGCTGGCTCGGAGTCACGCGAATCCCTTCGTAGACGACCTCGAAACCCGCGTCTCTTGCTCGCAGCGCAATCTGTTCGGCGCCATTAGAGTGCCCATCGAGACCGGGTTTGCCGACGAGGATCTTGGGCCTCCGACCGAGCGTCGCGGTGAGTTCGCCGACGCTGGCGCGCAGCCGCTCGAGCTCGGCTTCGGCGGTCGGTGGTGTACGCGCACCAGCGACCCCAGTCGGGGCGCGATATTCGCCGAAGGCGCCGCGAAGAACACGACTCCACTCGCCCGTCGTCACGCCAGCTTTTGCCGCGGCGATCGACGTCGGCATGATGTTGTCTC
The DNA here is from genome assembly GCA_029261965.1 of Polyangiaceae bacterium. Taxonomy (GTDB): domain Bacteria; phylum Myxococcota_A; class Polyangia; order Polyangiales; family Polyangiaceae; genus JAJDAH01. The sequence goes on from JAJDAH010000024.1 coordinate 1,508, forward strand.
CGCTTTTTGCCGCGTCCTCGAGATCGCTGAGCGCCCGTTCGACGGCGCCGGCGTCCCGCTCTTGGCGCCAACGCACCAAAGCGTCGACCTGATCCTTTTCTGCGCGGGGATCCAGCCGGAGAATGGCATCGGCACCACCGTCGGCCTGCAGCGGGCTCGGTGCGGTCTCGACGAAGTCGTTGACGCCAATCACCTTCTGCGCGCCGCTCTCGATCGCAGCGACGCGAACGGCGTTCGACGCCACGAGTTGCTCTTTGATGTATCCGCTCTCGACCGCGTCAACGGCCCCGCCTCGTTCGAGTACGGCCTCGACTTCTGCCCACGCGCTAGCCGCGATCTCGGACGTGCGTTCTTCGATGACGGTCGAGCCCTCGAAAAGGTCGCCGTACTCCAAGAGGTCGGTCTCGTAGGCCAGGATCTGCTGAGTTCGAAGCGACAATTGTTGGTCCCACGGCCGTGGCAGGCCGAGCGCTTCATTCCAGGCCGGTAGCTGCACCGCCCGCGCCCGCGCGTTCTTGCTCAGCGTCACGCCGAGCATTTCGAGGGCGATGCGAACGATGTTGTTTTCGGGTTGAGTTTCGGTCAATCCGAGTGAGTTGACCTGCACGCCGTAGCGAAAGCGCCGCATCTTCGGGTCGGTGACGCCGTAGCGATCGAGGCCGAGCTTGTCCCACAGGCGCGTGAATGCGCGTTGCTTGCAGACCTCCTCGACGAATCGCACGCTCGAGTTCACGAAAAAGGAGAGGCGCCCGAACACCTTGTGGAGCTTCGGCCCCTCGACTCCCCGAGCCCTCACCGTATCCAGGACGGCGATGGCATTGCAGAGCGCGTAGGCCACCTCTTGCTCGGGCGTCGCCCCGGCCTCCTGAAGGTGGTAGCTGCAAATGTTGATGGGGTTCCAGTCCGGCACGAAGTCGACCGTGTACAGGACGGTGTCGGCTATGAGCCGGAGGCTCGGCTTTGGCGGAAAAATGTACGTGCCACGCGACAAGTATTCTTTGATGATGTCGTTTTGAGTCGTGCCTCGGAGCTTCGTGACGTCGGCCCCCTGCTCCTCGGCCACGGCAATCAACAGCGCGAGCAGCCAAGCGGCCGTCGCGTTGATCGTCATCGACGTGTTCATGCGCTCGAGGGCGATTCCGTCGAACAGCGCGCGCATGTCGCCGATGTGGCTGATGGGCACCCCGACGCGACCGACCTCTCCGCGGGCCAGCTCGTCATCCGCGTCGTAGCCGGTTTGGGTCGGCAGATCGAAAGCGACACTGAGCCCGGTCTGGCCTTTCGAGAGATTGGAACGATAGAGTTCGTTGGACGCCTTCGCGGAGCTATGCCCCGAGTACGTCCGCATGATCCACGCGCGGTCTTTTTCAGCCATGACTAGCGATCCGATCCTATAGCAGCCCGGCTCGGCGGCCGATGCGAATGCACCGGTAGATCTAGTAATCTCAGATACTTATGCACAGGTCGAGATCGCGGCCACGGCGACGACCGGCCGTACCAGTGATCCCTCGATCCCGGGCAGTCGTTGACCCGGGCTGCGTGACGGCGAGAGACTGCTCTCGGGCTTGGTTCGGGAGGTTCAGCGGATGGGTTGCTTGACGTGGAGGCATTGGCCCCTGGTCGTTGCCATCGTGTGGATTGTTGTCGGATGCGGCGGGGAGCCGCCCCTCCCTGACGAAAACGAGCCCATCGACGGCAAGAGCTTGCCGGAGGACGTCGAGCTCGGGACCGTGGTCCAAGCCACCCACGGGACCTGCCCGACGCACGGCAGCTCCAGCACTCCGACGACTTGCACCATTCCCGGGACCCACATCACCCAAGACACGACACTCTACGAGAACCACAGCTCGAACAACGGCGCCGCCCATACTGCGTGTATCGGCAACAGTGGCGCCGACTCGCGCCGGTACATCTTCACCTTCTCTACCGCCAGCATTCCCGCGGCCGTGGAGGTCCTCGACGCACGCGTCACCGTGGTCGTGCGGCGTCGGCGGTCGGACAATCCGCTCAACACCGCACCGACGACCGTCAACGTTGGTCTCTACCGCGTCACGCCTAGCTGGGGAGAAGCCGCACTCGGCAACTCGGGCTCCGCACACGTCTGGGACAACGATCCGTTTTTGGGCACTGGTCCGTGCGGCTGGTTCGAAGCCTCGACGCAGTCGACTCGATTCAGCACGATTACCACCGGCAGCCTGCGTTCGTCGCGCACCATCAGCACCGGTGTCGAAGGCATCCCGTCCGATACGGGATTCAATACGAACCTCGGCGCCGACGTCCAGGGCTGGAAGAGCGGTACGCTGACGAATCGCGGGTGGATGCTCCGCGCCACCAACGAAACCATCGCCGACACCGCACGGGTCATCGGCACCGACGAAGGCACGACGAGCTACCGACCGACTCTCACGATTCGCTACAAAAAAGCCGACGGGCAGACTTGCTCCGCCGGCAGTCACTGCGGAAGCGGATTCTGCGTCGACGGTCGCTGTTGCAACAACAGTTGCAGCGGTGGCACCAGCGACTGTCGAGCGTGCAGCACGGCAGCCGGCGGCACGATCAACGGCACTTGCACGACGATCCCATCGTTCCCAGTCCACCAGTGTCGGGCTTCTGCCGGCGTCTGCGACGTCGCCGAAAACTGCAACGGATCGTCGACTTCGTGCCCCGCCAACGGTTTCGCCTCCGGGTCGACGGTCTGCCGCTCTTCGGCCGGCGTCTGCGACGTAGCCGAAACGTGCACCGGCTCGAGCGCGAGCTGCCCAGCAAACGGGTTCCAGCCCGGAACCACCGTGTGCCGCGGCTCCGCTGGGATCTGCGACATTGCCGAAACGTGCACTGGGAGCTCCGCTACCTGTCCCGGCGACTCGTTCGAGCCTGGGACCACCGTCTGCCGCGCGTCGGTAGGCACCTGCGACGTCGCTGAAACCTGCACCGGCTCGTCCGCCTCGTGCCCCGGCGACGGCTTCGCGCCGGGGAGCACCGTTTGTCGCGCCTCGGCAGGCAGCTGCGACGTTCAGGAAAATTGCACGGGCTCAAGTACCACTTGTCCAGGTGACACGTTCCTGCCGGGGACCACCGTCTGCCGCGCCTCGGCGGGCTCGTGTGACGTCGTCGAGAACTGCACGGGAAGCTCTGCGGCATGTCCAGGCGACGGGTTCCTCCCCGGCACGAGCGTCTGCCGTCCGTCGGCGGGTAGCTGCGACGTCGCCGAA
>JAJDAH010000231.1 GCA_029261965.1 Polyangiaceae bacterium
AAACGCGTTGACCTCGCCCGGCGTGTCGTCCACGACGAGGGGCACCGACTCCACCCGCTGACGTTGGCCAGCGGGCAGCGCCGCGACCAGCTCGCCGATGACCGTCCGAGCCCTGCCTCGGAGAAAGCCGATGTCCGTGAAGTTGATGGGATCGGCACCGGCCGGCGGAAATTGTGCGGGCGGCGGCGCCGTCGCGGGCGGGGCGGCGCCGCCGGGGGGTGGAGCGTAGCCGGGCGGCGGATACTGACCCGGCGGGTACTGGCCGGGCGGGTATTGGCCGGGCGGGTATTGGCCCGGCGGATAGGCCGGGCGGTGCGGCGCCGATCTCGCGTCGTTGTTGCGACGGTCGGCGCAGGCGCCCGCCACGAACATGGCGACGAGACCGATCAAAGCGGGACGGCGAAACATCCCTCGGAGCGTAGCAGTGCCTCCGCGGGGGACCGCCCGCGCCGAGGGTGGAGCCGGGGCAAGCCTATTTTTCATCAGATGGTCGACACTTTGCACGCAACTCTACCGGCGGCCTGGCCGACAATGGGGCGTCCTTTCTAGAGGTTCGACGAGTTGGCAGAGAAAACGGAGCAACCCACTGCGCGGCGCCTGGAAAAAGCGCGACTCGACGGCGACAGTCCCGTCTCCGCCCCGCTGACCCAGTCGGTCGGGTTCTTGGTGGCCGTGCTCCTTGCTCCCGCCGTCGTCGCGGCGGCGGCCCATCGCGCCGCGGAGCTGATCCGCCGGGCCATCGAACAGCCGGACCGCGCCTTTTCACCCATCGAACTTTCGACCGACATCGTGACACTCACGGCGCCAATGCTGGCCGCTGCTGCCCTCGCCGCCGCGGCTGCCTCGGCCGTGCAGTCGGGCGGCATCGTGAGCGCGAAAAAAATCGCTCCCGACCTGTCGCGCGCCAACCCCTTCACCGGGTTCAAGAACCTCGTCACGTGGCAGCGAATCGTCGGCGTCATCCGAGCTTTGGTCGCTGCGAGCTTGGTGAGCTACATCGTCGTCGATCTCGTTCTCGAGCACGGCGCGGATCTGGCCAACGCGGTGGGCAGCGGCTCGAACGCCGGACTGGTCGCGGCGGAGTTGTCGCTCACGCTCACCAGATACGCGGCGGTCATCGGTCTCGCGCTCGGCATCGTCGACTTGTTGATGACACGACGAAGTTGGATCAAGCGCCTGATGATGACGAAGGACGAGGTCCGACGAGAGCACAAGGAGGCCGAGGGTGATCCCGAGATCAAAGCTGCGCGCCGGCGCGCTCATGAAGAGATGCTGCAAGGAGCCACCATCGCCGCGGTGCGCAACGCGACGGTGCTCATCGTGAATCCGACGCGCATCGCCACCGCGCTCGAATACGACGAGGAGCGCGGCGAGGCCCCTCGCGTCGTCGCCTGCGGCAACGGTGAGCTCGCGCGGCGAATGATCGACGCGGCCCGGGCGTACTCCGTCCCCGTCGTGCAGGACGTTCCGGTAGCCCGAGCGCTGCACGAGCTCGAAGTGGGTGACGAAATCCCCGAGGCTCTGTACGAGGCCGTCGCTGAAATTCTGCGCGACGTCTGGGATCAGGAGGCGGACGCTACTTCCGAATGAGCACCGCCCAGGCATTGGCGGCCTCGGATTGCCCGGACTTTTTTGCCAGCTGAACGAGAAAGCTGGCGCAGGCGATCTCCCCACGCGTGTCACTGGTTTCGCGCGCCCGCGCGAGTCCGTCGAGGACCTCGAGCACCGCCTCGGTCGTCCTGCCCGCCGCGGCCAGCGCCACGCCGTGAGCGAGGGCCGCCCGAGTGATCCGCGGGGACTTCGTTTCCCGGGCCTCCTGCACCGCTGCCCGTAGAACCCGCAACGCTTCTCCGGATTGTCCGTCAGCCAGTGACGCGATCGCATCGAGCCGATCCGCCAACGCCGGGAGGCGACCTTCCTCCCGCAGCTTGGCCGCGACCTCCTTCATTTTCGCCGCGTCACCTCCGCGGAGCGCCGCACTGGCCTCGGGAATGTTTTCAGGCTTCGGGGCTCCGTTCGCTTTTCGTTCACCGGCGCCGTTCCCCGACGCTCGGGCGGCCACCACGGGCTCGTCGTCCAGCTCGAGCGGCTCGAACTCCGGCTGCGCCGCTGGAGGCGGCTCTGAAACGACGATGTCGTCGTCGTCGATTTCTTCCAGGGCAGCGATTTCTTCCGCCGGTCTCGCGACCGGAGCGACCGATCGCCGTGGCTCGACTTCGCTAGCATCGGACTCGGGCAGCGCCTCGGGCTCGACCGAGGCGAATGCGGAGGAATCCAGCTCTTCGACCGTGTCCTCGGGCACTTGGGGTTTCGACGATTCGATTTCCGCCGCCCCGAGCTCTTCGAACGAAGCTGGTGGGGCCGACTCCCCGACCTCACGAATGGCGGACGACTCGACTTTTTCGGAGATCGGGGGCTCGGGCTCGTCCGGTGCGTCACCGGCGAGATCGAGCAGGTCACTGCTCGGCGTTTTCGGTGCACGGGGCACGATCGGGCGGAGCGGATCCGATCCGACGCCGGGTGGCAGCTCCACCGGTGGATAGCTAGAGCGCTGCGTAGAAGGAATGCTCCAGCCATCCGGCGGCATCACGCTCAGGCTCGCCGCCGCCGGAGCCACGCTCCCACCCGGCACGATGCTGCCACTCAGCCCCCGGGTCGTGAGGGCGGAAAGACGTTCGGATTTCGCGAAGCTCTCGAGGGCGGAAGCTGTGGCTATGAGACCGGCGGTACGCGCGGCATCTGCTGCCTGCCGCGCCAAGCGGCAAGCCCGGCGCAGATCGCCGCCGAGCGCGCAGAAGTACGCCGCGGACGCGAACCCCAGCGGTAACTCGCTCGTCTCCATCACCATCCCGGCCGCGCGCTGCCACTCGGCGAGATGCGGACCGGCGAGCGTGGCGACGATGGCGTCGCGGTGCGTCGAGCTCGGTAGCTCGACGAGCTCGGGTTTCATGGTGTTGATCCAGCGGCGCCGGCGCAGAAGCTCGATCACCGACGTGACGTCGACGGGCACGTTCGCCACCTTGTTCATCAAACCGGTGAGATCCTTCTCGGTGGCTTGACCGCCCAGCACCGCCACGCCGAGAACGACCGCGCGGGAAGCTGCGTCGAGGGTGCCGAGGCGTTTCAAAATCCAATGCCGAGCCGGCTCCGCTCGCCCACGTCCGGCGCGGCGCCCGCGGGGAACCGCCCGGCCGTCAGCCCAAACGAGCTCGCCGTTCTCGAGCGATTCGGTGAGCGCTTCGATGATGGCGAGTGGGGCACCGCCGCCCCGCTTGCCCCACCTGGTCGCCGCCGCGTCGTCGATCTCGCCCCTCACGCATCCCTTGGCAACGTCGGCGGCCGCCGCGCGCGACAGCGTCGGTAACACTAGCTCGGGTCCCTCGGGGAGCTCCGAAAGCGGATCCGGCAACTCGTCGTGGGGGCCGAGCCGAGCGATCACCCGAAACGGCTCGGCGCCGCGCGCCGCAGCCTCGGCGATCACTTCGAGCGTATCGCGATCCACCTCGGCGGCGTCGTCGATGAGCACGGCACCGCTCGCGTCGCCACCGCTGCTCGGCTTGAGCCATTCGACGACGAGAGCCGCACCGACATCGAGATCGAACCCGCGTCCCTCGGCCAAACGCTCGAGCGCATCCGACGAGCCGCCCGTCAGCACCGTGGGCGCCCGCGCGGCCACCCGTTCTCGTTCGAGCGACCGTCGAAGCGCGCCGAGCGGCTCCCCCACGGGATGCGGCGTGAGGGTCAGAATTCTCGCCGGCTCGAGCTCGCGAGCCAGCTCCGAAAGAAACCGGCTCCCGCCGGCGCCTCGCGCTGCGCGAACGACGCCGAGACTCCCGGCCGGCACCATGGCTTCCGCCAAAAGCTCCGCGCGCCCCGCCATCGCCGGGTCAGTCAGCTCGACCACGCTTTCGAGCAGTGCGGCCCGCCAGGGGTGCTGGGTATCGAGACGCAAACCGCGGACCCGGTCGGAGCCGATCTGGCCCATGCGGCTTCCGAGGGTCAGCAAGTCTCCGATGCGAACCGCCTCGAACGCCGGGTCGACGAGAACTTCACCCCGCCGCGCCACGCGGGAAAGATTCATGGCTTTGACCAGCGCCACGCCCCAGCAGAGCGAGATGTGAGAGCCGCCCTCGGGCTCAAGGAAGACCTCGAGCTCGCCTTGAGCGACACCGGCAGAAAACTGCTCCGGAACCGGGGCCTCGCTTCCCTGCTCGGCGACCAGATCCATCGCATCTTCGACGTCGTCGAGCGCAAAATCGAAGGCGATTACGGTGGCCGCCCAAGCGACGATGCGCCCCCCCCGCGCCGTGGCACGCTTCGAGAGCGTTCGCATCGTCTCGAGATGCGCCTCGTCGGGCTCACCACGCGTGGTCACGCGACGCGAGCGAAACGCGACGACGACGCGCTCGGCCATCAGGACCCGATGCGGACTTTCTTCTTCAGCGCTTGGAGCTCGTCGTCCACCTCGGACGTCTTGCCATCGTCCGACTGCCCCCCGAACTCGAGCCGACGGAACTTCGCTTCCACCTCGTCACGGCTCATCCCGCCAGGTCCTTTGAGCGCGTCCTCGACCTCCCGCTGGGCCGAAACGGCTGCCTCGACTCCTTCGAGCTGGTCCTCCATCCGTCGAAACTCGCCAAAGGCTCCTCCGGTCGTCGCGGTAGCGCCGCCTTCGACGCCCTCTTTGTTTTCCCGCGCCTTGTTGATGAGATCCCCGCGCCGCGACTTGAGCTCGTCGACTTTCGCTTCCATTCGTTCGAGCTCGGATTTCATTTCCACCGCGTTTGCCCGCTGCTCGCCCCGCATCGCCTCGGCGCGGTCGCGTTCGCCGGTCACACGCTTCTTCTGCATCAGAGCTTCACGCGCGAGCTCGTCGTCGTCGTGCTTGATGGCGAGCTCAGCCCTCTTCGCCCACTTCTCGGCCTCGCCGTCGAGCTCCTCCACCTTCTTGCGAAGCTGCTTTTCGGCGGCGACGCTGCGGACCACCTCGTTTCGGGCCGCCCTCACCTGTTCGCCCATCTCCTCCAGGGTGAGATCGACGGATTTTCTTGGGTCCTCCGCCTTGTCCAACAGAGAGTTGAAGTTGGAGGAAATGACCCGACCCATGCGGTCGAAAATACCCATGGCCACAAGCGTGCCATGTGGCCCGGTGGTTGGAAAGCGCGTTGGAGTCGGCGGCCAGATGCCACCGGGGGACCACGTGGCTCAGCGATTCACGATGTGAATCGCATGGCCCAACGCCGCCGCACTCGCCTCCATCAGCGCTTCCCCCAAGGTCGGGTGCGGGTGGATCGTCATCGCGACGTCCTCCGTGGTGGCCACCATTTCCAGCGCGAGCGCCGCTTCACTGATGAGATCGCTCGCCGATGGCCCGACGATGTGGATGCCCAAAATCCGGTCTGAAGCCACATCGCGCACGACCTTCACGAAGCCGTCGGTTTCTCGAATGCTCATGGCCCGACCAAGCGCTGCAAACGGGAACTTGCCCACCTTGAAGTCGAACCCTTCCTGCTTGGCTTGTTCTTCGAGCATGCCGACGCTGGCGATCTCGGGATCGGTGAAGATGATCGACGGCACGGTGGTCCAGTCTTTCGCCGCCGGTAGCCCGGCCAGAACCTCGGCGCAGATCTCGCCCTCTTTGGTCGCCTTGTGCGCCAGCATCGGAGCACCACTCACGTCGCCGACCGCGTAGACCCCGGACTGCGTGGTTTGACAGCGATCGTTCGTCTCGATGAACCCGCGTCGATCCAAGCGCACGCCGACCTGCTCCAGCCCCAACTCGCGCGTGCGAGGTTTCATGCCGACCGCAACGAGCACGACGTCACACTCGACGTCACGCTCGCCAGTGGGAGTTGCCACGCGGACGGAGACTGAGCCGTCACGCTTCTCGCAGCTGACGGCCTTCGTGTCGGTCATGATCGTGGCGCCGTGTTTCTTGAGCTTTCGCTCGACGACACGCACGCAGTCGCGATCGGTGCCGGGCAGAAGATTCGGAGTGAGCTCGACCACCGTCAGCTCACTCCCGAACTTTTGATAAACCATGCCGAGCTCGAGACCGATCACTCCGCCCCCGATGACGAGCAACCGCCGGGGGACTTCGCGCAGGCTCACGGCTTCTTTGGCCCCGATGATCTGCCGACCATCGAACTCGAAGCCGGGCACCTCGATCGTCGCCGAGCCCGTCGCGATCACGATGCCTTTGGAGGCTTTGAGTCGAGTCGCCTCGCCGGCGGAGTTCACGACCTCCACCGTACTAGCGTCCACGAGGCGGCCTCGTCCATCGACGACAGTGGCGCCGTTGGCCTCGAGCAACGTGCGCACCCCGCCGGTGAGCTTCTTGACGATCCCGTTCTTCCAGTCCTGCATCGCCCCGACATCGAGCTCTACCGCGCCGAGCTTGATGCCAATTTCCTGAGCGCCCTGGGCTTTCTCGAAGAAGTGCGCGTTGCTGATCAACGCCTTCGACGGGATGCATCCCCAGTTGAGGCACACCCCGCCAAGCTCCTCTTCCTCGACGCAGGCGACTTTCAGGCCGAGCTGAGCGGCACGGATGGCACACGGATAACCTCCGGGGCCGCCACCCACCACGACGACGTCGTATTCGGTGGTCATGCTCAATGCGCTTTCGGAGCACGCTGACCGAGCATCAGCTCGCGGCGTTGCTCTTGAAGGTTCCACGGCGGGTCTTCATAGACGTCGTCGAACAGCGAATCCCGACCGGGCGCGCCGTGGCGTTCGACCTCGGCCACCGCCTCGCTGATTTGCCCGTTGATGTCGGTCTCAATCGCTTCGTCCCCGGCTTCGTCGAGCACACCCAAGTAAAAGAGATGCCGACGCAGTCGGTCGATGGGGTCGCGCTTGGACCACTCGCGGACCTCTTCCTCCGATCGGTACCGCGTGGGGTCGTCGCTCGTCGAGTGGGCACCCATGCGATAGGTCACGCATTCTACGAAGCTCGGCCCCCGACCGTCGCGCGCTCGATCCACCGCCGCTTTGATGGCCTTGTACGACGCGAGCACGTCGTTCCCGTCCACACGAAT
>JAJDAH010000232.1 GCA_029261965.1 Polyangiaceae bacterium
GAGGGCACCTCCGCGTCAAAGGGAGCTACGCGTGGCACGTACTTGGTCCGAAGAAGGGCCCGCACCGAGTGCTTCTCGACGTTGGTGACGTTATTCCCGATCGAGACCGACTCGTGGCGGATTTCCTCGCGCTCAGCTTCGCGCTCGGTCAGACGATGAGTCTCGAGACCCTCGTTGGTCTGGACGCGAAGTTCGAACCCGTGGCCGCACTGGGCCTTGGGTTCGGGTTCGGGAGGCAGATCGGGCGGGGGCGGTGCCCCGTGCCGAACTTCCATCACTTGGAAGGCTGCTGGCCGGCTGGGCTCGTGCCAAAGCTCACGTCGAAGATGGACCAGGCGGGACGGATGCCCCTCATGCTCGGCCTTGCGGCCTACATGGACTCGCTCGTCGGTCATCTCGACGGCTCGTACCTTGCGGCACAGATCGGTCTCGAGGCCTTCTGCCACGAGATCGCCACAACTCGTCCGTCCGTTCTTGTTGCCGATACGAAAACGTGGATCGAGTGGGTCACTCAGCATCGGGCGGAGATTGAAAAGCACGGCGTGGATGCCACTGCCGCGACGAAGCTGGTGCGAAAGGTCCAGAGCGCCATGCATGCTCCTTCAGGCGAGATCGTCGAAGCGGCTCTGAAAGAGTACGGGGCCCGAGTCCCACAGCAGGCCCTGCAAGAGGTTGCGCGCCGGGGACGTTCAGCTCACCGCTACCTGATGTCGAAGGACGACCACGAAGACCTTCAAGGCGATGTTGATCGCAAGACGATTATCCAGACGCTCATCACCGCGCTCGTGGCGAAGTACGTCGGTTACGAAGGACCGATCTGTGGATGGGAGCGGGGACCGGGCGGCTACGAGTTGAACCCGCAGTGGTGGACGTGTAGCGGCTGCCCCGAGGCGGCACAGCGCTACGTGTGCGAGCGAGACTAGGCCGAGCCGCGAAGACGACGAGAGCTTCGCAAAACGGCTGCCCCATTTGCGAGGGAGAGAACACACCGCGCGCCCGCAAACTCCATCAGGGGATGCTCTTCGACGGGTCGAGGAGCTTGGTCGATCTTGCGCGCCATGATGCGACCGTGGCACGCGCTTGCCCGGGTCTTGAACCGAAGGGAGCCCGTCTTCCCGGTTCTGGCTTGTGCCGCCGGCCTCTGCGATCGATTGTCCATCCGACATGGCGGAAGGCAAGAGCGGAGGGGCAAGTAACCTCCCGGCGAGCGCCGACGTACGTGACCACCTCATCGGCGCGCTGCGAGCCGACCTCGTCGGCCCGTTTGCCGATGATGCCCACGTAGGCCAAGACGAGGTCTGGGACCTCGCACCCTCGAAGCGCTACTTGTCCGGGTTCCTCGTTCCGAATGAGCAGAGCCAGCTGCAGCCCGACGACGAGGAGGACGATCCCACCGACGAGGAGCTAGTCGAAGCAGGCGACGATCCGGGCGAGGAGTCGCAGAACGACCCGGAGGCGAAGCGGCGACCGATGCTGCCGTCGTCGATGGGGATGAGCGTGCTCCTCGACGCAGGCGAGCCCAGCTCAGTCACGGTCCGCGTCTCCTATGCTGACTACGTCCCCGAGTCGCAAGAGGCTGAGCTAGACGAAGATGGCAAGAAGAAGCGCGGGCGACCCCCGGTTCACTGGCGACGTGAACCGAGAGGGCCGATCGAGCTGACCGTCCCTCTCGACGCATCTCTCGAGAGCGAGGCCGGGATTGCCGTTGGGGAGTCGGGCCTGCGAATCTACGGCCACATCGACACGCCGAAGCACATCGAGGGGATACCCGAGGACACGCGGGCCCTTTCGCTCTTTCTCGTCAACGCGCGGGAGCCCTCGGCTGAGAAGAGCCTTCGTGACTCGAAGTACGCGTTCCAGGTTCGCCTCGAGCTGCGCCACGAGCGCGGGCTCATTCCCCGACCCGATCTCGCCGGTCAGGCGGCAACGGACTGGGACGATCAGGTGATGGATCTGCAGTTCCGTGACGCGCAGAGCTTCGCGTCCGGACACGGCATCGCCGTCTTGCCGCTCGTCGAGAGCGGCGCGGTCGTTGGCGCCCGCACGGAGTGGGTTCCCGAAGCCAAGGTGAAGCGCGTCACGGTGGGGCCGGCGAAGGATGTCGAGGTCGGCATGGACCGCCTCGCAGAGGTCGACACGGCTGATGCAGTTCGGACCGCGCTGGCTGGCATCCCGAAGCAGTACGGCGAGTGGCTCGCGGTCGAGAAGAAGCGCCTCGACACGCTGAACGACAGGCGACGCGGTGTCGCCGAGCAGGTGCAGTTAAATGCCGAGCGCGCCCGAGCCCGCATCCAGGAGGGGATCGACCTCTTGGCGGACAACGCGCAGGCGCGTGAAGCCTTCGCCATCGCCAACCACGCCATGGCGCTCGCTGCCCGCCAGCGAAGCCCCGAGCGCTACGAGGGCGATGTGGTGGCGTCGTGGTTCCCCTTCCAGCTGGCCTTCGTGCTCCTGAACCTTCCCGCCGTCGTCGATCCCAAGCACGACGACCGAGACACCGTCGAACTGATCTTCTTCCCGACGGGTGGCGGCAAGACTGAGGCCTATCTGGGACTCATTGCGTTCACTCTCATCTTGCGGCGGTTGACCGGCGCGAAGCGACCCGACAAAGGCCTCGGGGTTGCAGTGGTGCTTCGCTACACGCTGCGCCTGCTGACCCTCGACCAGCTCGGTCGTGCGGCGACGTTGATCTGCGCGCTCGAGATGCTGCGCAAGGAACGTCCAGCGCTTGGGGATGTCCGCTTTACAGTCGGGTTGTGGGTCGGCAAGTCGGCAACCGCCAACCGTCTCACCAACGTCGCCAAGCAGGTGACCGACTACAAGAATCGGGCGACGAATTTGTCGCCGTTTCCGCTTCCTGCGTGTCCTTGGTGCCGCAAAGAGATCAGCTCTGCGGGCATGCAGCTCGAGCCCAACCAAAAGAACGCCATCAGCGTCGAGGTTGGCTGCAGCGACTTCAAGTGTGCCTTCAGTCTGCGCAATGGGGCATTGCCGGTGGTCTTCGTGGACGAGCAGGTCTACCGGGAGCTGCCCTCGTTCCTCGTCGCCACCGTCGACAAGTTCGCGATGCTGCCCTGGCGCGGCGAGAGCGGTGGTCTGTTCGGGCAGGCCACGCAGCGTGTCGGCCGCTACTTCGTCGGGCCCTGCACGCCGCGCCCCAAGCTGCTGAAGGGCGACGCGGAAGCGCTTCCCGAAGGGCTCCGCCCGCCCGAGCTCATCGTCCAGGACGAGCTGCACCTCATCTCGGGACCGCTGGGCACGATGGTGGGGCTCTACGAGACGGCGATCGAAAGACTCGCCTGCCGTCGACTGCCCGACGGGACGGTCATCAAGCCCAAGGTCATCGCTTCCACCGCTACGGTGAAGCGTGCGGTCCAGCAGATCGCGGCGCTCTACGGCCGGGACGATATGGCGATGTTCCCGCCCCCCGGCATCGACGACTCAGAGTCGTTCTTCGCGCAGGTCGACAAGAACGCAAACGGCCGCATCTACGTCGGTGTCGGTGCGGCGGGGCGTTCCTCCAAAGCGGTGCTCGTGACTGTGTACTCAGCACTGCTGGCTGCCGCCGAGAAGTGCGTTGACCCCGAGGGACAGCCGGGCCAGCCCGGCGACCCGTACATGACGCTGGTCGGCTACTTCAACAACCTGCGCGAGCTCGGCGGGATGCGACGGCTGGTTGAAGATCTCATCCGCGCCCGCGCGGCGACGCGTGGCGACCTCAAGCCCCTCGGGATCGAGGACAACCCGTGGATGGCCAACCGCGAGCTGAGGAAGCAACCCGTCGAGCTCACGAGTCGTGAGAACACCAGCGCCATCTCGAAGACGAAAGATCTCCTGGGCAAGCACTATCTCGAGGATGGCTTCATACCGACGGTGCTCGCCTCGAACATGATCTCGGTCGGTGTCGACATCGATCGCATCGGTCTCATGGTCGTCGCCGGCCAGCCCAAGTCGACCAGCGAGTACATCCAGGCCTCGAGCCGTGTCGGACGCGACGACAAGCGGCCCGGCCTCGTGGTGACTTGCTACAATCTCAACAAGCCGCGCGACCGCTCCCACTTCGAGCACTTCAAGGACTACCACGAGTCGTTCTATCGCCACGTGGAAGCGACGAGCGTGACCCCATTCTCGGGCCCTGCTCTCGACCGTGGGCTCGCCGGTTGCATCATCGCGATGGCCCGGCACGGAGACATGAGCATGGCGCCGGCGAGCGCGGCCATGGACCTCGACGCTCAGGCTGTGGCTGAAGGTCCTGCCATCCAAGCACTGCTCGAACGGGCCACGGCACAACCGAACGTGGTTGGCGACAGCGACGATATGGACGAGGTGGAGAAAGAGCTTCGCATCCAGGCACGCAACGTGATCGACCGCTGGGCAACGCTCATCGCCGAGGCCAAGGCCGGGGGCGCCCAGCGTTGCTACTCCCCGTACGACCTCGAGCGATCGGGCGTACCGATTCTTCACACGGCGCTCGAGGAGAAGCTCTGGCAGCAGCGAGGCATGGGCGATAGCGCCCGCTTTGTCGCTCCCACCTCGATGCGTGACGTCGAGCCGACAGTGCATCTGTGGCTCACTTCGGCAGGTTGGAAAGCGGGGATGCGGCGATGAGCCAGTGGGTGAAGCGAGGCGGCAAAGCCTCGCGGGTGAAAGCCGACGGCGAGGTAAGGCGCAGTCAGTCCATCCGGACCTACGGCGCCGGCTCGCTGATGGACCTGCTCGATCGATCGGTGCTCATCGGGGGGCTCGACTTCTGGAGGTTCGGCACCGAGGGTGCGGTGGCCATCACCGAGCACCGGTTGCGTCAGACCGTCACGTCGATGCTCAACCAACTTGACGAGCCGGTGAACCTCTCTACCGACAAACCCTTCGTGCATCCCCCAGCGGGCCTCGACGGAGAGCCACAGCGCAGCAACGGCATCGAGGTCTTCGAGTTCCCGCAGTGGTTCGTTTGCCAGGACAACAAGTGCCGCGCGCTGGTGCGGGCACCGCAGGGGCTCGAGCTCAAGGCCGACCGCTGGCAGCACTACTGTGACTCGCGCAAGTACAGCCCGGCGGTTCCCGTACGGTTCGTCCTCGCCTGCAAGAACGGTCACCTCGACGAGATGCCTTGGATCTACTTCGTACACGAAGGACAGGGGAAGCAGCGGTGCGCGAGTCCGAGCCTCCGTCTCATCGAAGGTAGAACGGGCGACTTTAGCGAGGTTGCCGTACGTTGCGCGTGCAAGCAGTGGCGGTACCTCGCCCACGCTCGAGCCGAGGAGGCCAACCCACCCTGCAAGGGTTACCGTCCGTGGCTGGGGCCGGAAGCCCAGGAGAACTGCGACCAACGTCCGCGTCTCCTCATGCGGGGCGCGAGCAACACCTACTTCTCCCAGGTCGTCAGCGCCCTCAGCATTCCGGAGTCGGACTCCGAGCTCGTCAACGTGGTGCGCGATCTGATGGACGTCCTGACGAACGCGACCAAGGAAACGCTTCCGACCCTTCGCCACGCCATTCCCAAGCTCGCTGCGCTGGGTGACGCCAGCGACGACGAAGTGCTCGAAGCGGTGGAGGCGCTCAAGAACCCCGAGGAGGCGGAGCAGGTGCCGTTGCGCACGGCGGAGTACCTGCAGCTCACGAGCCAGCCGGCTTACCGGACGGGCGTCCTTCCTCAGCCGGACGACAAGTTTTTCGCGCGCCGCTACGACCCGCCCACGGGCTTGCCCGACGGGATCGGGCAGATCGTCGTCGCGCCGAGACTACGGGAGGTGGCCGTTCAGGTGGGGTTCACGCGACTCGATGCACCAACCGCCAACCTACAGGGCGAGTACGACTTGCAGGTCACCACCTGCAAGCTCGGGCTCAACACCGAATGGCTCCCGGCGTCGGAGATCTGGGGTGAAGGGGTCTTCGTTCAGCTCGACGAGGGCGCCGTCCGAGACTGGGAAGACCGAAAGGCCGTGAGCGCTCGGGCAAAAGTACTTCTTGCGGGTTACGACCGGTGGAAAGAGGAGCGGTCCAACGCACCGAAATTTCCTGGGGTGCGGTTCTACTTGCTCCACTCACTGTCGCACCTGCTCATCAACGCCATCGCGGTCGAATGCGGCTACAGCGCCGCAGCCCTGAGCGAGCGAATCTATTGCGCGCCACGCAACGACGACGTGCCCATGGCGGCCATCCTGATCAGCACGGGAACGCCGGGCACGGAGGGCACGCTCGGGGGGCTCGTCGAGCAGGGCAAGCACCTGCTCGAGCATCTGCGGCGCGCCTATGACATGGGACGACTCTGCTCGAACGATCCGGTCTGCGCGTACCACTCACCAGCCAAAGACCCGACCCGCCGGGACCGCGAAGGCGCTGCCTGCCACGGGTGCCTCTACGTCGCCGAACCAAGCTGTGAACGCTTCAACTGCTACCTCGACAGGGCGCTCGTGGTTCCAACCATGGGGCATCCCGAATATCTCGCATTCTTCTCGGAACGACCGCGCCTGACCGACCGAGTCTGAGGATCGTGTCTACGTCCGCCTCGCCTCAGCTTGCAGTCAAGGAGCTCGAGTTCCTTCGCAAGGCCATCAAGAAGCGGCAGATCCCGACACCCATTACCAAGCTGTCCCTCAAGTCTGTGGGTAAGGAGCAGCTCTTCGAGCGGCTTGGCGCACTCGCAGAGCTCGACCGGGACGCCGCGCTCGCGGCTATCGAGGCGGCGCTGGCGGGAGGCTCTGACGCGGAGGTGCCTCCGCCGCAATCTCCCGCAGCTCAGATGGTCTGGACCGGGCCCGACGTCTACATGTCGGAGGCGAGGAAGACGACCGCTATCGTGCTGGCTCTGCTCGGGTCCGCCCAGGAGGAGGTGGTTATCGCGGGCTACGAGTTCGATTACGGCAGGGTGCTCTTCGAGCCCCTGCACGAGGCGATGAAAGATCGGGGCGTCCGGGCGTCTATTTTCCTCGACGTCCGCCCGGCGCCAAGCGTCAACACCAAGATGGACTCGTACCTGGCTCTTCAGGCGCACAAGTTCATCAAGCAGAACTGGCCATTCGGCGCGCCGGTTCCCGACCTGTTCTACTTCCCCGAAGGGGCAAGACACGGGAGTCGGGCGAGCCTGCACGCCAAGTGCATCATCGTCGATCGCCGGCACGTGGTGATCGGGTCGGCCAACTTCACCCAGCGCGGCCACAGCCGAAACCTCGAGGTGGGCGTCTGCATCGAAGACCCGAACCTCGCGGGCACGCTCACCCGCCAGTTTCAGCAGCTAGTCGAAGCCGGCCATCTCGTGCCGCTGCCGGCACCCGCCGCGCCGAGCGTCCGGCCACCCGAAGAGCTCGCGACCGAGGAAAGCGAGGATGAAACACCCGAGCGGTCTGAGCTCGACGCTCTGGCCGACGAGCTGCTCGTCGCCGGCGAGATGAGGCCGTTCTTTCTTCGTCTCATGCGCGAGGGCCTACCCGCTCCGCTGGTAGGCGAGGACATCGAGGCGTTGGGCGGTCACGTGCTTGGAAGCGCTGAGCTCTCTTGGAGCGGCCCGCGGGTCGCCGTGCTTCTGCCCGAGCAAGAAGGCGGCCGGAAGGCTCTCGAAGGCGCGGACTGGACCTGCTTCTCACTGCCCGAGGCCAACGAGGCCTTTGACGTACTCCGCGAGCTCATCGAAAGGGCTGAGTGACCATGGGCGTCGCACTGCAAGTCGCCGTGTCGGATTCCTATCTCCGTGCCCTTGGCCAGCTGCCGAAGGCGCAGCAGAAGAAGGTTCGGGAGTTCACGTCGAAGTTTCGCGCCAACCCAACGTCGTCGGCCATCAACTACGAGGCCATTCATGGGATGCGCGACCCGAAGATCCGCACGGTCCGCATCGATCTCAGCTACCGCGCGGTCGTCGTTCATCCCGACCAGGGCAGCCTCTACATGCTCGTCTGGGTTGACCACCACGACGAGGCGATGGCCTGGGCGAAGAACAAGGTCTTCGACGTCAACGCCACCACGGGCGCCATTCAGGTGCTGGACATGGAGTTCGTCGACAAGGCCGCCGAACAGGCTCAGACGGTTCCGCCTCCGCCGACCGGGTTGTTCGCGGCCTTGACCGATGAAGATCTCGGCAAGACGGGTCTGCCCGGCGTGCTGGTGCCCGCCGTCCGCGCTGTCGCCAGCGAGGACGATCTCGACAAGCTGCAGCCGTACCTGCCCGTGGAGGTCTTCGAGGCGTTGTTCCTAGCGGCTTGCGGGTACGAGCTCGACGTCGCCATCCGCGAGAGCAGTCGTCAGCCCCAGCCCCAGCCCGCCAAGGTCGATCCTGAAGACTTCACTGCCGCTCTGGAGCATCCGGCGAGCCGTCGACAGTTTCGCCTCGTCGAAAGCGACGACGAGATGATCGAGATGATCGACGCCTCCCTCGACACTTGGCGCATCTTCCTGCACCCGAACCAGGAGGCGATCGTCCGCGCCAACTTCCGTGGGCCGGCACGCGTTCTCGGCGGAGCCGGGACCGGCAAAACGGTGGTCGCGATGCATCGTGCGCGTCGCCTGGCCAAGCTCTTTCCGAACGAGAAGATTCTGTTCACTACCTTCAACCGAAACCTCGCAGCGAACATCGGCACCCTGCTCGATGGCCTGTGTGGAGCCGAGCGCGCCAACATTGAAGTCACCAACATCCACGCTTGGGCGGTGGCGCAGCTCTCGAAGCAATCGGGGAAGCCGTCCATTCTCGGTGCTGGGCAAGTGGACGAATGCTGGAATGCCGCCCTCGCCGGCGGCACGGCCCTCGACTGGGCGCGAGCCGACTACCAGGAGGAGTGGCGGAGCATCGTCCAGTTCCATGGTGTCAGCAGTCGGGACGAGTACCTGAAGGTGTCCCGCGCAGGTTCGAAGAAGAAGCTGAAGCGCGCGGAGCGAGCCAAGATCTGGGAGGGCCTCGCAGCGTTCCGAGCCGAGCTCGACCGACGCGGTCTGCTGGACTGGCCCGACGTCGTCCGCAAGGTGCGCCAGCATCTCGAGGAGACCGGCGAGACGCCCTACCGCGCGGTCGTCGTTGACGAGGCCCAGGACATCGACGCCGAGCAATGGCGCCTCATCCGCGTGCTCGCTCCCCACGAGGACAACAGCCTCTTCATCACCGGCGACGCCCACCAGCGCATCTACGGTAAGCCGATCGCGCTGAGTCAGTTCGGCATCGAGATTCGTGGTCGCTCCCGCCGACTCAAGATGAACTACCGCACGACCGAGCAGATCCTCCGGTGGGCTACAGGTCTGCTGGAGGGCGCTGACATCGACGATCTCGACGGCGGGACGGACAACACCGTCGGCTACCGCTCGCTGTACGGCGGGCCCGAGCCCGAGTTTCACAAGTTCGACACCGAGACCGCCGAGGCCGCCTTTCTCCTGGAGCGCATCAGAGAGCTGACGGCGGGCACGCTGCCGGAGGAGATCGCCGTCGTGACGCGTCTACGGCGTCAGGTGAAGGCCTACTCGCAGTTCCTGAGCGACGCTGGCATCGACAACATCATCCTCGACGCCGACAGCGACGGCCCTGGCGTTCGCGTCGCGACCATGCACCGAGTCAAGGGTCTGGACTTCAGCCACGTGATCATGGACTTGCCGAGCTGGGTGATGGAGTCGAAGGACCCGCACGACCGCAGTTTGCTTTACGTTGCGGCGACCCGATGCCGGAAGACGCTCACCGTTCTCGGGTAGTGCTTGATCGGATACACTTCGGTTGGACCATGAGTGACCGCTTTGGACCGCAGTATCGAGGGGATGACGAGTTCAAGACTCGTGCTCGTCTTCACCAGTCACGCTTCCGTGTCGAGGAGCTCAAGGTCCTGAACTACAACGAGTACGGCAACCGATTGGCCCCAGAGGACGCGACCGCCGGCAAGAACTTCTACCCCTCGTCCGGCGTGATCGAGGCTGTGCGCGATCGCTACGAGCTCGCCGACACGGCTCTCTGCCGAGACATGCTCCGGAGCGAGCACATCCCGTTCAATTTATTCGCCCCGCTTCGTGGGCAAGCGTGGACGCCCAAACTCATCGCAAAGTGGCTCGGTCACGAGGTGGCGGAGGTCACAGAGATCGCTGTCGAGTGGGCGCCCGAGCCCAAAGACGCGTACCTGGACGACCACACGTCGTTCGACACTTACATCACTTACGTGGCCGCCGACGGAACACGCGGAGCCCTGGGCATCGAGGTCAAGTACACCGAGCGCGAGTATCCGTGGGGCAAGACGGAGCGCGCTCGAATGTTCGACGAAGAATCGCTGTACCTCCGCGCCCACCGCGCGTCGGGACTGTACCGTGCTGACGTGCTCGATTCGCTACGGACGCCGCGTTTCAAGCAACTTTGGCGGAACCAGCTCCTCGGCGAAGCGATGCTCCAGAAGGCCGAGGCAGGCATCGAACGCTTCACTTCCGTGCTGCTCTTCCCGAGTGGGAACCAACACTTCGTCGAGGTGACGGGCGAGTACGCTGAGTTCATCGTGCCTGAGCGGAGGGACGCGTTTCTCGCCGTTGTGTTCGAGGACTTCGTCGCTCAGTGCCGTGAACTGGCCGAGGGCCGGGAGGAGAGTTTGCGCTGGCTGGACTACCTTGGGCGGCGATACATCGTGCGGTCCACTCCACCAATAGCGTAGCGTCGCGGGCTCCGGTCAATCGGCGACGGGCTGGCGAAGAATGCGGGGTCCCCGCCGAGGCGGGACAGCCCATCGCCCGAGCGCCGTCGCTCCCTCCACGCGCTCGTGGCCTCTCGTGCCGTCCCTGGCGCCCTGGGACGAGCGCCTGCATGCTCCGTCCGGGATGCCGAACGGCTACGAGAAGGGTTGGACTCGATTCTGTCTGACCGTTCAAGGCTTTCACGCACGATTCGACCGGCGGCCGTCCCGCATGCGATTGGGTCGAGGCTACTTCCAGGAACTCGAGCGACTGTTCACGCCGGGGGAGTTTGGCCGGCTGCGTGAGCGCATCGAGCTGGTGGTGGTGGATGAAGACGTATCGTACGTCGCGGAGGACGGAGCCGGTCACGGTTACGGATACGGGGCGGACGACGACCCAGCACAGACGTCGGGGGGGGCTGAAGAGTGGCTCCAAGTCACTGCAGACCGCGTGTACACCCGGCGGGCATTTCCCGAAGCCCGTCCCGGCGTCCGGACGTCCGCTTCCCATCCGATCCGAGTGGACTTCCTGCCCGTCGGCGCGGTCCGCCTGCCCGGCCGTCTCGGGCTCACACTCGCGCCTGGAAAGAAGGCGCCGGGCGTGGATGGTGAGTGGGAGCGCGATCTGGTCAGCGATCTGTCACGGCTGAAGGGGACCTACCGCGCGACGGTTCTCGTTTCGCTGCTCGAGGAAAAGGAGCGCCAGCGTCTCGGGATTGCAGATCTTCCACGCAAGGCACGGGACCACGGGCTCACCTTCCTCGAGCTACCGATTCCGGATGGCGGGACGCCGACGAACGTGCTCGAGCTTGCGGTGCTCGTCTCCCGAATCATCGGTGCGGCGTGCGACGGACAGAACGTCGTCATCCACTGCCGGGGCGGGCTTGGTCGAAGCGGCCTCGTCGGCGCCGCGTGCCTCGTGGCTCGTGGCGAGTCTGCGGCTGACGCTGTCCGCCTCGTTCGGGAGTGTCGTCCGGGCGCCGTGGAGACACCGAGCCAGGAAGCCTTCTTGGACGAGTTCGAGGCCGACTGGCGCGCGAGTAGAGCGACGTCGCACTTCGAGGTCGGGCAAGGGTCCCCGCCGCGATCCCGATTTCGGGGCTGCCTGCTCGGTGGGGCGCTCGGAGACGCGCTGGGCTACCCCATCGAGTTCGAGGGCTCCGCGACCGCGATTCATTCGCGATTCGGAAGTGCCGCACCGGGGAGGCTCGCCTACGCGGGTCCCGGGCCTGCTCTCATTTCCGACGACACGCAGATGACGCTCTTCGCCGCCGAGGGGCTGGTTCGGGCGGCGCAGTACTACGGCACGCAACGCGGCGGCAGCACCGACGTGAGAGACGTCGTCCCATTCGTTCGCCGGGCGCTGGTGCGCTGGCTCCTCACCCAGGAGGAGCGGCCCGAGCTCAACGCCGACCAGTGCGGTAGCGCTCTGATCGCCGAGAGGGGACTTCACACACGTCGCGCCCCCGGCAACACGAATCTGACTTCGCTCACGCACCTTCTTCGACATCTCGAGAAGGCGGGCACGCCGCCGACGTCCGCTGACAACGACAGCAAGGGTTGCGGCGCCGTCATGCGCTCGGCGCCGTTCGGCCTTGTTGCCGAAACCTGGATGGAGGCGTTCGACCAAGCACGGGAGAGCGGCTACACGACGCACGGTCACCCGAGCGGATACCTCAGCGCCGCGTTCTTCGCTGGTGTCATGCATCTGGTTGCTCGGGGAGACACGCTCGAAGAGGCGCTCGATAGCGTGTTCCCGCAGCTCGAAGAGCACCGCCACGCGGACGAGGTGCTCGCCGCGATCGTGAAGGCTCGAGAAGTAGCCTCACGCGGTCCGCCAGCGGTCGGTGACGTCGAGAGCCTCGGCGAGGGCTGGGTTGCCGAGGAGGCGCTGGCCATCGCCCTCGCATGCGCACTGACGGCCGGCGAGCGCAGCCCGGAGGCGTTCGCCGAGGCACTGTGGCGGTCCGTCGTACATCGCGGTGACAGCGACAGCACCGGGAGTCTGACGGGAAACCTGCTCGGGGCGATATGGGGCGTCGAGGTCTTGCCCACGAAGTGGCTCGGCGAGCTCGAGTTGCGGCACGTCGTCGAACGCGTCGCCGACGACCTACACGCGGCGATCGTGCTCGGGACGGAGTTCGACGTCGAGACATACCCGCGCGCCTAACGCCTCCTGACCCGCCCCCAAGTACCTAACCACAATCGCGAAGTGAGCCGTCCCCGCAAGGCACTACGCCTCCGTGCGTCGCCTCAACATGGGACCGGATGTTGTTCCGCGTGAATCGAGAAGAGGAAGCGCGACCGTCGCGTGAGGATATCGACGGCACCAGGGCTCAGAAAGTCAGCAATACGTGGTGGCGTTGGTCCAAAGACAATCCGCGGGTTGAACATCCCGTTGCGCACAGCGGGCGTTAGTTCGAGGGCTTGGACCTCCGAGAAAACGACGGGGATTTGTGTATGACCGGCACGTGCGAGCGCGACGGCCCGGTGGTAGCCGTTATTGAGCATGTGACGCCCGTTGAAGGAAACGACGCTCATTTGGTGCAGCCCGGCGCCGAGCGCGAACCCGACGAAGGCGCGGCCAGCGCCCGCCTGCTCACCTTGAATCGGTCCACAGATTCGAATGTCCGGATTGTCAACGATGCATCCAAACGTATTCGTTGCGGGGTTGAAGCTCACTTGTGGCCGAGGTGGGGCAGCTTCTGCTTGCAGGGGTAGGCAGAACCGCAGCAACCCTTCTTCGTCGCCGATCGCGGGGACCTGATCGGCCAGATGTTCCACATGGTCCCAATCAACTCGCGGCTGGCAGGCGGTCAGGCCCCCAACATCGATGTTCGCGAGTCGCGCGCTTTCGGCACCCCGAGCGTGCTCCGCGAACGTCGACTCGGCTCGGAGGCGCACAAGATGGGGGTGAGCCGCCAGATCGGCGACCGAGACGTCGGTTCTCGGCCCCATTTGGTCGACATGGGCCCGCGCGTCCTCGAACTGCTTTTCCACGAAGGGTACGTCAACCGCTTCAACGGTGGAGTTGAGGGTGCTGAGGTATGCGGCTGCGTCCTTCGGCTGAAAGTAGCCAATAAGCACTCGAGTTCGAGCGGGTCCGACAGCTTGGGTCTGGCTGCTGACGGCTTTACGGGCGACGGACGGCGTGGGAACGACGGTATTGGACATGAGGACCTTTCTTCGCCGCGCCGTTAACGCGGTCCAACCCTGATTGCTCCAGTCGTGCCGGTTCTGATCGCGGCGGGTCGTTGAATTTTTCTCCAGATCGCATGATCAATCGCGGAGCCGGCGGAGCAATTGGGGAGGGACTGTTGTGAACGAGGACCGAGACCTTCCCCGAGCCATCGGGGACGCTAACTAACTGGGACATCCTTCTCCCGCGCCTCGCGTCGTATGCGGAAAAGCGGCTTCGTCGCGTTGGCTGGTCTTCGGGCAAGGACGAGGAGCCGAGTCGTGCATCTGTGCAGGACGTTGTGAACACGGCGATCTATCGATGCCTGAACGACCGAAGAAAGTGGACTGAGAACGCCCCGGATGACTTAGAGATGTTCCTCCGCGGCGTGATCAAGAGCATCGTCTCATCGGCGAAGAAGTCGGCGGTGCGGGATAGGGCTACCGCCACAGCGGATGCCGGTGCCGAAACCGCGGCCGAGAAGCCCATGCCCGACGAGATTCTCGCGGAACGTGGGTCCTCGGAGATTCTCTCGGCCGCGGCGGCGTGCGTGGAGGGCGACGACGATCTAGAGATGCTGTACCTGGCGATCCTCACCGGAACTTCTAACAGGGAAGAGCTCGCGAATGTGCTTGGGTGGCCTGTCGCCAGGGTTTCCGCCGGTCGAATCAAGCTCCAGCGCAGACTTGTGACACGCTTCCCAGAGGTGTTCGCGAGCTACAAGAAAAAGAGGGCATCGGCATGAGCAATTCGAAGACTCGCGCGGAGATCGAGCGCCTCGTCGAGTGTCTCGACGATGTGCCAGAAACGGATGTCGAAGCGCGGAATGCAGTGGAGCGTCTCGGCATTGACGTGGGTACGTGGGCGGCGGCAATCCGTGCGAAGGTTGGTGTCGCCGAGGCAGCCAATCGAAGAGCGCGGTTCGCTGAAGCGGAAGCTGGACATGTCGCCGAGACTCGTCGGCTCGCGGCCAGAAGGTCAGAACCCCTCCGCTCAGTAGACGAGCTTCGTTACGAGGTCCGAGCTCTCGTGGCGCAGGCTCCGCGAGAGAGGGTGGTTTCCATGCATTTTCACAAGTTCGAGGAGGCAACGGCTGCGGAACTGGCGGAGATGCTCAGGTCGCTGCGTCACCTTCTCGACGAAGATGATGAAACGTAACCAGCAGACGCGGCTCGCCTTGCCCAGTCTCGGCGTCCAGGCTGCTCTACGCGTTCAACGCGATGTGGGCTACCAACACCCGACCGAGCTCGAGGTCGAGATACTCGCGTACTTGCGCGGGGCATTTGTGCGGGCCAGCCCGTCCACCGGAGCGCGGGCAAATCTTCTCCGGCTCGGTGATCGCGGAATAATCTCCGTTGCCGACAACCTACCGCACGAACAGCGGAGGTGGGCTATCGCCCACGAGCTTGGCCACTTTGAGATTCATGCGGGCGTGAGCTACCTGGGGCTCTGCACCGGAGAGGATCTGCGCTTCGACTATGAGCGAAGCGGCCGCGAACTGGAGGCGAACGCTTTTGCGGCAGAACTGCTGATGCCCGAAGACTCTTTTGCGGCCCGCTGCGATCTACCGAAAGTAACCTGGGCCCCGATTCTGAGGCTCGCTCAGGAGTTCGAGGTCTCTCCAACCGCGGCAGCTTTGCGGCTCTTATCATTCACACCGGATCGAGTCGCGGTAGTCGCCTCCAAGGACGGAAAGGTCTTGTGGACACAAGGCACGCGGGACTTCGGTCCGAGGCCCGTGCGCGGGAGTCGTGTGGACCAGTGGACACTCGCCTACGACTTCTTCGAGAAGGGCCAGGCTTCGAAGGTCGCCGAAACAGTGAACGCCGAGGCGTGGATTCCGAGCACCCGTGAGGAAGAAGTTATTGAGCATGTCTTGCCGATGCCGCGGTATCGGATGGCCTTGAGCCTCCTGTGGTTCCGGGCAGGCTGACGCCGGATCGCCCTTCCGGGATCACGAGCGATGTCACGACGCAGCCGTTCGAGCGGTTTCTTGGAACCCAGCTCGGGCGCCGACAATCCCGGGCACGTCGTTCTGAAAACGGACCCGGCGTTGCCCGAAGCCACGCCGACCTCCGACGACCAGGTCCACCGCTGACCCCGGCCACTGACGAGTGACGCACCCCTCCGGAGCACTAGACTCGTTGCGTGCCATTTCGCGTTTCTCGCCTTGTCCATTCAGATCACGACCCTAGCCGTTACGCCGAACGCGGGCGTTTTTTTGCCTGGGCGCCTCGCTTTGCGGTCGGTGCCTTTCGCGTGGCGAACTCCCGCAACAGCTTCCGCAACGTGCCCCGCGGCAACGCTCGGGTGCCGTTCACCAGCGCGTGTCGCTCCCCCCGGTCCGGGAAGGTCACGAGGTCGAGCAACTCGACCCCGAGGTGGTCCGCGATGAGCTGTAGCGTGTGCAGCGACGGGCAGGCCCGCCCGTTCTCGATGTCCGACAGATAGCCCTTCGAGCTTACATCGCTTTCGTACGCCAGCTTTTCCGCGGTGAGCCCACATTCGCGCCGAAGCTCGCGAATTCGTTGGCCAACGGCCTGGGCCAGCGGATCGGGTTTCGCCCGGCGAGGCATGCGGATTGACAGTACGCGCGGCCCGGGCGTGGTACGTTCGTCCAGGACGAACCTCATGGCCTATCGAGGAGCTTTCCGCTGGCTGCTGTTGAGCGCGGCTGTGACCGTCGCGGCCTGCGACCGTTCCGATCGCGAGGCCGAGTTGGAAGGCAAGGTCGCTGACCTGGAGGCGCAGCAGCGCGCAACCAAGGAGAACGACCTGGCCGCACGAGAGCGCGCTCTAGCGGAAAAGGAGGCCGCGCTCACTGCGAACGCAGAGGAGTCTCCGGAAGAGAAGGGCGCGACGCCCGGTCCGCGAGCGAAAGAGAAGGGCAAGACAACATCGAAGCCGGCGAAGGTCAGCGTTGCAATCAGCGTCGCTATCGGACTCACGAAGCCCAATGGAAAGTCATGGGATGTCGGAGGCGGTGCCCCCGACCCGTTGGTCAGCGCGCGCATCTCGTCGAGCGGCAAGACCGTCTCGCGTTCGTTTCGCGACAGCTTGAACCCGTCCACCAGTTTCAGCGCCGAGCTGGCGCCCTCGGACAGCATCTCGATCACCGTCGTCGACAGCGACATGTCCGCCAACGATCCGATCGGCTCGTTCACGGCTTCGTATTCGGGCAGTCCGACGACGCGCAAAGGAAAGAATGGCGCCGCGACCTTTTCCGTGACCTTCCAGTGAATGGGATTCCACAAATGATAATCAACCGCGACAAGTTCAAGAAGCTCGTGACCATGATCGCTGCCGGTGGTGCCGCCGCGCAGCTCATAGCTGGCTGCTCGTCGAGTGGCGACGACGGAGCCGGCGGGGGTGTCTGCGCGCCCGGCGCCCAGCAGGCGTGCGCGTGCCCGGGAAGCCCGGATGGCGCGCAAGTTTGCAACGCCGACGGCACGGGCTTCGGCTCGTGCGAATGCGCGGCCGGCACGGGGGGCACAAGTGGGGCGGCCGGTGCTCCCGGAACAGGCGGTGCTCCGGGAACCGGTGGTGCTCCCGGCACTGGTGGTGCGCCCGGCACTGGTGGTGCGTCCGGCACAGGCGGTGCTCCCGGAACAGGCGGTGCTCCCGGAACAGGCGGTGCTCCCGGAACAGGCGGCGCGAGCGGAACGGGCGGCGCAAGCGGAACGGGCGGCGCAAGCGGAACGGGCGGCGCAAGCGGAACGGGCGGCGCAAGCGGAACGGGCGGCGCAAGCGGAACGGGCGGCGCGAGCGGAACGGGCGGCAGCGGTGGCACGGGCGGGGCTGCAACGTGCGACGCGACGAACTGCGCAGGATGTTGCAACGGAACCACGTGCGAGGCCGCGCAAACGGACGCTGCATGTGGCCTCGCAGGCGTAGCATGTGCTGCCTGCGCTGATTGCTTCACCTGTCAAGCGGGTGCGTGCGCGATCGATCCCGACTCGCTCTGGGCGATTGCTTGCATCGACGCTCAGACGACAACTACGAACCCATCGACAGGATCGGCGTGGGACACACTCGGCGGCGCGCCCGATCCGTATTGCGAGTGGGAAATGCCGACCGGCACCGTGGTGTCTGGAACAGCTCCCATCAACGACACGTTCGCGCCGTCGTGGAATCAGAACGCGGCGAGCAGTATTCGCGCCGGCGACCTCATGGCCGGTGGGACGCCGTGGACCTTGACGGTTTGGGACGACGACGTTGCCGCGGACGACTTCATCTGCGGCATCATGGGACCCATGCCGATTGGCAACTTCACCAGCGGGGCGTCGATCGCAACGCCAAACAACAACGGTTGCATCAGCTGGAACGTGACGCTGACCTGTATGCCGTAGCTGCTACGGCGAGTTACTGCCTCGCCGCCGCCGATGCTCCTGCTGCGCTCACAGCGGCACTCGACAGCGAGCTGAGCGTGCGATAATTCGGATTTGAGTACTCTCGATGCCTGTTTCCAAGCGCGGTGCTGCTGCCGGCAGCAGGAGCATTTGCAGCGGCGCCACTCAAGCCGCGAGCGCGAAGCGGAGAACCTCGGCGTTCCGTGCGCGGGCTTACGGGCGCCAAACGGGCTCGATGCCTCCGGAATCCGCTTCGTGGGGACTGACGAGCCACTCAACCCCTCTTGATTCCATCTCTTCGCGGGCGCCCCTAGCTCGCGTTCGCGTTTCTGCATCGGACCATTTGCCAGCGGGAGCGCACCAGCGGTCGACGATTTCCAACTCACCGTTTACGACTTGAACTTCAATCCGCCCATCAGTGCGTTTCTCAAGTTTGGTTCCTCCCACGATCGCGAGTGACATGCCCGCGATGTGGTCGCCGATCTGGGCGGTGGGGCAAACGACGAGCCCGAGCGTATCGGGCACCTCGCTGTCTCGGTCGACGATGGTTCGAAAGTTCGCCGTTCGCACGTCGGGGTTCAACGCCGCCGCCATGAGATCAATGGCCGGTTGCTGCATGGCGACAGTGCGTGGCGCCGCCTGCACATCCGCGGGTAATCCGATTCCGGTGGAGACGATCCACGCGCGTTCCATGGTTGCCCAGAACCGGGCGACGCCGGGATCGACTGCATCGGGTGTTGTAAAATCGTCCCGCTCGAAGCCGCGAATACGTTCATCAAAGTCGCACTCGACTTCGATGCGGATCGGTTCGACGCTGGCACCCGCTAGCAGTCTCACTGCACGTGCCACCAGCGCAGAGCGCTGAACGGAAACGATGGCTTCATCATCCGCAACTCCGAAACGCCAGCTGACGGTCATCTGCAGTTGGTCCGCAGGAAGCGAGTCCGGTCGCGTGACGCGAATGATCACCGAACACGGACCACATGCGAGACGCACTTTTCCCCGGTGCGGCGGGAGATCGGGGAAGATCAGCCAGGACGCGTGGGTTTGGCACGCCAGCTCCGTCACCAGGGATCGATCGCGTCGGGAGAGGCGAACCGTGGAGATCCCAAGCGAAGGCACCTCGTGGAGCTCGATATAGTCATCTTTCTGAAATACGATGTCCTTCTCGAGCTTGGGCAAGTCGAACCGGAGATCCTCGACGCGCATTCGCGCAATGGGGAGTCGCGCTCGGAGCCCGATAGCAAAGTCGGCCTGCTCCTCGAGGAAGTCCGGAGACTCCCCAGGGGTAAATTGCACGCGTTTGCGTCGTGATTCGTCGTAGCCTACACGCTGCCACCATCGCTTCTTGGTCCCAGCGTACGCTGTCGCGTCCGTGCCAATCGCATCACGCAGCCGCTGCTCGAGCGCTTCCGCCTCAGGAGCATCCAGCCGTTCATCGTCATTCCACTTCAATTCCAGCTCGTGCTTGTGCAGTCGCTCCGCTTCGCAGACGTCAAGTTCACGCATGCGCTTGAGAACTGATGCGGTCCAATGTTCGTTGACGTGGATAAGATGACGATCAACTACTTGCAGTGATTCGTCGAGTACGATACGCGCGACGAACCAGGGGGTGCTGTCGGTCACCATGAGATGCCAATTCGACAGCTTCAGTGAGATGCGTGCATTGTCGGACATGGTCGTCTTCACCTGGACTTTGCACGAGAGGGCCCCGGGTAGCAGGTCAAGCGAGAAGGAGGGGTTGGCAAGGCGTACCATCGGCAGTTCGAGCAACACATCCCAGCCCTTCCTGTCCGCTTTAGGCCTGTTCGGTGTTATCCCGCGTTGCCGGGCGAGACGGCAGAGTTCGAGTTCGCCGATGTCACCTATGTCGTCAGAGTCAGGCATTCGGTCGTGTGTGTGTCCGTAGAGGGTTCGACGTGTCGGATTGGGTTATCGACCCAGTCTCCAGATCGTGGAAACCAACTTCGTTACCCAGACGCCGACAAATGCGACCACTGCAGCAAGTAGAGCGACGTGGCCGCGAACGGCGATCCACCGGCTCAGCAAGGGTCGCCCGGCGGCTTCCGCTTCCAACCACTCGTCGCGCATATCCGCAACTACCTGCGCGAAGATCCTTTCGGTCGCACGACGTCCAAAAACGACCCGCAGCACTGCAAGCGCGCTAGACCCAGCAGGCAGCACAATCGAACGTGGTTGTGTCTTCGCCAGAGGAGCTGCCCCGAGTCCCCTCGAGCGAAGCGAGGGCGGACGAGGGAGATCTCGGAGTGCACTGATCATTCTCAGGAACCCGTCTGGGTCGTCGCGGTACGACGCGTCCGTAGCGAGCAATGCCCACGTCTCTTCAGCGCGAGCGCGGTTCCCGATCGTGACCGCGCTCAGCCATGCACCAACGAGTTGGCTGAGCGCTTCTCCAGTGAGGACGCGCGGAGCATCGCGTCGATACTGGTATTGCCCGTCACTCATTTTGCGGTACCAATCCGCTCACAAGGAGATCTTGCGCGGCGAGCGCACGGTGCCCAAGTCCCGTCAGTTGGTACCGTCGCCGCTGCAGTCCGATTGCCGGATGAACCTGCGGTTCTGGGCAATCTTCGACGAAGCCCTTGTCGATCAAGCGCTCGAGCAATACGTAGACGCTGCCCCGCTTCAACTGGCCATGAGAAGCGCGGACAAGTTGCAGGCCGTAGCCGGCACCGGCCTCGGCGAGGAGCCGAAGGACGACCGATTCGGTCGGTGTCGGCCAAGCTGGATGGTCCATCGTACAAATTGTAAGACTGGCATCTGGTGACGCAACCCACCGCGGATCTGAAGCGGAAAAGCCCTCGCGGAGTCGGCAAAGCACAGGCAACGATTCGGGCCAATCCCCGCTGTTTCCGCCTGTCTCTTCCCGGGTTCAGACTCCGCGATCAGCCCTTTGCGCCGGGCTCGACCGAGTGGTCCCCTACAGTCTCGGCAACCAGCCGCGCCACCTCGCCGCCCAGATCCCGCCTCGCGTCGTCGTAGATCATCACGGTGGCCGGATCACGGTGCCGGGAGAATCTCTGCACGCGACGGACGTCGCCACCGGTCACGTCAAGTCCGGTGGTGATCGCGCGATGCCGGAGCCCATGCGGTCGTATTCGCGCTCCGACTCGTTCGCCCTCGCGCCGCACCATGCGGTAGACGCTGGTCGCGCTGAGTCGCCCGCGTCGGTGCGCGTTGTCGAGATTGGTGAAGAGCGGTCCGGCCTCTGTCCCGCGCACGGCGAGCCAGCGTTCGATCGGGATCAAGAGGACACCCCGCGGTCCAGGCTTGTCAAAACACGCGTGATGCGGCAAAGCTGGAGAAGATGCAGAGGCCGAAAAAAAGCGACACCGCCCTGGTGTGCTGGAGGGGGGCGCTCGTGAAGCTCCAACCCCAGGCGCGGATCATCACTGACGAGATGGCCGCTCCCATGCGAGTGCGCCGCTTCGCGCGGCTGACGGTTGACGAGCTGGTTGGTCGGCCGATGTCGGAGCGCGGCACCGTTCAACCAGCTAGTCGGCGCTAAGCCGACTGGCGAGCTTCCCGCCTCGCCCAGTTTCACACGTGCTTTCCAACAATTTGGCTGAGCGTGACCTCAGGCCCGGCGTAATCTGGCGGAAAACCTCCTACGGCACGCAAAGCGAACGCGGAGAGCGGAGAGCGCGTTGGCGCAGGCGCGATGTAAGTATCCTAGAAAAGCAAGCCGAGCGACACTTCTCCGTACAACTGCGGTTTTTTCTGGGCATCGGTCTGAGTATCCAGGTCGGCACCAAGTGCACGCACGACAGCCCCGGGTGTGTTCGGCGCCGTGACGTCCGAATCGTCGAGACTACCGTTTTGGAACACGCCACCTAAGAGAATACCGTACCGAAACGGGCTGGAGGGGGATCGATACCCGTACCCCGCGCCGAAGAATCCCGCCAGGGTCGTCCCTGTTCGCTCATACTCGAACGGGAACGCGGGCTCCGTTCCGTTGAAGCGATAACGCATCAAACCAAGCCCAACATCGGCAATCAACGAGTGCGTTTCGAAGAACCAAATCCGTCCGCGAAGCGTCACCGGGAACACTCTCATCCCAGTTCGTGCTTCGACGTTGGCGATGGGAGTCGCCTCGAAAGCGTTGAACCTCTTGCGAACTCCCACCCCAGCACTCAATTCCAACCAGCAAATGCCCGGCTGCGTCGCAGCTTCGAGCCCAACATCCGACTGGGGCCCAAAAGCATTCACGTGAAAGCCCCAGAGCCACGGGCACCCTTCCGGCTCGGGCTCGGGCTCTGGTTCTGGCTCGGTTAGTGTCGGTTCTGCGGGCTTCGCGAGCGTCTCTGCGCCAGCCGTGACTTTGAACATAGCCCGCCGGTTTTGACCTGAAGCATCCCCTCATATCAGGCCGAAAAGTTCCCGCGTAAGTTCGTGATCGCGAAGCACCTCGCCGTAGGCGTCCATCAGCTTCACGAGGCGGTCCGTCTTCATGTTTGGGATCGCCATGTACCAGTAACAGCCCTGG
>JAJDAH010000233.1 GCA_029261965.1 Polyangiaceae bacterium
TTTTCCAACGATCGGGCGACGCGCAACCGTTCCTCGGTGGTGTGCGGCGAATAGCCAAACAGCCGATCCGCGTACTCGATGACGCTTCCAAAACCGAGTCGCGCATGACAGCGCGCTCGCTCGGCCCGGAGCAACTCGACGCCGATCTCCCAGTCGAGCCGCGCGGCCTCGTCGGCGAGCCGAAGCAGAGTGTGGTGGATCCGGCGCCATTCAGAGTCGGCAACTGAGGTGGA
Organism: Polyangiaceae bacterium; assembly: GCA_029261965.1. Lineage (GTDB taxonomy): Bacteria > Myxococcota_A > Polyangia > Polyangiales > Polyangiaceae > JAJDAH01. Next base: position 234 of record JAJDAH010000233.1, read on the forward strand.
GTCAGCAGTCGCAGCGGCGTCAGCAGTCGCAGCAGAGCCAGCAGTTGCAGCGGAGCCAGCATCTGAGCCCGAGTCCGCATCAACGACAACATCGGAGCTGGGCGCCGACTCTTCCGGCGCAGCACGTTCAAACATCGAGTCCCCCTTCGTGACCTTCGTTCGCGGCCTTCGTTCGCGGCCTTCGTTCGCGGCCTTCGTTCGTGAACTTCGTTCCTACCATGCGATTTTCCGACGTCTGAGGACGCTCGGAGCGAGCCGTGCGGCGCCGCAAACCAACTTTTCGATGTCGAAGCGACGCGAAGCGCCCACCGACTCGCGTGCGCGCAGCAAAAGCACTCCGCGAAACGACTCGCGTGTCCGACCGCGCATCGCCAAAAATCCGTCCAGAGGAATCGACCAGTGCGAGTTTTCTTTTCGCGACGCCGTCAACACCCGTCGCCGCATCGCTACCCGTCGCCGCATCGCAACCCCGTCGCCGCGGCGCGCGAAGACGCTGGGCATTTCAAGACTCGCGCGAACTACACGGTTCGTTCCGATGGGTCACGGTACGACCATCTCCACGCGAGCGCCGTGCAGAACGCCATGACCGGCTGGATCATCGCTCGCGCCCTGGTGTCGAGGTCGCGAGCACCTTCGAAATCCGACCGCCGGGGTAGTCGGGCGCCGGGGTAGTACGGGCGCCGGGGTAGTACGGCCGCCGGAGGCCACCGCACCGGCGCCGACAAGGCCGGCTCTGACTCCTACGTGGGAGCGCACGACATCGAGCGCGCCGCAAAACTCCTTCTCTTTCAAACCCATGTGCTCCAGGGACCGCGCTCCCTGCGATTGACCACGCTGGACACCGCGGGATAGCGGCGGCCATCGGCGTGCCGGAAACTGAACCCCCGCCAAGCGCATCCGTCGACCAAAAGTCGCCCCGCGTACACCGCGCGGTGGTGGGCCGAGCAGAGCGGCAGCATGGTATCCGGATCGTGGCCACCGCCCTCGGACAGCAGCTCGAAGTCGGCACTACACGACGGACGCAAAGTCTCTACCTGTGACACCCGGCCGCCGATCGGGTAGTTTTGCCAATCAACACGAGAGGTGGTGGGCGTGCGAGCTTCCTTGGTGCCGGCGATCCGGATCGTTCTGGTTGGTTTTCTCACAGCGGCGGGTTTCGCCGCGTGCGGCGGTAGTAGCGCCGAGAAGCTCGAGGCCGCCGCGCTCGCCGCGGGCTGCTTGCTCAACACGGACTGCAATCCTCCACTGGTGTGCGCGTTTCGGCGTTGCCACGTGGAGTGTGAGGACTCTCGTGATTGCGACGACGGCCAGCGGTGCGTCGCCTCCGACCGGCCATTTCGGGTCTGCCAGCTCGATGACGAGCGGGCCTGCACCCGAAACAGCGATTGTCCGTTCGGGATGATCTGTGGGATCGACGGCGAGTGCCGCGACCAATGCGCCACCGACCGCGACTGCATCCCCGGGCAGTTGTGCACTGCCGGAAGCTGCGCCGATCCGGAGGAACTCGTCGATGGCGAGCTCCCGGAGGCGCCGGGCATGGGCGCCGACGCCGGCGGCGCGACGGCTCGGCCGTGTCTCTATTCCTCCGAGTGCCCCACGCCGCTCATCTGCCGGCAGAGCTTCTGCGTTGCCGAATGTATCGAAGACCGCGATTGTCCGGCGGGACAGAGCTGCACCAGCGGCAGTTGCACGCTCGATCCGGTCGTCACCGCTGACGGTGGCCCGCCGCAGTGTGTGTTCAGCTCGGATTGTGCAAACCCGAGCGAGACCTGCGTCGCGGGAACGTGCCGTTGTCAGTGTCAGGACAGTCGGGACTGCCCCACGGGAATGACCTGCGACGGCTGCGGCTGCCAGCTCGCCGACGCGTCAGCAGGCTGCACGTTCAACTCCGATTGCGGCGCTGGGCAGATCTGCGACCAAGGCACCTGCCGCTGCGAGTGCCGAGAGGATCGCGACTGCCCGACGGCCATGAGTTGCGACGGCTGTGGGTGCGTCGGTCTCACTGGGCCAAAGCCCGATGGCGCCCCGGACTCCTTCGGCGCTGGCTGCACACTCTCGAGCGACTGCGACTTTCCCCTCGTGTGCACGCCCACCGGGGTTTGTGCGTTCGAGTGCGCGACGAACATCGACTGTCCGGCGGGCGGTACCTGCTGTTTCCAGAATCAGTGCGTGACCGGACCCGTTTGTCAGACGAGCTCGGACGCTGGAGGCACCGACGCCGGCGGCTCGGACGCGTGCACGCCCTGCGTGTCGAACTTCGATTGTCAGGACTCGTCGTGGTGCAACGGCGTCGAGCGGTGCTTCGCTGGATGCTGTCGGCCGGCAGCCGACACGCCGTGCAACAGCCACAGCGCGTGCATCCAAGACATGTGCGAAGAGTCGACCCAGACCTGCTCGCAAATCACCCTCGCGGGCGACGACGTCGACGGTGACGGTCACTTGGACTTCGCGTGCGGCGGTGACGACTGCGACGACACCGAGCCCAACACCTTCGTCGGTGCCCCGGAAATTTGCGACGGCCTCGACAACGACTGCAATCTGCTCGTCGACGACCGGTCGCGGCGTCCCTTCGGCCCAGAGCTGATCTCCGCGAACGCTGGCACCTCGCTCACCGCCGTGGGCGCGCCGGTACCCGGCGGCTTCGTCAAGTTCGCGGGGATATTTGGAGCTACCGGGTTCTTCCTGACTCAGCTCGATCAAAACGGCGGCTCGGTCGGGTCCATCAACTTTGGCGGTCAGGAGCTCGGCCAGGACGCGAAGGTGTTCGACGCGTCGAGCGGCGCCGGTACCGCGCTCGCGCTGTACTGGAGTGGCGTCAGCACGAAGCGGATGCGCGCGATTCTGGTTCAGCCCGATCTCACGGTGATCTCCAACATCCAGCTCACCGCGCCCGTGCCTGCGAGCACGTTGGGTGAGATGGACAGCACCTGGACGGGATCCGACTACTTCATCGCCTGGGTCGGCGACGGCATCACTCCCGACCTCGCTCAAGTCGCGCGCTTGACTCCGACGGGCTCACTCGGACCCGGCGCTGTCGTTCCGACGTCAGCGATGGACGGTGTCGTCGACGACCGAATCGACGTCGCGTCCTCGGGCGCAACCGCAGCCGTGCTCTACGAGGTCTCCGGCCAAGGGTTGCTCCTCTCGATCTACAACTCGAGCAACCAGCTCAGAGTCGGCCAGATCGTGCTCCCCGCCGCTCCGGCGAGCGGCGAGCAGCTCGCGCTCGCCGGGACGGTCAACGGCTACGTGGCAGCGTGGAAGGATGCGACGGGCAGCTTCACGACTTTCATCGACGTGGACGGCAACATCGGCGCGACGTTCGCGATCCCAGGCTCGCCGCCGCAGGTTGGCGACGGCGCGACCGACGGAAGCGGCGCCATGTTCGTCTTCGATTACAACGGCGTTGCCCGATTCGGCTACACGCGGGGGGATGCGCCGGTAGAGCTATCGCAGGTGGTCGCCACTCAGGCCAACGTCATACGCGCCACCAACATCGCCGGGTCGAATGGCGAGTTCGCGGTCTTCTATTCCGAGGACGCGACCGATGCTCTGCGCTTCAAGCGGGTCGGTTGCGAGCCTCCCGGTGGCTCGATGGCAGGCGACGCGGGCACCGACTAGAACCGGTCAGCGTTTTCTCTCTGGCTCGGGAGGCAAGAAGGTCGATTCGCCCTAGCCTCCGGGATCCGCAGCACGACTCCACCGTTTTACCAACGCCGGCAGCACCGTCTCGCTGATCTGCGCGAGGTGCGCGATGTGATCGCCCTGGGCGTTGCCGTCGCAGCCGTAGACGTGAAGGCCTTGCTCGTGAACGGCGTTGACGACGCGCAGCCATCGACGGCGGTCCGGGAATGCTTGAAGAACCACGGGTAGCTCGACGGGCGGTGGGGACGCGTCGGCGGGATCGGTCACTCTCCGCTCGAGTTCGAGTTTCTCCAACAGCGCGTTGGCGGACGCAGTCGTGTCCGGGTAGCCCAGCGTTTCGATGGCGGAGTGGGTGATCGCCATGAGCTTTTCGCCCTTGGTGGCTCGGCGGGCAAATCGCACGAACGGGGCGAGGCTCAAATCGCTCACCCTTCCCTCCGCGGCTCCGTAGAAGCTTCCGTGCATGCTGTCCTGCATCAACACCGTGTCGATGCGGTCCGCGCGGCTTCGGCTTTCGAGGATCCGATACAGCGCCCCATACCCCGCGCTCCACGACGAGAGCGCAATTCGACGAATGCGAGGCGTCGTGAGACCCAGCTCGCCAACCCGCTTTTCGGTTCTATCCAGCAGATTGTCGAACGCGAGCGGGCTTCGGAGCGGTTTGGAATATTTCCCGGATCCTTCGCCGTAGTTGTAGATCAGCACGACCGCGTTCAGCTTCGTCCGCGCGACGCTCTCTTCGATCATCTGCGTGTTGCCGTGGTAGTGGATGACGAGATCGAAGCGGCCGTCCTCGGAGTCGAAACCGGGCGGGACGTAGATCACGCCCTTGCGCACCGGGGCGTGTTGGCCGCGTTTGATGTTGGCGTCTGCGCGAACCGTTTTCGGGGGCGCGGTTTTCTCGACGACCTCGGTCGGTACGACCAATCTTTCGGCCACAGGCGCGGTCGCCGCCGAGAGGCTCCAAGTGAACGCGCCCGTGCCACCAAGCACGGCCACCACCACGCCGCCCACCCACAGAAGCGCCGGACCCGGGATTTCGCGAGCCCCGCCGCGGGCGGCCAGTCGAGACAAACCGCGCAACGCACCGAAGGTAGCCAGCGCGGCCGCGCACGTGCCGCCGAGGATCCCGAGCACCAATCTCCAGGTGCCCCCGGCGAACACCATCGTGACGAGCAACGCGACGGTGAGCCCCACGACAAAAGAAAGAACGATCCAACGCGCATCGCGACGTGCGTCCGCCGCGCGAGGGGCCAACACGCTCAAACGCTGCGCCACCTGCCCGACTTCATGGAGCGTCGTACGGCGCTGCCTCATTCCGACGAGCAGCGATTCGCGGGTGTCCGGCGCAGGAGTCTCAGTCGCCGACGGCTTCTTCGCGACCCTCGCCGGGCTCGGCACCGCTCTCGCCGGGCTCGGAACCGCCTTCGAGTCGGGCTCGACTTCCTCGGGCAGCGAAGCGACACGCTCGCCCGCCGACAAACTGTTCGGACCGCTCGGTAACTCCGATTCGGCGTCGGACCCCTCGGCATTCGAACCGGCGCTCGGCCGGGCGTCCTCCGTGCTGTCGTCGCTCTTCTTCATCCACGGATCAGAGGAGCCTACGCTACTTTTCGGTGGCCCGCGCTGCTCTCCGTCCCGACATCGCGACCAGTCCAGAGATGAGTCTCAGAAGCGCACACTCGTCGTCGTCAGTCGCAACGGTCATGCATTCGAGGACGGATGCTTTCTCGAGGTCATCGTGGGTGAGGCCCACGGAGAGGAAACGGGCGCGTCTCCTCGAAGGTCGGGAACAGATAGCGCAGAAGATCTAGCAGGTGCCATCGGGGCCTAGCGCGCAGGGGCGGAGCGGCAACGGTCTCGGCACGCGCGGAGAAGAGCAGACACCACTGCGCGTCGCCTCGCGGCCGGTGGACGTGAAGGTGAGGGTGGAGGTGGACGTGAAGGTGAGGGTGGAGGTGAGGGTGAGGGTGGGGGTGAGTGTGAGGGTGAAGGTGAAGGTGAAGGTGAAGGTGACCGCGAAGGT
>JAJDAH010000234.1 GCA_029261965.1 Polyangiaceae bacterium
CCAGGAGTCCACCACACTCTGGAAAGAACCGGGACACGGATCAGATCTGTGCCTTTTGCCGTCGAAACTCGGCGGCCTCGCCCCGGAGGGGCCGCCGAGTTTCGTAAGCAATCACAGATCCAGCGGACTAGCGCGAACGACGCTCTGGCCAGGATCCGCGGGTGCTCGCGCCGCCTCGCGGGCAGGGTTGTGGCATAAGGCCCGCGTGGCGGAAGCGACACGCCAGCCGATCTTCGCGATCGCAGCGCTCATGGCGGTCATCGGATGCCGCGACGAGAAGAAGACGCCTGATCCCGGGCCGGCGTCGGCGATGACATCGGCGAAAATGGCGCCGGCCGCTCCGCCGAGCGCGCCCCCGCCTGCGTCAGCGGCGAAGCCGATCGCGCCGGATGTCCCGTACGAGTGTGAACCGCTCCGTCCAGTGCCGAGTCCAACATGCGAATCACCACCTTCCCACATCGTGAAACTGCACGAGCTCGGTCGGGCATTCCTTTCCGCGGCCCACGACTCGCCGAACGGCGCGACCTGCCGCGAAGCCAAGGAGACGGTGGCGCTCGCCCTGACCGAGGGGCCCTCGTCGCTCGAAACGCGTACTCGAATCGTCGCGAACAACGCCGCGCTCAGAATCTTCGCTCGGGCGGACCGCTGCAAGGGGATGAGCCTCGGCGCCTCGGCGGCTAGGCTGCTCGAAAAGACGCGCCTCGAGCCGTCGGAGCTCGGAAGCGACGAGCCCTTCGACGACCTCGAGGATTGGATCGGACCTCGGGGGACGTGGCAAGATCGCCTGACCCGCCACGTGCCGCTTTTTCACGAAGAGGTCGAACACGCGACGCGCGCCTTCCGACCCGTGCGCACCCCGAAGATCGCGGCCATTTTCAGCCAACTCGTCGCCGTGGACACCGAGTGGAAGGCCCGGGTGACGTCGGTCGTCGGGCGGGTCGAGTTGCGGCGCGGTTTCGTGCCCGGGGCGAGTGCGTGTGTGGCGCACCTGTCGGTCGAGCGCGTCGAGTGCTCCGCCGGACGCCTCGAGCCCGCCGAGCTCGAAGAGCCGCCGCCGAAAACGCACTTTTTCGTGAAACACGACGCCGGGGTCACCGGCTGCAACAGCTGCCATCATCCCGGCGCCATGCGCTCGCCGAAAGACGATCTGTTCGGTGATTTGAGCCCGATCCCGCCCGGCGACGCCCATCTCGAGAAGCGACGAGAGGCGCTGCTCGGCGCAGCCGACGACCTGGTTCAGCGCGTGCAGAAAGAGCTTCGATGACCCTGGGAAAACGACATCGGGGGAATGGGGCGGGCCGCCGGCGCGTACAAGCTGGCCAGGGCGTGCCGGGTCTATCTTCGACGAGTCGTGCCGCAAGTCTTGCCGCGTGTCTGCTCGTCGCGGCTTGTGGCACCGCGCCCGGTCAACCACCCGCGGTAGGCGGTCACGACACTCCCGTCCCCGCGGGGGAGACGCGCGAAGAGCTCGGGCTCGTCGTCGACCTCGAAAACACCAGCAGCTGCGAGGAAAAATTCGACCTCACGCTCTACGAGAATCGAGCCATCGATTTGGTCGAATGGGACGACGCCGAAGGGTGCGCCGGTCGCGTGATTGTCATCCGTTACCTCCCGAGTCGCGCCGGCCGCGCCGATGTGTTGAAGGCCGTGCGAGATTCGTCTGTCCGCGTTCAGGAGCGAAAGCCATGAAAAATCGAGGATTCGGTCGCCACTGGGTGACCTTGGCGCTGAGCACCGTAGCGCTCGCACCGCTACTGAGCGTGTCGTTCGAAGCGAGCGCTGGTTTTCAAGGGGGAGAAACCGCGTGGGCCGCGAAGAAGCGCGTGTTGAAGAAGATGAAGACGGATCCCTCCGTCTTGATCAACGTCACGTCGCGCGAAATGCCCGGTAGCCCCGACGTGCTCAATCTCGGCAAGCGCGCGACGAAGCCGCTCGAGCGATGCGTGAGCGACAACGCCGACCCCAGCATTCGCGTTCGGTGCATCCAGCTCCTCCGAGAGATCGGCGATCGGAGCGCGCTACCCACCCTTCGTTCGGCGCTCGAAGACTGGGAAGAGAGCGTGCGCCACGAGGTCGCCTGGACTCTCGAGACGATGCCGGATTCCGACTCGTTCGCCCCGCTCATCAAGCTCTACAAACGCGAGGACGAGACCGAGTGGGTGCGCAACAACGTCATCGACGCGCTCGGCGCCATGGGAAGCCACGACGCGGTTCGTTTCCTTCGGCGAGAGCTTCGGGCGATGGCCAAGGGGCCGGACCGGCGATCGCGCCTGTTCCGCGCGGTGTGGAGGAGCCGACACCTCATGGCGCGCGCCACCCTGGTGGGCGACGTCGTCTACGCGCTTCGGAGCGACAACCAGGCGCTCGTGCTCGCCGCCACCGAGGCGTCGAGTGAGATCCGCGAGGTTGCGCTCGTTCGTCCGCTCGTACCGTTGATGGATCACAAGAACGTGGAGATTCGCAACAAGGCCGTCTACGCGCTCGGCAGAATCGGCGACAAGTCAGCCGCCCGTGCGCTTCTCGGCCACCTCCCCAAAGTGCGTGAAGCTCGCATGCTCAACAACATCGGCTTCGCTCTCGAACGCCTCGACCCCAAAGCGTTTTACAAGGCGATCGACGGGCTCGCCGCGCACAAACAAGCGATCATTCGGCTCAACGCGGCGTTCGTGGTGGGCGACGTCCGCCGCCCGGAAGGGTTGCCGATTCTCGAACGAAGCCTGGGCGACGCGAGTGACTTCGTTCGCACGAGCGCCATCGTCGCCATCGGCAAGCTCGGCACCGACAAGGGCATTTCGAAGCTCGAAAAGTTCGCCGACGACCCCAATCCTTCGATCCGCCAAGAAGCCATCTACGCCATCAATCAGCTCAGCAAGGGCAAACACGACGCGCTCATCTACGACAAGCTCTTCTCGAGCACTCTGGCCAACTCTCGCTCGGGCTCACCCATCAAGAAGCGGGCGGCGATCGAGCTCGGTCGATTGGATGACGAGCGGGTGCGGGACTATCTTTTCCTCTGCTACGAGACCCGCCGCTGCCGCTACTCGGATGTGAAGGGTTTCTTCGAGCGCAACAAACATCCGCACACTCCCGGCCGACTACTCTTGTCGTGGGCACGCGGGCGCTTCGAGTTGACCAATCTCGTCGGGAGCCAGAAGCCCGCGGGCGCGCTCGCGATCGCCACGAGCAGCTACGACCAGGCGCTGGCCACCGAACGCGACCGGTTCGTGCACCGTAGCGCCGACCTGCTCGGACACGTGGGCAACGACGCGACAGCGACCCGCGTGGCGGACGAGCTGAAGTCCGACGACCTGTTTCGCCGCTTGCACGTCGGAACCGCGGCCACCCGCCTCGGCCACGCCACGGCACCCGCCGCGCTGCTCGCAGATCTCGACAACGCGCCGGTGACCTACTTGCCGCTGATGGTTCGCGTGCTCGAATCGATCACCGAGCCGAAAGCGCGCGCCGTGCTCGCTGCCGAACTCGACCGACGGGCAAAGGGCCACGAGGATCTCGCGATGGCGGCCGCGGCGGTGTTGCTGGCCTGGGACCCAGAGAAGGGATTTTTTCGGTTCCTCGACGCGCTGGCGTCGAAGTCGACCCGCGAGCGAGAGTTGGCCGCGCAGTACCTCCGACGACAGCGCTCCAAGAAGCTCACCTGGGTGATGCGCCGGGCGTTGGCCCGCGAAGGGCGACCGTTCACGCGGGACCGCCTGCGCACGCTCCTCGACTCCCGCAGCTGAGATGCGGTCGAGCACGACGCTCGGTATCGCGGTCATTGCCGGCGCGCTCGCCTTCGACCCGGCGGCGCTCGCCGTGGATCCGAAGCGAGTGCTGCTAGCCGTCGTCGCCATCGTGGCCTGTGCCGCCGGCGTCGCTTCGTGCCGACGAGTCTCGGTCACCGGGCCCGTCGCGCTCTTCGCCGGGTTCGTCGCCTGGTCAGGGGCGAGCGTCGCGTGGGGGTCGGGCGCCGGGACGGCCGAGATGTCGCTCCTCGTCACCGCAGCCGTGCTCGGCGTCGTCGGCAGCAGCCTGCCGCGCGCGGACGCGCGGCGACTCGCCGAAATCGCCTGCGTGGGTATCGGTGGCGGAGCCGCTCTCGTTCTGCTCGCCCAGGCGTCGATGGGCGCCGACGGCATCGCTCGGCACGGCGGCATGGGCAACAACAACTGGCTCGGCCTCCTGTTGGCGGTGACGCTCCTCCCGTCGGCCGGAGCGGCGCGTCGCGCGCTCGAAGAACAACGCGGCGCCTGGTCGCTCATCGTCGCATCGGCGGTGGTCCAGCTCGCCGGCTGGCTCGCCGCGGGCTCACGGGTCGCGTGGGTAGCGTTGCCGGTCGCGGTGGGATGCGCCTGGTGGTTCTCGCGAGGCCACCACCGGGCCGGCTACGGCATCGTCGGCGTCGCGCTCGTGGCCACGGCGACGTCGAGCGTCGCCTTCAACGGGGTCCCGTCGCTCTTCGACGGTAGCGATGCTTTGGGTTCTCTCAGCGGAAGGTTCTGGGTCTGGCGCGCGTCGGCCGCGGCGGGTCTCGGGCACCTCCCCTGGGGGACGGGCTTCGGCGACTTTGGCCACGCCTACCTCGACGCTCAGGGGACGATGCTCGCGTCGCTCGATCCCGCGCAGGCGTCGCGCACATTCGTCAACGCGACATCGGCACACAACTCGTGGCTCGGGGCGTTCGTGGAGACGGGTCCCGTGGGCGCGCTCCTGCTCGCCTCGGCCATCGCGCTCGGCATGGTCCGCGTGGCACCGCGGTGGCCCGCCGGCGCCGCCGCTCTCGTGGCGCTGGCCGTGAGCGCCAGCGGTGACAGTCCGTTCAAGGTCCCCGCGCTCGTGGTGGTCGTGGTTTTGGTGCTGGCCGTTGGCCCGAGAGTCACCGTGCCCGCGCTACCCGTCCTGACGAATGGCAAGAGCCGTTCCAGGCGGATGGTGTGGGCGACCGCGCTCGTCGTGAGCGCGGTCTCGGCGACCCCGGCGCTTCGGAGCTGGCTCGGCACTCGCGCGCTCAGCGCCGCACGGACGGCGCCGCCGGCCGAACGGTCCGCGCTGCTCGAACACGCTCGAACCATCGACGACCGCTCGGGTTGGGCCGCGCTCGAGCGTGGGCTCGACCTGCTCGAACACGGCGAGCACACCACCGCCATCCGGGAGCTCGAGCGCTCCCGCTCACTGCTCGGGAACGTCGGAACCGACGTCGCGCTCGGAAACGCGCACCTTCGCCAAGGCGATGAGCGCGAAGCGGTGCGATCGTATCGCCGCGCGCTCCGCCGCCATCCCGGCTCGTTTCGCGCCCACGCGAACATCGCCGTCGCGCTTAGCCGAATGCAAGAGAGCTCGCTCGGCGAAGACCACCTGCGCATCGCTCGCCGCCTTTGGCCCGGTCACCCGAAGCTCGCCACGATCCAAGAGGCAGTGCGCCTCGCCAAGCTCGACGCCGAAACGCTCGATCCCGAACGCTCGCGATAGCCTTCTGGCCCGACAACGAACCGTCCGCCCACGCGCGCCGCATTTCCCCAAGGGGGAGGATCGGTTGCCGGCGAGCAGACGCCCGGGTTAGGACCGAGAGCGTGTATTCGCCCCTCATCCAGTTCGTCCACGTTCTCGCCAACCTCGTCTGGATAGGATCGATTCTGGCGGTGGCGATGATTCTGGCCGCGCGTAGCGGCGACGCCGTCACCCGGGGCGAGATCGCCTCTGAAGTCTACAAGAAGCTGGCGGTTCCCGCGTTCGTGATCGCGTTTGCCGCCGGCGTCTTGCGCCTGGTCTTCGACATCGACCGCTACTTCGTCGCCACGAAGTTCATGCACGGAAAGCTCTTGTTCGCCTTGATCGTCATCGCGCTCCACCACGTCATCGGCGCACGGGCGAAGAAGATGGCCACCGGCAACAAGACCGACGCGGGTATCGCACCCACTTTGAGCGTCATCCTGCTCGTGTCCGCTACCGCCGCGGCGTTCTTCGCGATGCTCGAACCCTTCTGATCGGGGGCGGTTTACTGAACCGCAGGCGCGTTTTTCGGCCCGGAATCGACCCGACGTCGCAGGCCGCTTCTCCGGCCGGCCTCCTTGATCGAACCCCGCGTTATCCCGTACGATTTGGCGCTCCCGGAGAGCGTCAAGTATACAGTCCTGCTACCCTTTTTAGGAACGCGTGCCCACAGACCGCGAGAAGATACTCCACGCTGCCCAGAAGTTCGTCGACAAGAAAAAGTACGACCGGGCAGTTGCGGAGTACCAGAAGATCATCCAGCAGGACCCGCATGACGCGCGGACCCTGCTCAAGATCGGCGATCTGCAGTCCCGCATGGAGGCGTACGGCGACGCCATCGCCACCTACGACCGCGTTGGCCAGTACTACGCCTCCCAGGGCTTCGCCCTCAAAGCGATCGCCGTCTACAAGCAGATCCGCGAGCTCATCCAGAAGCACGCTCCGAACGAGGCGGATCGCTACGGACACATCGTCCCGAAGCTCGCGGAAATTTACACCCAACTTGGGCTGACGAGCGACGCCCTGGCGGCCTACGACGAGGTCGCCACCCGCTTCCAGCGCGCCGGCCGCGACCGAGACGCCATCGACGTCTTCCGCAAGATGGTGGAGCTCGACTCGAGCAACCCGCTGCCCCATCTCCGCCTAGCGGAAGCGTGCTGCCGCATTCAGAGCCTGGACGAAGCGATCGACTCCTTTTGGTCGGCCGCCGAGCTGCTCATCCGGATGAATCGGCGAGACGACGCGCTCAAGGTCTTGGAGCGCATTCTGCATTTCCGGCAGGATCCCCAATACGCCCGCGTGGCCGCCCAGCTCTATCTCGAGCGGAGCTCTTCGCAGCAAGACGGCATGCAGGCGCTAGCCAAGCTCCAAGTTTGCTTCCAGGCGGACTCGCGGGACCTCGATACCCTCAGCCTGCTCGGTCAGGCCTTCACGGCGATCGGTCAGCAAGCCAAGGCGCTCGAAGTCTACAAGGAGATGGGGCGCATCTCCCGAGAAGAGGGGAACAAGGAGCTGTACGAGCAGGTCGTCGAGCACCTGCTCGCGGTGGCTCCGAACGACGAGCAAGTTCGAGCACTCGCGAACATCGGCGCCGAGTCCATCGCACCGCCACCGGAAGTCGAAACCAGTGTCGCGAGCGTGACCGACGAAGAGCTCGAAATGGTGGACGACTACGCGCAGTCTAGCGAAGCGCCGTTCGAGCTGAATCGTCCGAGTCAGCCTCCGCCGGACGACGCCTTCGGAAGCGAAGCGCCCACGCGAGCTCGCGAGGTGATGGCGAGCTCGCCGGACGTCGTCGTGGTCGAGCCCGACGTCGAGGTGGCCGAAGAGCTCAGCTCGGTCGCCCAGTCCTTCGACGCCGCGGCGCACGGGAGAAAGGCGATTGTCGACGCCGAGAGCTTCCGGAGGCTCCGGCTCTATTCCAAAGCGACCGAGACTCTTCAAATCGCGCTCGAAGTCGACCCCCGCTCGGTCGAGGTGCGAGAAAAGCTCCGCGACGTGCTGAGCGAGTCCGGCGACCACGACGGTGCCATCGGCGAGTCGATCACCATCGCGGCCATCTATCTCGACCACGGTCACAACGACCACGCCGAAGCGGTGCTCTACTCCGTGCTCGAACAGGAGCCCGAGCACGCCGTCGCGCTCCAAATGCTCGAGGAGCTCGACGCGGTCGTTCCTGCTGCGGAAGAACCCATCGCCACCGACTACGGCGAGCCGACTCTCGTCGACGACTACGAGTACGTGGAGCAGGATCCGTCGAGCACGAACATCGAAGCGGCGCCGGTGGCCAGCGACTTCGATCCGAACGAGCCGCTTCCGTCCTACGACCTCGAAGGCGTGGACGCGGCTCAGGCGATGGGCAGCGGCGAGCACCAAAGCGTCAACCTCGACGCCGTCGACGACCCCTTCGGCGAAAATCCGCTACCGAGCTTCGGCCTCGGCGTGCCGGACGCCGAACTCGACGACAGCGAGCCGTACGACGACAGCGTCGGGGAAATCGAAGAGCTCGACGTCGAGCCCGAGCCCGATGGCCCGCTTCCGTCGTTCGCGGACAACGAGGTGCCGACGGCGATCGCCGAGCCCGCGGCAGCTCCGGTGGCCGCACCGGCTCCGGCCGGACACGACGCTTCGGCGGTCGAAGAGGTGCTCGAAGAAGCGGAGTTCTTCGCAGCGCGCGGCTTGCTCGACGACGCTCGCATGATCATCGAGGATCAGCTCGAGCGCTCGCCGGGTCACCCGCTCTTGCTCGAACGACTCCGAGAGATCCAGGAGCAACTCGGGGTCCCCGCAGAGGAAGAGGGCGAGGTCGCGGGCGCGCCGATGAGCGAGCCGGCCCCAGACGATCATTCCTTCGACATCGCCGCGTCCCTCGATGCGCTCGACGAGTTCGAAGAACCCGACGCGCCTGTCGGCGAGCAACGCCCGGCATTCGCGAGCCAGGCGGAAGAAGTCGACGTCGACCAGGTCTTCGCCAAGTTCAAGGAAGGGGTCAGCAAAGAAGTCGCCGACGGCGACAGCGCCACCCACTACGATCTCGGCGTCGCCTACAAGGAAATGGGCCTCTTGCCCGACGCCATCACCGAGTTCGAGGTCGCGGCGCAGGACCCGAGCCGCGAATGCATGTGCTGGGCGATGGTCGGCATGATCCATCTCGAACAAGAGAACCTCGACAAGTCCGCCGAAGCGTTCATCAAGGGTTTGCACGCCGAGCAAAAGACCATCGATCAGGAGATGAGCCTCTACTACGACCTCGGCAACATCTACGAGCTCAAGGGCAACAACGACGAGGCGCTCTACTACTTCGGGCTCATCTCGCGACGGGATCCGGGCTACCGCGACGTGAAGGAGCGCATGGCCGCCCTCGCTCCGCCGAAAGAGAGCCGTCCGGAGCAGAGCACCGCACGACCCATCGGCGAAGAAGACGAGTTCGACAAGGTCTTCGACGAGCTCTTCGACACGAAGAGCTCCTGAGGCGCCCGACCGAAAGGCCGTGCCTCCGGCTCAGCAGGCGAGAAAGCCGACGACGGCGTCGGTGAACACGTCGTTGCGATCCCCCGCCACCATGTGCGAGGCGCCGCGCACGTCGGCGAGTTCGGCGTGCGGAACGAGTTCGAGGAACTCGCGCGCCGCTTCCTCACTCAGCACGTCGCTCATCCGCCCACGCACGAGCAGCGTGGGGATGGTGAGGCGCCTCGACGCGTCGAGCAGTCGATCGGTCATGCTCGTCGCGTTCGTGTGCCGTTCGCCGCTCATGAACTTCGGGTCCCAATGCCAGCGGTAGCGACCATCTTCGCCGAGGCGAAGGTTCTTACTCAGACCGCTCGTGTCCGACGGTCGCGGCCGGTGAGGCAGGTATGCGGCGATGGCGTCCGCCGCCTCGTCGAGGGTGGCGAAACCCTCGTCGATTTTTTCCTTCATGAACCCGATGACACGGTCGACCCCCGTCGCATCGAGCCGCGGTCCGACGTCGACGAGAACGAGCGAACGAAGTTCGGGCCGTTCGCTCTCCCCCTCGGCCAGGAGCGCGGCGAGACCGCCGAGGGACGCCCCGACGAGAGTCGGCGGAGCACCAAGCTCGGTCACGACCGCGCGAATGTCGGCGGCAAAACGCTCGAGTCGATAGTCGCCGTCTTTTGCCCAGTCGCTCTCTCCGTGCCCGCGCTGGTCGAGCGCCACGGCGTAGAAGCCGGCGCCCGCCAACGCCTCGGCCGTGCCACCCCAGGCGTGCCTGGTTTGCCCGCCGCCGTGAAGCAAAAGCACCGCCTGTGCCTCGGGGTTGCCGCGCGCGTCCCCGACGAGGGTGACGCCGTCCCCCGTCATCTCGATCCGTTTTGGCAAAGCTACTTGTCCGGCCCGGCGGTCTTTTTGGGGTCTTGGTACACCGGCGCTTCTCCGGGTCCGGAGTAGTCGATCCAGTAGGTCTTGGCGCTTCGCACGTCGAGGTGGATGAAGCTCGAGTTCGGATAGTAGCCGACCCCGACGTTGCCGAAGGTCCGCACGTAGTCGCGAAGCACGGTGTTCGGCACGCCTGCCACCGCGAAATCCACGGCGCGACCCGACTTGTGGCGCGAGGTCGACGAATGGGAATGTGTCCGGTAGCCGCTGACGATGCGGAGCTGGCGCCCACCAAACTTGTCGCTGACCTTGGCTATTAGACTGATTAGGCGGCTACTGATCCGCGGGCGCTTGCCGGTCGAGTTCAGCACGCGCGAGATCTGCTTCCGAGCGCCGGACAGAACCCGCCCCTTCGGACCGATGACGTAGCCCTTCCAAGACTCTTCGTAGCCCACGAGGTGCACGTAGCCGCGCTTCCAAGGTTTCTTCTCGTACTTTTCCCACGAGCGCGCGTGCTTCTTGCCCTTCGCCTTCTTCTCTTTTTTGCGCTTCTTGGTCTCGTGTTTCTCGTAGCCCGCGAGAAAACCTCGAAGCCGTGCCTGCCGCGCGTAGTAACCATCGGAATCCGCGCGGGCGGGGATCAGCAGCGTCTGCCCCGGCTGAATCGGATCGCGCCGTTCTATTCCGTTCGCGTAGCAGACCGCGTCGACCCCCACGAGGTAGCGCTTGGCGATCGAGCCGAGCCGTTGACCCGCCTGCACCACGTGCACCTTCGGGCTTTCGTCCGGCGGCGGCCCACGTTCCTTTTTCGATGGGGGCGGCTCGTCGCTCGCCGAGTCTTCGGATTTTTTCGAATCCTTGCTCTTCTTCAGCGGGAACTTGCCTTCGAGAAACCCCGCGTAGCGCCAGCGCAGCGCCACGCTGCCGTCCTTGTCCGCGGGCCCGGGGATGACGAGCTTCTGCTTCGGCTTGATCTTCGTCGTTCGCCGAATGCCGTTGGCCTTGAGCAACACGTCGAGGTCGACCCGATAGCGCTTGGCTATCGAAGCGAGGCGCTGCCCCGGGTAGACGACGTGGATCTTCGGCCGCGTGTCATCCTTGTCCTTGTCTTTGCCTTTGCCTTTGGCGCTCGGTGCCGTCGCGACGAGAACGAGCGCGAGAGCCAGAAACCATGCGAGCCAACGAGTCATGGCTGCTCCAACGCGTCGAGAAGCTCGCCGACCAAGGCGTCGTCGCCCCACTCCGCGCGGGCCGCCACCGCGCCCTCGGCGATCGGGCGCTTGCTCTTCCACACCATGCGAAACGCGCGCCGCAAAGCTCGCTCGGATTGCTCCGGCACACCGTTTCGTTTCAACCCGACGCTGTTGAGAGCGCGCACTCTGGCGCGATCGCCACCCATGATCACGAATGGTGGCACGTTTCCTTCGACCCGCGCTCCGCCGGCGAGAAAGCTGATTCTTCCGACCCGAGAGAACGGCGCGACCGCGACGTGCCCGCCCATGATGGCCCCGGAGCCCACCACCACGTGGCCGCCGAGCGTCGCGAGGTTGACCATCGTGACATCGTCGGCGAGGCGGCAGTCGTGAGCAACGTGCGCGCCCACCATCAACAAGCATCGAGAACCGATGAGCGTTTGGCCGCCGCCCTTTTTGGTTCCGCGATGTACGGTCACTTGCTCGCGAAAAACGTTGTCGTCCCCGACGACGAGCTCGGTCGGTTCTCCGGCCCACGAGCGATCTTGTGGGGGCGCGCCGAGCGTCGCGTAGGGGTAGACGACGTTGCGCGCACCGAGCTGGGTGGGCCCCATCACGGTCGCGTGGGCGACGAGCTCGGTTCCGGGCCCGATGACCGCATGCGCACCGACATGGCAGAACGGTCCAATTTTGCTGTCCTCGGCGAGCTCCGCGCCGACGTCGACGACAGCCGTGTCATGGATCTCGGGCACGAAAGATCACTCGTCTCGGTCGACAATCGAAGCCAAGAGCTCGCCCTGGGCGCAGAGCGTGCCGTCCACGGTAGCCTCGCCACGTAGCTTCCACACGTTCGAACGGTGCTGCATCACCTCCACCAGCAGATCGAGGCGATCTCCCGGGGTCACGGTGTGCCGGAACTTCGCCTTGTCGATCCCGAGAAAGTACATGAGGCTGCTCTGGGTATCGAACGGCTCGGACGCGTAGGCGAGGATGCCTCCGATCTGAGCGAGCGCCTCGATGATCAGCACGCCGGGCAGGATCGGCCGGCCGGGGAAGTGTCCCTGACACCACGGCTCGTTGGTGCTGACCATCTTGTGTCCCCGAATGCTCTCTCCGGGGTGTATCTCGGTCACCCGGTCGACCAAAACGAACGGATACCGATGCGGCAAGATCTCCAGGATCTTCGGGATTTCGATCTTGACGCGCTTGTTCATCGGTCCGTTGCCCATAGCAGAGCCGCGGGGCTGAGCCACGGCCGGGGCGGTTTCTCCGCAAAATCGAACAAACTCAGCGACCCCGTGACCGCGTCGCCCGTCGTCCGAGCAGCTTGGCCCACGCCCTGAGCCAGCGCATGCGAGGCACCGCGGGGTAGCCTGCGACCACGGCACCGGCGGGCACGTCGGCGATGACTCCCGACTTCGCCGCGATGCGCGCGCCGTCTCCAACACGAACGTGATCGGCGATGCCGGCTTGACCTCCAACCGCGACCCGCTGACCGATGGACGCCGAGCCGGCGAACCCCGCCTGAGCGGCGACGAGAGTGTGCGCGCCGATGCTCACGTTGTGACCCACGTGCACGTGGGCATCGAGCTTGACCTGCGTGTGGAGCTCGGTTGGCGACAACGCCCCCGAGTCGATCGTGCAGTGCGGCCCGATCTCCACCTCGTCGCCGATGACGACACCGCCGTGCTGCGGAATTCGCCGAAGGGCGCCCGCGGGGCCCACCGCCCAGCCAAAACCCGGTCGACCGATGACGGTGTGCGCGCCGACGATGACACGAGCCCCGAGGCGGGCGCTCCCGTAGATGACGGCGTAGGGTCCGATACTCGAGCCGGGACCGATTCGAGCGCCCGACTGCACGACGGCACCCGGACCGAGCTCGACATCGTCACCAATCTCGGCGCCAGCCTCGACGAACCCTCGCTCAGATCGTTCGAGGTCGACGGCGTTCGGGGGAAGAATGCCGGCCACCGCGTACATTACGTTTTCGTGAACCCAGCGGCGACCCCGCGGGAGCCGATCGGCCAACTCGGGGCAGCAGATGAAAACGCCCGAAGCGCGTCGAGCGTCGTCCACCACCCGCGGGTGAGTCACGACGAGCAAATCGGACGCTGCGGCAGCCAGCGCCGGAGGCGCCACGCGGTCGACGACCTGATCGAGCCCGTCGTCGAGCACACCGCCGTGCTCGGCGGCCAGTGCGACGACGCTCACCGGGGACGAAAGCTCGACGCCGCGAGCCATCGATGCGTTTCGAGTCAGGGGGCTTTGACGCCCGGGACCTTGAGCGGGCTCGGCAGCGCGCCGGGCCCCGTCGGCTTCGTCCGCTTCTTGTCCTTCGGTGACGGGGGAGCAGGCGCGGCGCCGCGGTTGTACATGGTGATGAGGCGGTCGGTCACGTCGAGATCGCTACGCACGTAGGGAACCGCCTGGCGATCCACCACGATGTCGTAACCCTCTTGGGTCGCGAGACGACGAATCAGGCCCATCGCTTTCTGAAAAATCGGCGCCGTGAGCTCGTTCTGCTTCTTCTGCAGCTCTTTGTTGTATTCGACAAAAACCTGCTGCAGCTGGACCATGTCCGCCTGCCATTTTTCGACGCGCTTCTGGAGCGCGGTCTGGCTCAGGACGCTCTTCTGCTTTTCGATGTCGCTGCGCTCTTTCTGGAGGCTCGACTGCTTGCGGTCGAGCTCGCGCTGCCGATTGTCGAAGATCTTCTTCAACGTGGCCTGGGCGCGGAGCCCGTCTTCGGTCTCCATGATCGCGCGCTGGGTGTCGATGACCGCGATCTTCATCTGCGCCGCGGCGGCCCGCGAGAACAGAGAGACGGCAACGACCGCGACGAAAGTGCTGAAAATGCGAACGAAATTCCGAGGCGTCATGCCGCCGGCTTAGCGTTCGACGTCGCACAGGTCAAGCCGGGCCCGTCGTTATTGAATCGGGCTGGCGCCGCAGCCGTCTGAAGCTCCGCCCCACGCTGACGCCCGAAAATCAGGGTTTCCCGCGGTTGGTCAGGAGGACCCGCGGGTTGTTCAAACGAGGATCGCGTCATCGACTTCGGTCGCGTCTTGAGCGGCGATCGTCGCGGTCTCCTCGTCTCGTTTGACGGCGATGAGGTAGAGTTCGGACAAGAACTCCGGATACTGCTTGGCGGCCGCGAGGAATTCTCCGTCGGGCAGCATCAGCGTGACGGTGGGGAACTCCGCGACCACGTCGGCGTTGGCGACGCGCCGGAGCACGACGGCGACCTCGCCAACGGACTCTCCGGGGCCGAGGGAAGTGATCGCCGTGCCGCCGTCGCTGTCCTTGTGCACCACCCGCACCGAGCCGCTCGCGATGAGATGCAGGCCGTCGGTGCGTTCCCCCTGCTGGATCAAGGTCGCGCCGGGCTCGTAAACCCGCGTGCCGAACCGTTGCATCAGAGCAAAACGTTCGCGGTGGCGAACGGCGCGGAGCAGCGGGCTCGACCGGACGAGCGTTTCCACCATGCGGCGCTGACAAAACGCCGCGAGCTCCGCCCCGATTTCCGGGTTCTTCTCGGCGATCTGATCGAGCTCGCTCTTCGTTGCGGTGAGAATGATGCTCGGCCGACACGCGGTGACGCTCGCGTTCCGCGGCGAGCGCGACAGGAGAGCCATCTCTCCGAAGAGGGTTCCGTTGCCCAAACGGGCGAGCCGCACGGGTCCATCGTCGCCGTCGCGGCTCACCTCGAGCTCACCCCGGGCGACCACGTACGCCGAGTCCCCTTCTTGGCCTTCTTGCACCACGCGATGGTTCGCTCCGACGAGCTCGACGTGCAGCGCGCCCGCCATCGCTCGAAGGCCGGAGGTCGACAACGCGGAGAAGAGCGGCAGCGGCCGGAGCGCTGGGGGTGCCCCACGTGAGTCGACCTCGCGATCGAGCGCTTCACGACCCTTCTGGAGAATGATCTTGGCCTGGTCGAGCAGCGCTGCACCACCAACAGAGTCGGAAAGCGGAGCGAAACCATCGTGTTGGCCCGGCATCTTGGGAGGCGCCGCGCCTTGCTCCTGAAGGCGGCGCGAGCCCTTGGCAAACACGGTGGCTACGGCTTGGAGCCTCGGCGTCGCATCCCCGCCGAAGGCTTCCAGCTGCCGACAAGCAGCAACGGCGAGGGCGAAATTGCCGGAATCGATCGAGCGGGTGACACATCCTTCGAGCGCCTCGACGGCCACCTTCGTCGCGCCGAGCGTCCCGAGCACCCGCGCGGCCACGAAGCTCGCGGCGGGCCCGCCCGGCTCGCTCTGGACGAGCGCGGCAGCCCAGCGAAGCGCGCCTTCGTTGTCCCCCGCCAGATGCAGAGCGATGGCGCGATCCAGCGGGTTTTCAGGAGCGTCGGCCCCGGGCAGCGGCGGCGGTCCGGCCATCGGGCGCGAGCCTATCAGATCGTTCCGTCACCGTCCCCGGGCTCGCTACTCGGGGGGGGCTCGGTGGACGACAAGTCTCGACCGCTCCGCGAAAGCGCAGCGCTCACCGCGCTCGCCGTCGCTCCCACCAAGGGGACGACAGTCGCGTAGTCCATTCTGGTCGGACCGATGATGCCGAGACCTCCCGCGGGTCGACCGCCTTCGTGGTAGGGCGCGGCAACCACGCTGAGCGACATCCCGGCGAGGGTATCGGTGTCCTCACCCATGAACACTTGGACACGCTCGGACGCGATCGTGCGGTCGAGCAGCACGACGAGCTGCTCCTTCTCTTCGAGGGCTCCCATCAGCTCACGGACTCGTTCGGCACTGGCGAACTCCGGTCTCGCTAGGGCGCGGGCTTGTCCTTCGATCACGACACCCTCACCGCGCACCGACCCCTCGACCGCGGCGTCCAAGAGAGTCTGACTCGCTTGCAAAAGTCCGGCGAGCTCGTCACGCACCTCGCCGGCGCGGCGTTGCAACTCCTCGCGAACGCCGGCCATGGTGCGACCTTCGACAATCTCCGCCAGCAGGTTGTGCACGCTCTCGAGGTCGGCACTCGACGACGACTCGACGGTGATGAACCGGTTCTGGACGGTACCGTCGGAGAGCACGATCACGCTCAAGAGCTCGCCTGGTCGAGTCGGAATGAATCTCAGAGCCACCAGAGTTCGCTTCTCGAGACGAGATGGTGCGACGACGCTGACCACGCCGGTCAGATCGCTCAGGATGCGGCCGGTTTCCCGTAAGATGTCCGCGCCCGGCGGGAGCTCGTCGAACCGCTCGGCGATCTTCGAAATAAACGATGGCGACAGCTGCCTCGCACGCATCAGCGTGTCGATGAACAGTCGAAACGCCTTTTCGGTCGGCACCCGCCCCGCGGACGTGTGCGGCTGCGTGACATACCCCTCTTCTTCGAGATCCGAGAGCACGTTGCGAATCGTCGCGGGGGACAGATCGAATCCGTACTTCTTGGCGAGCGTGCGGCTGCCCACGGGCTCGCCGGCGGCGGTGTAGTCGGTCACGACCGCGTACAGAATCGACCGCGCGCGCTTATTCAGCTGGCTCACTCGTTCAGTCAATTTGGGCTCACGGACGAGCAGCGTCAACGAGTCGTCATCGTCGGGCCTGGGCGCCGGCGTTTTTGCCCAGTGGTCGCCAGTGTTGTAGCGCTTTCCTGGTGAGGAGAACGCCGACGATCCTGGCCGTGGCGGCGATGGCGACGCTGACCTTGGGGCCGGCCCTGGCCGGCCGCGGGATTGCGAAGTTCCCAGCGGACGCCGCGGACTCCCGAGCGAGCCACTACGCAAACATGAAACCGAAGCGGTGCCTGGCGGAGCTCGAGCGCCGCAAGATCCCCTTCACGGTGGTGGAAGAGGCTCGAGGCGTGCTCGTGCCCGTGAGGCTCACCGGGCCAATCGGCACGGTGCTCTTCCGAACGGATTTTCCTGCCGAACGGCGCCAATCGGTGCCGTGGGAAATCTTCGACTGCCGGTTGGTGCTCGCCCTGGACGACTTCGCGAAGCTGCTGCGGGTGCACGACATCGAGGAGGTCCGAATTTTTTCGGCTTATCGGCCCCCTTCGAAAAAGTGGCCCAAGGGCAAGGTGGCCCGGAGGCACCCGGGTGGGCTGGCCGTGGACATCCGACTGCTGCGCAAACGTGGCGGTAAAAAACTCGTCGTCACCGACCACTTCAACGGTCGCATCGGCGCAGAAACCTGCGGTCCGGGCGCGGTGGCCCCGGACCCGGCGACCCAGGAGGCGCGAGAGCTTCGGAGCATCGTTTGCGAGGCCGCCGACGCCCGGCTCTTCCACAGCATCCTGACCCCCAACTACGATCGGCCCCACTTCAATCACTTCCACCTGGAGGTCACCGCCGGGGTTCGGTGGTTCATCGTTAGATAAGAGCCGCTTTCGCGGGGCGAGGGACTCCTGGGGCCGAGAAGTGCCAACGCGGCGAATTCCTTGACAGCCTCCGGGGACGCCCCGATAGTTAGCAACCGATTTCCCGGGAAATGTCGGAGGGTTTGTGACGACCACGCTGCTCGCAGTCGACGACAGCCAGACGATGCGCAAGGTGCTCGAAATCACCTTCGCGGGTGAAGACTTCAACACGGTTTTGGCCGACAACTCGGCGAACGCCTTGGCGAAGCTCGCCGATGCTCCGGCGATCGCGCTGGTGGACGCCGGGCTCGGGAACGAAAGTGGCTACGACCTCTGCCAGCAGATCAAGTCGCAGTCGCCGAGCACGCGCGTCATCATCCTGAGCTCGAAGCAGGCGCCCTACGACGCCGCCAAGGGCTCGGCCGCCGGCGCGGACGAGCACCACGACAAACCGTTCGATACCCAGCAGTTGCTCGACAAGGTCGCCGCCGTGCTCGGCGCCCCGGCTCAAGCTGCCGCCGCCGCACCCAAACCAGCTGCAGCTCCAGCCGCTCCAGCTCCAGCCGCCGCTCCAGCTCCGGTCGCGCGGCCTCCGGCACCTGCGCAGCCGCGCGCGCAAACCGTGTCGTTCGGCACGCCGCCAGCAGCGCCGGCCACACCGCAGCAGCCGCGCGTCGCCAGCACGGCTCCGGCGAGAACTCACACGATGCCCGGCACGCCGGCCGCTCCGGCTCAGTCCCCGGCCCCGGCACCCGTCGCCGCACCGAGGGCACCCGCTCCCGCCGCAGCACCGGCTCCGGCTCCGGCTCCGGCCGCGGTGGCGTCGGCCGCAGCGGCTTCGGCGGGCAACGGACAGCTCGCCGACAAGCTCGCCGGGCTCGGACTGACCCCCGATCAGGTCAACGGCGTGCTCGCCATTTCGCGTGAAGTCATCGAGCAGGTCGTGTGGGAAGTGGTTCCGGTCATCGCCGAGACCATGATCCAAGAAGAGATCGCTCGGCTGACGCGCGACTGAGGCTGGCGCGAGGCGCGACCGCGCCTCAGGCTTGCGACCCATGGTGGATCTCCCGAAGGCATACGAGCCGAAGGACGTCGAGCCGCGCTGGTACCAATCGTGGATCGATGCCGGCGTCTTTCGAGCGAACGACGAGGCGTCCGACGAGCGCGAGACCTACGTCATCGTGCTGCCTCCGCCGAACGTCACCGGCTCGCTACACATGGGCCACGCCCTCATGGGCACGCTCGAAGACGTGCTCATCCGGCACAACCGGATGCGTGGAAAAAACACGCTCTGGCAACCGGGCATGGACCATGCGGGCATCGCGACGCAGCTCGTCGTCGAGAGGCAACTTCGCCGCGAGGGACTGAGCCGCCACGACATCGGCCGCGAAGAATTCGTGCGCCGAGTCTGGCAGTGGAAAAAGGAAAGCGGCGGACGCATTACCGAGCAAATGCGCGCGCTCGGCTGCTCGATGGATTGGGGGCGAAGCAAGTTCACCCTCGACCCGGACATGGGCATCGCGGTCAAAGAGGCGTTCGTTCGGCTCTACGAAGACCAGCTCATCTACCGCGACACTCGGCTCATCAATTGGTGCAGCGATTGCCGGACGGCGCTCAGCGATCTCGAGGTCGAAAACGAAGAAGCGAACGGCGCGATGTACGATTTTGCCTACCCGGTGGTCGACGCCGATGCGGCCGCCGGCGCCACCGAGCTCGTCGTCTCCACGACCCGCCCCGAAACGATGCTCGGTGACACCGCCGTCGCCGTGCACCCCGACGATCCGCGCTATCGGCATCTTCACGGCAAGAAGCTCCGTCACCCGTTCGTCGATCGTGAAATCCCCGTCATCACCGACGACATCCTGGTCGACATGGAGTTCGGCACCGGCGCAGTGAAGGTGACCCCGGCCCACGACTTCAACGACTTTGCGACCGGCAAGCGCCACGGGCTCGAAGAAATCAGCATCCTCGAGCTCGACGGAACCATCAGCAAAAAATGCGGCGACTTCGCGGGTCTCACGGTCAAAGAAGCGCGCAAGGCCGTTCGCCAAAAGCTCGCCGCCGAGGGCCTCGAACGCGGGAGCAAGCAGCACAAGCTCCAGCTCCCGCACTGTCAGCGGTGCGGAACGATCGTCGAGCCGATGATCAGCACCCAGTGGTTCGTCAAAACCAAGCCCCTCGCCGAGCCGGCGCTCGAAGCCGTGCGCGACGGTCGCACCGAAATCATCCCCGCTGAGTGGGTCAAGACTTACGAGCACTGGATGACCAACATCCAGGACTGGTGCATCTCGCGGCAGCTTTGGTGGGGTCACCAGATCCCCGCGTGGCACTGCGACAACGACCACATCACCGTCACGCGCGACGAGAACGTCGAGAAGTGCAGCGAGTGCGGTAGCTCGAAGCTCGAACGCGACCCCGACGTGCTCGACACGTGGTTTTCGAGCGGGCTCTGGCCCTTCTCGACCCTCGGCTGGCCCGAGAAGACTCCCGCGCTCCAGAAGTTCTATCCGTCGAGCGACATGGAGACGGGCTACGACATCCTGTTCTTTTGGGTCGCGCGCATGATGATGATGGGGCTGCACTTCATGGGGGACGTACCGTTCCGACGCGTACTCCTGCACGGCATGGTCGTCGACGAAACCGGCGCCAAGATGAGCAAGGTCAAAGGCAACACCATCGACCCGCTCGACCTCATTTCCGGTGCCACCTTCGAGACGGTGACCGAAAAAGCCCTCCCGGGTGCGCCCGCAAAGGAAGCGACCGCGAAGTTTCGCAAGGCCTACCCGTCGACGGCGCAGATGGGCAAAGGTTTCCCGGCGTTCGGAACCGACGCGCTCCGGTTCACGCTCTGCAGCTACTCGCCTCAAGCCAAGCGCATCGCGCTCAGCCCGGCTCGGGTCGAGGGCTACCGGAACTTCTGCAACAAGATCTACAACGCGGTCCGCTACTCGCTCGATCACATCGAAGGAGTGCAGAACGACGGCAAACCCCCCGCTTCCCCCGCGCTATTGCCCAACCGGTGGGTGCTGTCGCGTCTCGCCGGCGTGGTGGACGAGACGTCGAAGAGCATCGACGAGTTTCGGCTCGACGAAGGGCTGCGTGGGCTCTACCAGTTTTTCTGGGACGAGTTTTGTGACTGGTACCTCGAGCTGAGCAAACCCGTGTTCACGTCGGGCACCGACGCGGAAAAGGCCGAAACCCGGCAGACCCTCGCGCACGTCGTCGAGACCGCGCTTCGAGCGCTGCACCCCTTCGGACCGTTCATCACCGAGGAGCTCTGGCAGAAGGTGCCGCGCTCCGATTCGAGCCCCGCCTCGATCGCCGTCGCTCGCTACCCCTCGAGCGCGGACGGAAAAGCCGACGCCGACGCCGAACGGCACATGAAAATCGTCATGAGCGCGATTGGCGCGGCGCGCACGGTTCGGAGCGAGCACGAAGTGCACCCGAGCGCGCGGATCCCGCTTCGATTGCGCGCGGCGAGCGACGACGTGCGCCAGCTGCTCGAATCCCAGAGTCGCTTCATCGCCACGCTCGTGAAAACCGATGGTGACCCGGTCATCGAAGCGCCCGGCGCCGAGCGCCCGCGCGGATCCGTGCTCGCGGTCGCCGGAGACGTCGAAGCTCTCGTCGGCCTCAAGGGTTTGGTCGACGCCGCCACCGAGAGCGACCGCATCGAGCGCAAGAAGAAGAAGATTCAAAAGGAGCTGGAAGGGCTCGACAAACGGCTCGCCAATCCGAAGTTCGTCGACAACGCCCCCGGAGACGTCGTCGCCGAAGCCCGGGAGAAGCGCGCCGCGCTAGCCCATCAAGCCGGACGCCTCGAAGAAGCCCAAGCGCTCGTGGACGAGCTGGGCGACGCCGGGCAATAGCCCGAAGCCCCTGGACCGGCTAGCTTTCCGGGCATGGGAAGCGTTCTTGCGCCGGTGGTGAGCGTGGCGGCGTTGGCGGCGTTGGCCGTGGTCTCGTGCGGGGACGGCGGAGTGGCCCAATCCTTTCGCACGCTCGAAAAGGAAAGCAATCGCCAGGCGGCGATCGTGTGCGACTGCTTCGAAGAAAACGGATTCGAATCTAGGGCGGATTGCCGTTTCTCCTATGCCCCCCTCGAACGGAGCGCGGAGCAAGAGCGCTGCATCGACGACGCGCTCGGGCTCGATCCCACGGGCGCCGGCATGGCGATCGAGTGCGAGCTGCGGCTGCAACGCGAGTACACCATGTGCCTGCGCGTGAACCTGGTTTGCCCCGATCCGAGCTCCACCCAGGAGTGCGACTCAGCGTACTTCTCCGCCATAGGTGACTGCCCGTCGATTCCGTCGGACGTGGCCGGAGCGCTCAGCGCTTGCCCTTGATGCTGCCGCGCTAGAGTGCCAGAGCCCCCATGACGCACAAGCTCACCGCAGCCCGGTTGGGTCTCGCGGCTAGCGGTTCACCGACCAAGCAATGCGCACGGCGAGCGCGGGGTGATCGCTGAGCGGTGCGCCGTCGGTCGGGCGGACGAACTTCATTCGCTCGAAGTCGTGGCTCGTCGGCTCGACGGTCAGCGAGTCGTTGCTGCGGTAAGCCAGCTTTTCGATACGGTCGACATCGGCTCCACAGTCGAGCGTGGCACACACGTCGATGAGCCCAGTCTGAGCGAGGAACGAGTCCCAGATGACCTTGTCTTCGTTTTCTTCGGTGTGGAGGTTCATGTCGCCCGCCAAAATGATGGCTTTGCCGGCGGAGTTGGCGACGACGTAGTCGCCGAGTTGCTGAAAGTCCGCCACCTGGAGCGCTTGATCGGTCGCGCCGCCGCCCGCCTCCGCGTGCAGGTTGTAGATGTCGACTTCGACACCGTCGGCGAGGGTGTGGGTCGCGAGACTGAACCCCTTCGTCGCGAGGCAGTCCCCCGCCCCGGAGTTTTGGTCCCCGAAACAGTCCGTCCACCGCTGTCGATCGACCGGACCAAAGGGCGACTGCGAGAAGCGATTCAGCCCGTCACTCACCAGCGCGGTGGGTCGTGTCATGTCAGCGCCCAGGGGCAACGGCGCCGGTTCGGACTGAAACGGGTGCGTCGCGTCCGCCGCCAGGATCTCGTGATAGACGCGGAGCCCCAAATCCATGAACGGATTCGGATCCGGGGTCAGCCAGTCCTCCTGCACGAGCGCGAGATCGTAGTCGTTCAGAAGCGGACCGATGAACGGCATGTTCTCCTCGGGGTTCGATCCACTGAGGATCTCCGGCAAGCCCGCGACGTTGTAGTTGAGCAAGAGGAAATCCCCGCTCGTCGCCGACGCGCCCGCCGAGCCGCCAGCGCCGCCGGTAGCTGCGGTTCCGCCGGTCGCTGCGGTGCCACCCGTCGCTGCCATACCTCCGGACGCAGCGTTGCCTCCGGATCCATCCGCTCCTGCCGACCCCCCCGCGCCGTCGGCGCCGGTACTGGAAGAACACCCGGCGGCGAGGAGGCAGGCCACTAAAGCGAGACTGGGGCGCGTCAGGTCAAGATTCATGAACACATTCTAGCGCGCCGCTCGGGGG
This sequence comes from Polyangiaceae bacterium, assembly GCA_029261965.1. Lineage (GTDB taxonomy): Bacteria > Myxococcota_A > Polyangia > Polyangiales > Polyangiaceae > JAJDAH01. The sequence goes on from JAJDAH010000234.1 coordinate 22,833, forward strand.
TTGGGCACTCCCAGCGGCCCGCAGTCCCGCACCACGGCTCCGCATGAGATAAGCTCGCGACGCTCATGTCCGATCTGAAGGACGTCACCGACGATCTCACGAGCCAAGCCGCGATCGCGGCCGGGCGGAGCGCGGCAAAACGCGCCATCGAGAACGTGTTGTCGAGCGACGAGGAGCGGGCGGAAAAAGAAGCCGAACAAACCGCTCTCGCCAAGCGCCGACGCACCAAGCTCGTCGTCTACTCGGTGGTCGGGCTCTTGCTCGTGCTCGGCGTCGTCGGGATGGTGCTGAGCTACTGGCAGTGGTTCTTCCTCTTGGGCCTCATCATGCTCGGCGCGCTGTATGGGCGGTACCGATGGCGAAAAAGCCGCGCGCGGGGCTCCGACGAAGACACGGAAGCCATCGCGGGGGAAAAGCAGCCGGCTAAAACGAGGGTGGCTCCCTCCCTGCCGGAAAAACGGGTCTCCGACGAGGAGTCGAAGCGTGCCCGCACGGCTGCCGCGGCGGAGCAGGCGGCCGCCGACGATCTCGAGATCGAGCGGGAGATGGCCGAGCTCAAGGCTCGTCTCAAGAAGTAGTCCCGGGTTTCGCAGCTCGGTCTCAGGTCTTGCCGAGCTCTTCCGAGAAAGCGCGCGCCGCGGGGGAGCGATCGCGCTCGCGTTTCCACACCAACCCGAGCTCGCGAGAGATGCCGAGACCGCGCACGCGGATGGCTCGGCTCTTGGGGACACAACGCTCGCTCACGAACGCGAGCGAGCCCGTCGCGTCCACCATCTGGAGCATCGCGGGAATGTTGCGGAGCTCCATCATCACATTGACCCGAATCTCGGCTTCGGCGAGCGCGCCGTCGATGATGCGCCGGATGGCGCTGCCCGCCTCGAACGCCACTATCGACTCGCCCTCGATGTCCGCGCGGCCGGCGCGACCGCACCCCGCGAGCGCATGCCCGCGGCCCGCCACGAGCACGATGCGATCTCGAAACCGCCGACCGACGGACAATCCCCCGGCGTGAAGAGGGAGCGTCACGATGCCCAGCTCGACTCGCTCGTCGAGCACCGAGCTTTCGACGTCGCGGCTCCCTTCCTCTCGAACCTCGAATCGCACTTGGGGGTGCGAGCGCAAGAACGCCGCGATCGCTCGCGGCAAGAGCTGCGAGACCGCCGTCGCGCCGCCCCCGATGCGAACCGAGCCCGCTTCGAGATCACGATGCTGGGCGATGTCGCGTTTGAGCCGTTCGTACCGTTCGACGAGCACGCCGCCCTCGGCGACCGCTAGCCGGCCAAGCTCCGTTAGAACGACGCCCCGGCCACTTCGCCGAAGCAGCTCTCCGCCGAGCTCTTCTTCGAGCTGATGGATGCGACGACTGAGAGCCGGTTGCGAAAGCCCAATCGCCACCGCCGCTTCGCTGATCGCGCCGTGTTCGGCTACCGCCAACAGCGATCGGGACAGGAGCAGGTCCATGTCATGCGTATAACGCATGATATCTATCAAAAGAATGCAATTTTCGCATGCTTCGAAGCGCGCTATTCCAAGAGGGCGATGGCCACCTGGCAGCTCCCACTCGATTTTGGCGACCCGACGGTCGTCCTGACTCTGGCCGCCACCGCATTCATCACCTCGATTCTCTCCGCCATCGTCGGCATGGCCGGCGGCATCGTGCTTCTCGCGGTGATGCTCGTGTTCCTCGAGCCGCTGGTCGCGATCCCGCTCCACGCCGTGGTGCAGCTCGTCGCCAACGGGAGCCGCACTTGGATCCAGCGCAAATCGGTACGTTGGTCGATCGTGTGGCCCTACGCCCTGCCGCTCGTGCCTTTCGGCTTCTTGGGGATCTACTTGATTCGCGATCTACCGCCGGATGCGACCCGCGCCGCCATCGGATGTTTTGTCCTCGTAGCCACGTGGCTGCCGGGCATTTTTGCGAGCGCGAACCCGGGCGCCAGGCTCGATCCCACGCACCGCTTCTTGGCGCTCGGTGTGGTCGTGGGAATGCTCAATGTAACCCTCGGCGCCGTCGGCCCGCTGATTGCGCCGTTTTATCTGAGCCTCGGACTCAACCGCTTCGAGCTCATCGGCTCGAAAGCCGCGAGTCAGTCGCTCGCACACGTGGCCAAAATCGTCGTCTTCGGCACCGTCGGCTTCGCGTTCGCGGCCTACGTGCCGATGTTGGCGCTGCTCGCGGTGTGCGTCGTCGCCGGCACGGCCCTCGGCAGCCGTTTGCTCGGTCGCGTGAGCGAACGGGCTTTTGTCATCGTCTACAAGGTGGTGCTGACGGTCATTGCCGTGCGTCTCGTCGTGCACGCGGGGTGGACGCTCTACTTTTCGGCCTCGTGAGCGAGACGGCGCTATGATGCGCCCCCGCGCGCAAGATGAAGAGCTTTCCTTTTCCCGCGCGCCCACCGCGGCCTGGCATGTCCCGCTCTACGGGCGCCGCTACGTGCCGCGCGGTCGTTTCGGCGTTGGGCGGCGCAGCGCTCATGCTCGCGTGTTCTTCCTCCGCCCGCGAGACGAACGACGACGCCGGCGCGCCGGTACTCGACCCACCAGTGTGCCCGGTGCCCGGCGAGCAATTCGACGCCGCCGGCGCCTCCCCGAGCTTCGCCGAGGACGTCGTCCCGATCTTTCTCCGGAGCTGCGGGGGTCTTCTGTGCCACGAGGGTCGCACGAGGCCGCCCGGCGATCTCTTCCTCGGAGACCTGCGCGCTGGTCTCGAACCCGGAGATCTCGACGAGATCGCTCGCCAGCTGTGGCTCCCCGCGAAGGCCGCTCCACAGATCCGTCGTATCGAACCCGGAAGCTCCGAGCGGAGCTACCTCATGCTCAAGATGGACGGCTGCCAGAACCGAACGAGCCTCGAGTGCAACGGCGCCCCGGTCGCCTTCGGTCCGTGCGGCAACTCGATGCCGCTGAACTCCCGCCGCCGACCGACCGAGGAACGCGACTTGATTCGCCGATGGATAGCCGAAGGCGCCGTCGTCGAACGCAACGACGGCGGCCCGTGATCTACAAGAAACCGAGAGCTTTCAGCGCCGGTGGTCATTTTTTTTCGTCGTTGAGCTTCGGAAGCTCGATGGCGAGGAAGGCCGGGTCGAAGCTGACGACAGGCTCGAGCCCGGTGAGATCCGAATAGCGAAAGCTGAGCTGGGCGCCGGCGGTCGTCAGCGTGCCGCGCCGCGCGATCTTCGCCGCCGCTGTTCCGAGACCGCTGTCGATTCGCGAGTGGGCGTCGGTCCGCGCTTTCTCCGACGCCACCGTGCAGTGCTTGGCCAATCCGCAACGCCCGACGGCGTGCCGATAGTCGAGCTCGGCGATCCAGAGCTCGCGCCAGAGCGCGATGCTATCGGGCAAGCGATCGTTCTTCGCGACGAGACCCACGAGCTTCTTTCGCCACTCGACGAGCTCCGCTCCTTTTGTGCCCTCGGCCCGGAGCACGACGAGATAGCTCTGCGCGAGCGCGAACAGTGGCTCGTGAGCGGCGGAGGGATCGCTGCCGAGCGCGACGACGAGTTTTTCGAGTCCCTTCTCCGCTCCTGCTCGATCGCCCCCACGCGCTCTCGCTCCGGCCGCGTCGATGGCCCCCCGGAGCCGGAGCTCGAGCGACGCGCCCTCCGCCAGCTGACTGCCCACCTGGCTGAGCACGTCCCATGAACGCGGCTTGGGTTCGAGCGCGGCGGTGGCTTCCGCCATCAGAAGGACTACCCGCGAGCGCTCGTCGCTCGGGTTTTGCTCGGCGATGGCACTCATGAGCTCCGCGGAGGCTTCGTCGGCGAGTTGGCGATCTTCGTTGCCCACCGCTTCGAGCATCGACAGCGACGCGCGGGATACGCGGTTTCCGGGCGCCACGGTCTTCGGGAGCAGCGCGAGATACGGCCCAACGTCTCCCGAGCGCGAGCCGAGCGCCCCGGCGGCCAAGACGCCGGCCTGCACCATGCGGTCGTTCGGATCCTTCTTTCCGAGCTCGCGGGCGCGCGCGCCGATCGTTTCTTTGAGCTCCGCGCGGATCTTCGGCTGCTCGCTCGGCGGCGCCATGCTGAATCGCAAGAGCCCGGCCAACGCATCGACGCAGAGCGACAGTCCGGCGAGCGACGGTGCGAGGCCGCTAGCTTCCCGCGACGCTTTGCCGAACCCGTCGAGCCACTGGCGAATCACGTCTCGACCGGAGCCCCCGGCTGGGCCGCGCATCAGCCCGTACATCGACGGCACGACGTGCCGAAGCCCGAGGTAGCGCTCGGCGGCTTCGGGATCGCGCCCTTTGCCCGACGCCCACGCGCGCTCCATCACCTTCAACGCCTCGGCGACCGCGGGATCGCTTCGCCAAGCCAAGCCGCAGAGCGAAGGAGGCGCGCGCCCCATCAGCCGCGGGCAAACGGTGCCGCCGGTTTGCGCGCGACCGAGCGAGGTGGCGACGGCGAGGTGAGTTGGCGCCAAGGAAGCGTGCGGCTTCAGTGCCGCGAGCGCGTCGTTCGGGCGACCGAGATAGAGAAGCGCGCGACCGACACCGATGGCTTCTTCGAGCGGTAGCTCTTTCACTTTTTGCGCGGCGATGGCGATCTCGGCCGCTCGAATGTTTCTTTGGGTTTTTGCGCGACGATCCGGGGACACCTCGGCGTCGGCCGCAACGCGCGCCTCCCACGCCCTGGCGGCGGCCACGTCGAGATCCCACGCGGCGGCATCGGCGGCGGCGAGCATTCGATCCGGAGTCGGCTCTATCTCCACACCGAGCGCGCGGGCGGCCCGCACGATGTCGTCTCGATAGAGCACGAGCCCAGCGAGATCGATGTCATCGAGCAGCGCCAGCGACGGGCCGTCGTCCGCCCCCACCGCGATGGCGCTTTCGCGCAGGAAGTGTTTCGCCGCGCGCTTTTTCATCTCGGCGATCGGCTCGACCCAGGTCGGCGGGTCGAGGAGCACGCGCGCCGCCAACAGCCCGGTGAGCTCGTCGAGCGAGCCGCGCGCGATGGCGATCAGCGCGTCTGGCGAGGACCCTCCAACGAGTAGGTGGCTCACGGGCCGCGCCTTCGCACCGCGCGAGATCAACAGCTCCTTGTCGCCCTCACTGAGGTTTTGAACGAGGCGGTCGAGCGTCTTCCTCTGCTTTTCGGCGAACGCGGCGAGAGGGGGATCTCCGCGTTCGACGGTGCGCAGCACCTCGAGCAAGCCGTCGCGCGCCGATGGCTTGGCGGGCGCCTCGGGCTCGGATCCGGCTGACGGGGGTGTGACCGGGTCGGTGGGCGGACCGCAGGCCGGGGCGAGCGCGGCCATGAGCACCCACGCCGCCGCGCCGAAGGAGAGGTTCTTCCTGGGCACGAGCCCCCGAGTGATGCCGAAAAGCGGGCTCTGTGACAAGGCCGCTTGCCCGAGGAGCCCGATTGCCGGCTGCTATGGGCAACAGCCGCTAAAGTTGCTACCAAATCGCGGCTTTACGCTGGTCCACCCCTTTCCGCGATGAGCAACGACAAGAACCAGCCCGACTCCCCGTCCGCCGGCGAAAAGGAGCCGGTCGACGAGCCCGTCGAGAGCGAGTCGGCTCCGGAGTCCGCCGGCGCGGACGCCGACCGCGCGTCGGATTCGGGGGAGGCCGTCGATGACGAGGTCGATGGGGCGCCGGTCGATGCAAAACCGTCGGACGAACCCAAGAGCGGGTCGCCGAAGAGCGACGGCGAGACCGACGAAGATGTGAGCCTGCCCGGCAACCCGATGCGGATCAAACGTGGCGCCCTCGCCATCGCCCTCGGGGTGTTGGCACCGCTCACGGTGATGTGCCTCGACGGCCGCTGGAGATGGAGCGTTCTGGCCGGCGGCATCGGGTGCCTTGTCGCGACCTTCGGCATGCTCGACTTGTTCGGCACTTTCGACGATCCCGACGACGAGCGCGTCGCCCACCGTATCGGGTTCGGCGCCCTTTGGCCGCATTTGCTCGAAGTCGTGAGCTCGACGGCGCTGGTCATCGCCGCGGTCACCCTCGGAGTCGCGGGCAACTTGCCGATGCCGATGGTGGCGAACGGCGTGCTG